>DASSQZ010000189.1:0-24817 GCA_035702105.1 Myxococcales bacterium | reverse complement strand
CTCTGCGAGTACCTCAACCGGCTGGGCTTCACCCACGTGGAGTTCCTGCCGGTGATGGAGCACCCCTTCTACGGCTCGTGGGGATACCAGACCACCGGCTACTTCGCGCCCACCAGCCGCTACGGCACGCCGCAGGACCTCATGTACCTGATCGACCAGCTCCACCAGGCGGAGATCGGCGTGATCCTCGACTGGGTGCCGTCGCACTTTCCCTCCGACGACATGGGGCTCGCGCGCTTCGACGGCACCGCGCTCTACGAGCACGCCGATCCGCGCCAGGGCTTCCACCCGGACTGGAAGAGCTTCATCTTCAACTACGGCCGCCACGAGGTCCGCAGCTTCCTGCTCTCCAGCGGCATGTTCTGGCTGGACCGCTACCACGCCGACGGGCTGCGGGTGGACGCGGTGGCCTCCATGCTCTACCTCGACTACTCGCGCAAGCAAGGCGAGTGGATCCCCAACGTGCACGGCGGGCGGGAGAACCTGGACGCCATCAGCTTCCTGCAGCGGCTCAACACCGAGGTCTTCGGCCGGCACGAGGGGGCGCAGACCTACGCGGAGGAGTCCACCTCCTGGCCCGGCGTCTCACGGCCCACCTGGCTGGGCGGGCTGGGGTTCGGCTTCAAGTGGGACATGGGCTGGATGCACGACACGCTCTACTACATGCAGCGCGACCCGGTGCACCGCCGCTTCCACCACAACGCGCTCACCTTTCGCGGCCTCTACGCCTTCCACGAGAACTTCGTCCTCCCGCTGAGCCATGACGAGGTGGTGCACGGCAAGGGCTCGCTCCTGGAGAAGATGGCCGGCGACGAGTGGCAGAAGCGCGCCAACCTCCGCCTGCTCCTCTGCAACCAGTGGTCGCTCTCGGGCAAGAAGCTGCTCTTCATGGGCGGCGAGTTCGGGCAGCGCCGGGAGTGGAGCCACGAATCCAGCCTGGACTGGCACCTCGCCGAGGAGCCGGGGCACGCCGGCATCCAGCGGCTGGTCGCGGATCTGAACCGGCTCATGCGCCACGAGCCCGCGCTCCACCAGCTCGACGTGCAGCCGGAAGGCTTCGAATGGGTGGACGCCAACGACTCCAACCAGAGCGTGGCCAGCTACCTGCGCAAGGGCCGCGACGGCGATCCGGTGCTCTGCGTCCTCAACTACACGCCGGTGGTCCGGGCCGGCTACCGCGTGGGCGTGCCCGGCGGAGGCCGCTGGCGCGAGCTGCTCAACAGCGACGCGCAGAGCTACGGCGGCAGCGGCGTGGGCAACCAGGGGGCCGTGCAGGCGCAGGCGGAGCCAAGCCACGGCCGCGCCTGCTCGCTCCTGCTCACGCTGCCGCCCCTGGGGGCGCTCTTCCTCAAGCCGGAGAGGTGACGCGAGCAGGCAGGCGGCCTTGCGCGCGCGCGGGCGAATCCGCAGGATGCCGCGGCGGCGGCCACGCCACAGGTTTCGTCCATGCGCATCGGCTTCTTGATGGACCCGATCGAGAGCGTGAGGGTGGACCACGACTCCACCTTCGCGCTGATGCTGGAGTGCCAGCGCCGCGGCCTGGAAGTGCGCGAGCTGCGGCAGGAATGGCTCTACGCGGCGGAGGGCCGCGCCTGCTCGCGCA
This sequence comes from Myxococcales bacterium, assembly GCA_035702105.1. GTDB lineage: Bacteria > Myxococcota > Myxococcia > Myxococcales > 40CM-4-68-19 > 40CM-4-68-19. The sequence continues at coordinate 23,214 of DASSQZ010000189.1, read as the reverse complement.
TGCGCATCGTCGAGGTGCAGCGGCAGCCCGGAGCGCACTACCGGGTGGCCGGCGACTTCGACGCGCCTCTCGACGAGCTGGACATCCTCTTCCTGCGCAAGGACCCGCCGGTGGACGTGGCCTACGTCCGCGCGACCCAGCTCGTCGAGCTCTCGGAGGGGCCGCTGCTGCTCAACCACCCGCGAGGGCTGCGCGCCGCCAACGAGAAGCTGTTCGCGCTGCGCTTTCCCGACCTGACGCCGCCCACGCTGGTGTCGCGCGAGATCTGGCGGCTGCGCGCCTTCATCGACGCCCAGGGGGGCGACGGAGTGGTCAAGCCGCTGGACGGCTGGGGCGGGCAGGGCGTCCTGCGCGTGCGCCGTTCCGACCCGAATCTCTCCGCGCTGCTGGAGATCGCCACCGAAGGCGGCAAGCTGCCGGTGATGGCGCAGGCCTACCTGCCGGCGGTGCGCGAGGGCGACAAGCGCATCATCCTGCTCGGCGGAGAGCCCATCGGAGCGGTGCTGCGCGTGCCGCGCGCCGGCGAGCTGCGCGCCAATTTCGCCTCCGGGGGCAGCGCCGCGCCCGCGCCCCTCACCGCCCGCGACCGCGAGATTTGCCGGCGGCTGGCGCCGTCGCTCGAGGAGCTGGGCCTCTGGTTCGTGGGCATCGACGTGATCGGCGGCAAGCTCACCGAGGTGAACGTGACCAGCCCCACCGGCCTGGTCGAGATCGACGCCTTGAGCGGCCAGTCGCTGGAGCAGCGGGTGATCGACTCTGCCCTGGAGCGGGCAGCGGGATTGCAGGGGCGCGCGGCAGCGGGTATGTGAGCGGCGGTGCCTCGCTCCGACAAGACCAGCGAGCTGGCGGAGGCGGCCTTCGCTCTCGATCAGGAGCTGCGCCGCTTCGAGGATCTGGCCGCGCAGGCCGCGAGGGTGAAGCTCAACACCGAGAAGGGCCTGGAGCGCGCCACCGAGGCGCTCACCCGCGCAGCGGAGAGCCAGGACCGCATCAACTCCCACGTGCAGAAGCTGGTCGCGGCGGTCGCCGCCGCGCGTCAGAAGCAGGAATCCGACGCCGCCGCGCTGGTGGAGCGCGCCCATGAGATCGCGGCCCGCCGCAAGGAGTTTGCCGTCCTCCTCCAGCGCATGGGCGACCTGGGCACGGCCGCCCGCGAGATGCAGGATCTCCTCCGCGCCGGCCCGTCGAAGATCGACGAGGTCCAGTCCCGCATGCAGCAGGTCGCCGAGGAGGCCGCCGCCATCTCCCGGGCCGCCGGCGAGAAGGACATGGAAGACCTGGCCCGCCAGGCAGACGTCCTCCGGCAACAGGTGCTGGCGGCAAGGAACAAGGTGGCGTTGCTGTCGAAGAAGGGCGCTTCCTGAGGGCTGCGCCGGAGCCCGGGTCCCCTCAGGAAACCGCCTTCAGCTCCTGACCCTGCTTCACCGGCACCCGGAGCACGAACTCAGCCCCCGGTCCCGGCTTCACCTCCAGGCTCCCCCCGAGGCTCTGCACCACCCGCCACGCGATGGTGAGCCCCATGCCCATTCCCCGCCCCGGCCCCTTGGTGGTGAAGAACGGCGTGAAGATGCGCTGCGCGTCCTCCGGCTTCACCCCGGGCCCGTTGTCCTTCACCGAGAGGACCACCGCCCCGCCCTGGCGCGAGCCGCTCACCCGGACCCGCCCGCCGCTCTCCGGGGCCGCCTCGATGGCGTTCTGCACCAGGTTGGAGATCACCTGGTTCAGCTCCTCCGGAACGCACTCCGCGACGCCGTCGCCGTCGAACTCGAACTCGACCGCGACCGTGCGCCCGGTGGCCGGCAGCACCAGCGTCACCACCTCGCGGGCGGCGGCGAAGACGTCGTGCGTCCGGAGCATGCGCGAGTAGCCGGCCTTGCTGTAACTGCTCATCAGCTCCACGGTGGCGGTGATGCGCTTGATCCCGCTCTCCGCCACCTCGAAGAGCTCGCGCATGCGCCGCTCCACCCGCGGCAGCTCGTCCGCCGCCACCTTCCCGCCCAGGAGCGCGTCGGCGTCCATCCGCACCCGCGCGAGCGCGTTCTTGAGGTAGTTGAGCGGGTTGTTGATCTCGTGCGCCAGGCCGCCGGCCACGATCTCCAGCGAGTCCATGCGCTGGGTGAGCACGATGTCGGCGGTGGTCTCCTGCGCCTGCACCAGCGATCGCGCCGTGGTGAGGAGCTCGCGGGGCGAGAAGGGCTTGGCCAGGTAGGCGGAGACGCCCGTCTCCAGCCCGGCCACGCGATCGTCGAGATCGCCCTTGGCGGTGAGCATGAGCACGGGGATGTGCCGGGTGTCCTCCCCGCCGCGCAGCCGCCGGGTCAGCTCCAGTCCGTCCATGCCCGGCATCATGAGATCCGTGACCACCAGCGAGGGGCGCTCGCGCCTCGCCATCTCCAGCCCCTTGATGCCGTCCTCCGCGGAGATGACCTTGAAGTGCGTGTGCAGCGAGTTGTGCACGAGCCGGATGATGTCCGGGGTGTCGTCCACCACCAGCGCCACGTGCGCCCGCGTCTCCTCGTCGCCATCGCGGGGGGAGACGCGGCGGTCGGTGGCCTCGGCGATGTCGAGGAGGCGGTACTCGTCGCGCGCCGCCATCTGCACGGCAAAGTCCATCAGCCCGCGGTCGTTGGCGCGCTGGCCCTCGCGCACGTCGCGGGCCGGGCCGCGACGGTCGAGCACGTCGGCACGGAAATGCTCGCGGTCGCGCGGCAGCTCCACCGTGAACTTCGCGCCGCGCACCGACTCGGCGTGGATGGAGCCGCCGTGCAGCTCGACGATCTCCTTGGCGAGCGCCAGCCCGATGCCGGTGCCCCCGTAGCGACGCGAGCCGCCCATGTCCACCTGGTAGAACCGCTCGAAGATGCGCTCCGAGACCGCGGCGGGAAAGCCGGGCCCGTCGTCCTCCACCACCACCTCCGCGAGAGACCCCTTCTCCTTCATCGCCACGCGGATGTGGCCGCCCGGAGGCGTGAACTTGGTGGCGTTGGAGAGCAGGTTGAGGAAGACGCGCTCGATGCGCTCGAGGTCGCACCACACCTGGGTGGTCTGGGTCTCGAGCTGGAGCTTCAGCTCGATGCCCTTGCGCGAGGCGAGCGGCTCCACCTCTCCCACCAGCCCGCGCAGGTACTCGGCCAGGTCCACCTGGGCGATCTTGAGGCGCAGCTTGGAGTCCTCCAGCCGCGAGAGGTCGAGCAGGTCGCCGATCATCTTGAGCAGCTTGAGGCCGCTCTTGAACATCGAGTCGAAGGTGTTGCGCTGGGCGGGGGTCAGCTCGCCCATCTCGCCGTGGAGGATCAGCTCCAGCGGCGCCAGCACCATGGCGAGCGGCGTCTTGAACTCGTGGGTGATGTTGGCGAAGAGCGTGGACTTGAACTGGTCCAGCGCCTTGAGCTGCTCGTGCGCCTGCTCCAGCGAGGCCTTGGTCTCCTCCAGCCGCACCTGGTTGAGCACCTGCTCGCGCTGGCTGCGGTAGAGGACGATCTGGCCGGTGCCGGCCACCGCGGCGATGGCGCCGAGAAAGGCCAGGTTGGAGAGCGCCTGCGGGAGGTCGCCGACGCTGCCGGCGATGACGTTGGGGACGACGAAGCTGACGATGATCATCGCCTGGGTGGCCGCCACGGTGGGCGCGTCCCAGACGAAGAGGAGGCCGCTGCCGATGATGACCAGGCAGAGGCCGGCGTAGTAGTGCGAGGCGAGGCCCCCGAGGTAGAGGGTCATCACCGAGATGCCGGCGGCGACCAGCACCGTGTAGGTTCCCGAGACCGCGTCGGGATGCTCGGCGAAGAGCTGCCGGGGCAGGAGCCAGAACATCGCCGCGGTGGCGGCCAGCACCGCCACCCGTGTCCCCCAGAGGATGGGCAACGCGTCCGGCGGCGCGAGCAGGAAGTCGAGCACGCCGAAGCAGGAGTAGAGCGCGACCGCGATCCAGAGACCGATGCGGACGCGCCGCCGGTTGCCGTCCAGCCGCCATCGCGCCCAGCGCTCCTCGAAGGCTGCTGGCAGCGGGTCGCTCAATCGCGGGTGATCTCCACGAAGGGATTCACGCCGCTCTCCTCGTCGAGGATCTGCAGCCGTGCTCCCGGCGCCGCGCGGGCGCCAATCTCCAGCAGCTCCGGCCGCGAGCGGTAGATGAGCCACCAGTCGAGGTGGTGCTCCATGTACCAGCGGCTCGGGTTCTCCGGCACCATGTTGGCGATCATCGCGCGGCCGCCCTCGCCGAGGCGGCCCACCATGTTGCGCGCGAGCCCGACCGCGGTGCTCACCTTCAGGTAGTCGAACAGGCCCACGGAGTAGGCGAGGTCGAACTTGCCGAATTCGGCGAAGAGGTTGGCGTCGCGAAGCAGGCGCTTGATCGAGTCGTGCAGGTAGATGATCTTCGCCTGCCCCTCCCAGCGATCGACCACCGGCTTGAGGCGGCGGTAGGCGTAGGCGAGCGCTCCCTTGTCCTGGTCGAAGAGGACGATCTCCACCGGCGCGGGCAGCTCGGGGATCTCCTGGAACAGCTCCATCAGCTCCTGTGCCGGCCCGCAGGCGAGCGCCAGGATGCGGAGCGGGCGGCGGCGCGACTCGATCAGCGTGCGCAGCTCGCGCTTGACCAGGTCCTTGCGGTGGCGCACGGCGCGGGAGGCCCGGGTGGCGTCGAAGGCGAGCGAGATGGCCTTGGCGAAGAGGGTGGGGCCCTCGAAGGGCTTCTCGTAGATGAAGCGCATCACCTCGTAGTCGCCGGGGTAACCGAACGGCTTGGTGGCGGCGCGATGCATGGAGGGCGAGCGCATGAACATCTCGTGCAGGTTGCGCCGCGACCACTGGATCAGCGCCTGGGCATGGGTCGGCGGAGCGCCGCGCATGGCCGCGTCGATGTCCTCGCTGAAGCGGATCACCTCGTCGGCGAAGGTCTCCCGCACCTTGGCGATGAGCGCGGTGCGGGCCGGTGAGCCCTCGCCGTGGAGGACGTGCCAGGGCAGCTCGGTCTCCAGGCGCTTGAACTGCTGTTCCGCGTCCTCGAGGAAGAGGCGGAGCTCGCTCACCAGCACCTTGAAGCGGTCGTGGCCGGGAGCGCGCCAGGACGCGGCCGGCAGCTCCCCGCTCTGCGCGAATCCCTTGATGGCGCGCAGCTCCAGCACTTCGTCCACCGGCAGCAGCATTCCCTCGAACGAGACGCCGACGATGGTGGTGCCGCTCACCTCGCGCACCGAGCCCACCCGCGCCTCGCCGCGATACGCCTCGTGGGTGTCGAAGCGCACGGCCATCTCGCCGATGGGGTCGCCCACCGCGATGGAGCTGCCTCCCGGCCACTCGAAGGCGACGCCGTTCTGGGAGACGTCGAGCAGCGGGCAGGCCCTCGCTTGCTGGGCGAAGAGGACGACCTCGGATCGCAGCGGAAGCAGATCGGCGGCGCGGTACCGGTGGGGGCGGAAGAAGACCTCGCGGCCCTGACCGCCGTCGAGCTCTTCGTAGTTACGGATGCGTTGCAGCGGAACGGTCACGTCGCTTCCTCCATCGGGGTCAGCCGCACCTCGAATCGCGCGCCGCCCTGTGGCCGGTCGACAACCGCAATCTCCCCCTGGTGCGAATCGACGATCAACTTTGCCATGTACAAACCCATTCCCATACCGCCTTCGCCCTTGGTTGAGACGAACGGCTTGAAAAGGCTCTGCTTCAGCTCGGCAGGCACGCCCGGGCCTTCGTCTTCCACGGCGAACACCACCCGGCCGCTCCGGCGCGTGGCCTCGACGCCGATGTGGCGCCACTGGCCGGTTGCCTGCACGGCGTTGCGCACCAGGTTGAGCAGCACCTGGGTGAGCTTCTGCCGATCTCCGCTCACGGTGGGGAGGTTCTCCTCCACGTTGACGGAAACCTTGTGGGCCCGGAATCCCATGTCCATGCGGGCGATGGCGATGGCATCCTGGACGACCAGCGATGGGCAAAGCGGCGTCTTTTCGACGGTGAGTCCCCCCCCCCGGGCGAATTGGTGCATTGCCTCGAGCGTCTGGATCAGGTTTCCAACGCCATTGGTGCCGACCTGGACGCTCTCCAGCACGTCCGGTGCCACCTTGCGCTGCTGCAGCACGCTTTCAATGTAGCCCAGGCTGACCATGAGATTGCGCAGGTCGTGGACCACTCCCGCGGCGAGCTTGCCCATGGTGCCGAGGCGCTCCATGTGCAAAAGCTGCGTCTGGGTCTTTCGCACCTGCGCAAGACTTGCGTCCAGCTCCTCGGTGCGCTTGGAAAGCAGGGCCACCAGCCGCTCGATGGCGCGGGCCTGGTGGACGTGGTCGCTCGCGTGCCGGACCGCCTCGAGGATGTCGTCCGGCTGCCAGGGCTTCTTGAGAAAACGGAAGACCCGCGCGCGGTTGATGGCCGAGATCAGCGCGGGCGGATCGGTGAAGCCGGTGAGGACGATTCCCGCCACGTCGGGTTTGAATTCCCGCAGCTTCTCGAGCAGCTCGACGCCGGACATCTCGGGCATGCGCTGGTCGGTGATGACCACGTCCAGCTCGGCGGATTTCGCCACTTCCAGCGCCTGCTTGCCCGACTGCGCCTCGAAGACCCTGTAGCCGCCCTCGAGAAAGTTGCGAAGGACGATCAGGTTCTGCGGCTCGTCATCGACGATGAGGATGCCGCGGCTGCGAGTCTCGCCGACGCCGTGGAGGGCGATGAGATTTCGCAGACTGTCGTCAAGCATGGGCTGCCAGCATGCGGTTGAACGTGTAGTAAAGGCAACTTCTCATTCTGGAAATTGTACTGGCAAGGCCTGGAATTATCCGTACCGTGCGGTACACCCTGGAGGTGTGGCGGGGTGGTTTCCGGTGCGACTCAGTGGCCGTCGCGGTGGCCGGGGGCCGCGTGCAGCGCATCCTCCAGCGTTGCGATGCGCGAGCCCGCCTTGCGCAGCCGCCGCACCAGCTCGCGGTTGATGTTCTGCAGCACCAGCACGTACGTCTTCACGTCCGACTTGTAGAGCCTGTAGAGGTCCAGGTTGGTCAGCTCGTAGAGCAGGCAGTCCTTCTCGGCCCGGCAGGAGAACGGCCGCGGCTCCATGTCGATGAGCGCGGTGACGCCGAAGAAGTCGCCGGGACGCATCATCAGCAGGCGCGCCTGCGTGCCGTCGCTGCAGTGCCGCTGGACGATCAGCGCGCCCTCGCGGACGATGAACATCGAGCGGCCCTGATCGCCCTCCTCGAAGAGCACCTCGCCGGCGGCGACGCGGCGCTCCTTGAGCATGTCGGCGACGGCGCCCACCACCTCCGGCATCAGGCCGCCGAAGAAGGACGTCCTGGCGAGGAACTCCTGCAGCTCGCCGGTGGCCATCGCCGCTCCTCCAGCTCAGGTGTACGACTCGACCGGAGGGCACGAGCAGACCAGGTTCTTGTCGCCGTAGACGTGGTTCAGCCGGCCGACCGCGGGCCAGAACTTGTGGTCGCGCACCCACTTCGCGGGGTAGGCCGCGTGCTCGCGAGAGTAGGGGCGCTCCCAGCGATCGGCGGTGAGCACCTCGGCGGTGTGCGGCGCGCCCTTGAGCACGTTGTCGTCGCGCCTGGCCTTGCCGGTCTCGATGTCGCGGATCTCCCGGCGGATGCCGATCATCGCCTCGCAGAACCGGTCCAGCTCCGCGCGAGGCTCACTCTCGGTGGGCTCGATCATCAGCGTGCCGATGACCGGGAACGAGGTGGTGGGCGCGTGGAAGCCATAGTCCATCAGCCGCTTGGCCACGTCGTCCACCTCGATGCCGGCGTCGCGCTTCACCCTGCGCAAGTCCACGATGCACTCGTGCGCGACGAACCCGTTCTTGCCCTTGTAGAGCAGCGGGAAGTGCTCGTCGAGCCGCCGGGCGACGTAGTTGGCGTTGAGGATGGCCACCTTGGTGGCCTGGGTGAGGCCGGCGGCGCCCATCATCTTGATGTACGCCCAGGAGATGAGGAGGATGCTGGCGCTCCCCCACGGGGCCGCGCTCACCGCGCCGATGGCCTTCTCGCCGCCGGTGCGCACCACCGGGTGGCCGGGCAGGAAGGGCGCGAGGTGCCGGGCCGCGCAGATGGGCCCGACGCCGGGGCCGCCGCCGCCGTGCGGGATGCAGAAGGTCTTGTGCAGGTTGAGGTGGCAGACGTCGGGGCCGAAGTCGCCCGGGCGGCAGAGCCCGACCTGCGCGTTCATGTTGGCGCCGTCCATGTAGACCTGCCCGCCGTGGCGGTGGACCACCTCGCAGATGCGGCGGATCTCCTCCTCGAACACGCCGTGCGTGGAGGGATAGGTGATCATCAGGGCGGCCAGGTTCCTGGCGTTGTCCGCCGCCTTCCGCTCGAGATCGGCCACGTCCACGTTGCCGCTCTCGTCGGTCTTCACCACCACGATGCGGTAGTTCACCATGGCGGCCGAGGCGGGATTGGTGCCGTGGGCAGACTGCGGGATCAGGCAGACGTTGCGGTGGCCTTCACCGCGCGACTCGTGCCAGGCCTTGATGACCTGAAGACCGGTGTACTCGCCCTGCGCGCCGGAGTTGGGCTGCAGCGACACGCCGGAGAACCCCGTAATCTCCGCCAGCATGGCCTCCAGCTCCTGGAAGATCTGCGTGTACCCTGCCGCCTGCGCGCGGGGCGCGAAGGGGTGCAGCCGCGAGAACTGCGGCCAGGTGATGGGCAGCATCTCGGCGGTGGCGTTCAGCTTCATGGTGCAGGAGCCGAGCGGGATCATGCTGCGGGTGAGCGAGAGATCGCGCGACTCGAGCAGGCGCAGGTAGCGCAGCATCTCGGTCTCGCTGTGGTGCGTGTTGAAGACCGGGTGCGAAAGGTAGCCGCTCTGCCGCAGGAGCGCCCGCGGCAGCTTCGACTCGTCCGCGATCGACTCCGGTACGGCCTTCGGGCCGGCGAAGGCGGTGAGGATGTCGCGGACGTCCTCGGGCGTGGTGGTCTCGTCGAGCGAGATGCCGAGCGTGCGATCGTCGAGCTTGCGGAAGTTCATCCGCATCGCTTCCGCGGCGGTGAAGATGGCGCCCAGCCGCGCCGCCTCCACCTGCACCGCCACCGTGTCGAAGAATTCCTCGTGACGCAGCTTGAACCCCAGCGCGGCGAGGCCTCGCGCGAGCTGCGCGGTGAGCGCGTGAACGTGCTGGGCGATGGCCTTCACGCCCTGCGGGCCGTGATAGACGGCGTACATCCCGGAGATGATGGCGAGCAGCGCCTGCGCGGTGCAGATGTTGCTGGTGGCCTTCTCGCGGCGGATGTGCTGCTCGCGCGTCTGCAGCGCCATGCGCAGCGCGCGCTTGCCCTGGGCGTCGATGGAGACGCCGATGATGCGGCCGGGCATGTGCCGCACGTACTCCTGCCGGGTGGCGAAGTACGCGGCGTGCGGTCCACCGTACCCGAGCGGCACGCCGAAGCGCTGGGTGGAGCCGACGGCGCAGTCGGCGCCGAGCTCACCGGGGGAGGCGAGCAGGGCCAAAGAAAGGATGTCCGCCGCCACCACCACCAGCGCCCCGGCCGCGTGCGCCTTCCCGATGAAGGGGCGCGGATCGCGGATGGCGCCGTCGGTGGCGGGGTACTGGAGCAGGGCGCCGAAGATCTTCGCCCCGGCGGGATCGAAGCTCGTGGGATCGCCGACGATCACCTCGATGCCGAAGGGCGCGGCGCGCGTCTTCACCACCTCGATGGTCTGCGGATGGCAGTCCTGCGCCACGAAGAACGCGTTGCCCGAGGCGGAGGCGACGTTGTGGAACATGGTCATCGCCTCCGCCGCGGCGGTGGCCTCGTCGAGCAGCGAGGCGTTGGCGACGGGCAGCCCGGTGAGGTCCTCCACCATGGTCTGGTAGTTGAGCAGCGCCTCTAGGCGGCCCTGCGAGATCTCGGGCTGGTAGGGCGTGTACTGCGTGTACCAGCCCGGGTTCTCCAGCACGTTGCGGAGGATGACCGGAGGGGTGACGGTGTCGGAGTAGCCCATCCCGATGTAGCTGCGGAACACCTGGTTCTTCGCCGCGATCTCCGAGAGCTCGCGCAGCAGGCCGAACTCGGAGCGGCCGGCCGGCAGGTCGAGCGCCCGCTGCAGCCGGATCGAGGAGGGCACCGTCCGATCGATCAGCTCGTCGAGGTTGCGCACCCCCAGCACCGCCAGCATCTCCTCGATGTCGCGGCTGTCCGGTCCAAGGTGTCGGTCGATGAAACGATCGGGATGGCGGGTGGGCTGCATTGCGCGGGCTCCTTTTGAGGCCGCGCAAGATAACGGGAAGCGGGCCCGTCTGCTAGAGTCGGCCCCCATGAACCTGACGGGCGACCCCGAAGGACTGGCTGCGCTGAAGCGCTTCCAGGAGGGGAATCGCGACTACCTCAAGTTCCTCATCCAGGAGGCGCGCTCCGTCTTCGAGCACCACGTCGATTTCAAGGACGAGGCCGGCGCGCAGTTCCGGCTCCACTTCGACGTGCGCACCGGGGAGTTGCGGGTAGAGCGCAAGCCCTGAGCCGCGACAGAGTGCCGCGGGAGCAGGCGCGTTCCGCCGCGTTCCGCACCGGCTCCGAGGCAGTTGAACCGGATGAACCAGCCCGCCACCGCTGCGCCGGCTCGCCGTTCGGACTCATCCGCCGACCCGGCACATTTCTCCGGCGGCCGCCCCCGCTCGAGTCGGATCCGGAACCACATGGGCTTGAGGGACGGGGTGCCCGTCGCAGGCCATTGCGAGCGGCATGCCAGACGTCCCCGACTAGACGGGTAGACGCGCAATGAAGGCATGAAGGGCTCGAATCCGCACCCCGATTCCGGACACCCTGTCCGGAGTGCTGCGAAAAAAAATAATTTTTTTTTCGCGAGCTCGGCGCCCCTGCTCCGGGGAGGGCGGATGGGAGCGGAACTCGAGTCTGACCTGCTCGCCCGCAGCGGCCGATTCAGCGCGCGGGCGGTGGGATGCCTTCCGTGGCGAAGGGACGGCGGGCGATGCGGTAGAGCAACAGGCCCATCAACGCGAAGGCCGCGACGCCGAGGATCTGGTACCCGCCGCTGCCCAGAGCGCCCGTCAGCTTCTCGCTCAGGTCGAGCGAGTCGACGAAAGCGCCCACCTTGTCGCCCCAGTGCAGGAAGGCGACGATGGTGCCGGTCAGCGTGCCGCCCGCCACCAGGCCGGTGGCGAAGAGCGAACCGGGGCCGATGTCCTCGCCGTGGCTGCTCGAGGCGGCGGCTCCGGAGCGGCGGTCGACGATGCCCTTGATGGCGCCGCCCACGAAGATGGGAAGGGTGGTGGAGAGCGGCAGGTAGGCGCCCACCGCGAACGAGAGCGGCGAGACGCCGCACAACTCCACGGTGACGGCGAGGAAGACGCCCACCAGCACGAACTGCCAGTCGAGGTTCTGCGCGAGCAGGCCGCGGATGAGGGTGGCCATCAGCGTGCCCTGCGGCGCCGGGAACGCCTCGGTGCCAATCTGGTGGCGCACGAGGCCGGTGGCGGCGTCGACGGTGGCCTTGTCCAGCACCTGCATGGTGAAGCCGATCACCAGCGCCGCCACGGTCACGCCGATGAGCAGTCCGATCTGCTGCAATCGCGGCGTGGCGCCGACCAGGTAGCCGGTCTTGAGATCCTGCGAGGTGGCGCCGGCGTTGGCGGCGGCGATGCAGACCATGCCGCCCACGCAGAGCGCCATCGGCTGGTAGAAATCGCCGGTCCAGCCGATGCCGAGGAAGAGCAGGCAGGTGGCCATCAGGGTGGCGATGGTCATGCCCGACACCGGGTTGGACGAGGTTCCGATCAGTCCGACGATGCGCGACGCGACGGTGACGAAGAAGAAGCCGAAGACGACGATCAGGACCGCGAGCAGGAGCCGGCCGCCGAAGTTGCCGGGCAGGAAGGGCAACAGCGCCATGATCAGCACCAGCACGAGGCTGCCCGCCACGGTGACGCCGAGAGGCAGGTCGCGCTCGGTCCGGGCCGCGCCCGCCGCCCCGGCGCCGCCGCGCAGCGAAGCGAGGCTGCCCTTGAAGCTGGAGACGATGGTGGGCAGCGTCTTGAGCAGCGTGATGAAGCCGCCCGCGGCCACCGCGCCGGCGCCGATCTGCCGCACGTAGGCGAAGTAGATGGCGCGGTTGAGCTGCGCGAACGTATGGGTGGCCGGATCCCAGCCGTAGGCGCCGGCCCTGCTCACGTCCGCCAGGTACCCCAGCTTCACCAGCTGGGTCGCGATGGTCATCGAAGGCACGAGCGACGCGATCAGGGGGATGAATCCCAGCCAGGCGAGCACGCCGCCGGAGACCAGCACGCCGGCGATGCGCGGGCCGATGATGTAGCCCACGCCCATGTACTCGGGAGTGATGGCGGCGTTCACGGTGGCGGCCGGGAAGATGCGGCTGGTGGCGCTGCTCACGTAGCCGGGGACCTCGGCGATGAACTTGAAGATCTGCTGCAGCACGGCGTAGGCCACGGCGAAGCCGAGGCCCGAGTAGGCGGTGCGCGCCATGGCGCCGCCCTGCTCGCCGGCGATCAGCACCTGGGCGCAGGCCGCTCCCTCCGGGTAGGGCAGGTTGCCGTGCTCCTTCACGATCAGCGCGCGCCGCAGCGGCACCATCATCAGCACGCCGAGCATCCCGCCGAGGAGCGCCAGGGTGAAGATGGTCCAGTAGCTGAAGTATCCCGCGCCCACCGACTGCTTCGTCGAGGGGTCGACTGCGAGGAAGAGGAAGCCGGGCAGGGTGAAGACCACGCCGGCGGCGATGCTCTCTCCCGCCGAACCGATGGTCTGGACGATGTTGTTCTCGAGGATGGTGGAGCCGCCCAGCTTCTTGAGCAGCGAGATCGAGAGCACCGCGATGGGAATGGAGGCGCTCACCGTCAGTCCCGCCTTGAGCGCGAGATAGACGGTGGAGGCTCCGAAGATCAGTCCGAAGAGTGCCCCCACGCCCACCGCCTTGGGCGTGAACTCCGCGATCCGTGCCTCGTCGGCGACGTAGGGCTTGTGGTCGGCGACGGGCGCGATGCCTTCGGCCATGATGTTCTCCGGGGGAGGGACGGCGCTCCCAGTATCCGAGTCCCTCGTCGGAGGTCAATTCTCCGGCCGCCGCTCAGGCCCAGTTGACGGCGAGCGACACCTCTGCGCCGGCCGCGTCGCTGCGCAGCACCGAGGGCTCGCCGATGGTCCCGGTGGCCCCGCAGAGGCTGTACATCACCTCGAGATTTCCCCGCAGCTGCTGGTAGAGCGACTCGTGCGTCGGGCCGCCGGAGATCTGCACGAAGACCGTGCCCGCGCCTGCGCCGGCGGGCTCGTAGCGGAAGGAGAAGCCGCGCACCGCCATCGAGTAGAAGCGGTCCAGGTTCTGGAAGAGCGCGTCCGGGCTCCTGCCGAAGAGGTTCACCGCCATCTTGAAGACCGGCGCGATCAAGGTATTGGAAAGATAATCGGCGGCCGCATGGCCGAGCTCGGCGGCGAGTTTCGGCGAGCGCTCGTGGAGGATCCGCTCGATCTCCTCCAGAGCCGCGGCTTCCTGCCAGGAGAAGGGAAACGGCGGCCGCTCCAGGAGCTTGCGGGAGGCGGGCGTCAGGCGCGCGATCACCTCGTTCCTGAGCCCCCGCTTTTCCAGGAACTCGGCGGTGATGCGATACACTGCGCCGAGGCAGCCTCGCGTCTGGAGCATGATGCGAACGAGAGTGCACCGTCGCGGCCCTGCCACTCAAGGGACCGGCACCGCCACCGGCCACCACCCGCGTCCACCTTTACCCGCAAATCCGAATGCGATTACCGCGCATAGCTTGCGTCGGTGCCCTGGAAGGCGCGGTACAGCTCGTCGGCGCGCTCCACCACCTCTGCGGGCAGCGGCTGCTCCACCGCGTCGAGGGCGGCGTCGAGCTGCTCCACCGTGGCGGGCCCGAGCAGGATTGAATCGACCCCCGGCCGCGCCGCAACCCATTGGTATGCCAGGGCAACCGGCGTGCGGCCCGCCTCGGCGGCAAGCCCCGCGAAGGCGTCGGCCAGGTCGAAGAAACGGTCGTTCAGGTAGCGGCGCTGGTACATGGGGTTCCTGTCGAAGCGCGACCCCGGCTCGGGCGCGGCGCCGCGCCTGACCTTGCCCGCGAGCAGGCCGCCGCCGAGCGGATTGTAAACGGTGGTGTGAACGCCGTACTTCGCGGCGAAGCGGAAGTACTCGATCTCGAGCTGCCGGATGAGGAGGTTGTAGATCTGCTGCGCGACGCGCGGCCTGGTCCCCGCCTGGATCATCTCGAGCAACTGCCAGGAGGCGAAGTTGGAGGCCCCGAAGGCGCCGATCTTCCCCGAGGCCAGGAGCTCGTCGATGGCGCGCAGCGCGGGCTCGAGCGGGCGCGAGTGGTCGGGCTTGTGGAAGTAGTACAGGTCCACGTGATCGGTGCCCAGACGCTGCAGGCTCTCCTCCAGCGCCGCGGGGATCCGCTCGGGCGAGAGCCCCTCGGGTTCGCTCATCCTGCCGATGCCCATCTTGGTGGCGATGCGCGCCTGCGCGCGCCGCTTGCCCAGCGCGCGCCCGAGGATGCGCTCCGATTCGCCCTGCACGTAGACGTTGGCGGTGTCGAAGAAGGAGAGCCCGCGCTCCAGCGCCCGCTGCACGATGCGGTGCGCCTCCGGCTCCGGCGTGCGCTTGCCGAAATTCATGGTCCCGACCACCAGCGCAGGCCGGGTTCCCGCCCCGTGCGGGTCGAGATAGGGGTCCATGCGCTCTCCCTCAGGCGCGCATCAGCGCCGCGCCCCAGTGGAAGCCGGCGCCCAGGCCGACGAAGCAGACCAGCGCGCCGTCGCGGACGCGCCCTGCCTTGCGCGCCTCGTCCAGGGCGATGGGGATGGTGGCGGCGGTGGTGTTGCCATAGCGCTGGATGTTGTTGAAGACCCTCTCGTCCGGCAGCTCCAGCGCGCGCTGCACGATCTCGTTGATCCGCAGATTCGCCTGGTGGGCGATGAGCAGGTCGAGGTCGCGCACCCCCACTCCGCAGTGGTCGCACACCTCGCGGACCACCTGGGGCATGCGCGTCACCGCGAGCTTGAAGACCTGCCTGCCGTTCATCTCCGGGATGTGGCGGCCTTCGCTCAGGTCGGCGGCGGTGACGTAGGGGCGCTGCGCGAAGCCGGGGACGGGCACGTAGAGCGCCTCGTACCCTTCGCCGTCGGAGTGGACCTTGAAGCCGAGCAGGCCGCGCTCGCCCTCCTCGCCGCGGAGGACGCAGGCGCCGCCGGCGTCGCCGAAGAGCACGGTGCGGTCGCGGAAGCGGGTGTTCCACGCTTTCTGCTCCGGGTTGGGCGGCTCGCCGCCCCGGCCGAACAGGTAGTCCCACTGCGTCCAGGGCATGAAGCCGGTGTGCACCTCGGCGCCGACCAGGAGCACGGTCCTCGCCTGGCCGGAGCGGATCAGCGCGTCGCAGATCTGCAGGCCGTAGATGAAGCCGGTGCACTGCTGCCGGATGTCGAGCGCCGGGACGTGGCCGAGCCCGAGCGCCTTCTGGAGCAGGCTGCCGCAGCCGGGAAAGAAGTGGTCCGGCGTCATGGTGGCGAACACGATGTAGTCGATCTCGGACGGGGCGATCCCCGCGTCGGCGATGGCCTTGCGCGCCGCGCCCAGGCCCAGGTCGGTGGTGGTGGTGCCCGATTCGACGTAATAGCGCTCCTCGACGCCGCTGCGTTCGCGGATCCACTCGTCGGAGGTATCCATCATCGTGGCGAGCTGGGCGTTCGTGACCTTGTGCTCGCCGGTCACGAAACCGGTGCCGAGAATCCGCGTGCGCAACATGTCTGCTCCCAGGGTCGCGAAAGACCGAGATGCTCTCGCGCCGCGGCACCTGATATGCCGCGGGCAGGGACGCGTCAACGACGCGGCGCGCTGGAATTACTACTTGCGGGCTTCGTCGCGCCGGCCGCGCTGCGCGCGGCAGCCCGCGAAGCCGCCGGGCGGGGGCAGGGCCGGGCGTGGATTGCGGCTCTATGCGGCCGCACCCAGCGTATTGGGGACACCCCTGACGGAGGAAGCCGCATGACGAGCAACCTGGCGCTCGCGCTGGCCCTGGTTTCGTTGCCCGCGCTGGCGCAGACGACCACGACCGTGACCACGCCCTCGCAACAGGAAGCGCCGCCGCCGCCACCTCCCTCCACCAGCACGACGGTGACGACGCAGAGCGCTCCGCAGCAGCCGCCGGCCGGCGGCACCACGGTCGTGGTGAACCCCAACGATCCGAACTACGTGCCGCCGCCTCCGCCCTCCTCGCGGACGCAGGTGCGCGTCGACGACGAGCCCACCAGCGTCATCTCCGCTCCCACCGGCAGGTCGGCGGCGGCAATCATCGCCACCGACGCCCTCTATGGCGGCATCGCCGGCGGCCTGGTTGGCGGCGGCATCACGCTGATCGATCAGGGCAACAACTGGGCGCGCAACCTCATGGTCGGCGCGGGCGTGGGAATCCTCGCCGGCGCGGCCTACGGCGTCTACGAGTCCGCCACGCAGCCGCAGCCGCGGCGCGCGGTGGTCGATGCCGACCCCGGCGCCTCGAACGTGAACGGCCCCGCGCTGGCGCTGGTCTCCGGGAAGTTCTAGCCGCGCCCGCCGGAGGCGGGCTTTGCGGCTCCGCACGCGCGAGCGTGACCCCGGTGTCTCCGTGCAGGTGGAGACACCCTACCCGGCGAGCGCCCGTGCCTCACGCGCCTGCGCGGGCGTGAGGCGCGGCACTCCCACCTGCTCCACGGCGCGGGCCCCGCAGTATGCGCCGAGGCGCGCCGCGGCGACCGGATCGTTGCCGCGCAGGAGTGCCGCCGCGAAACCTGCGAGGAAGCGGTCGCCCGCGCCGGTGGGATCCTTCTCTTGCGCCGGAAAGGCGGCGACGTGGACCTCCAGGTCGCGCCCCAGCACATCGCAGCCGCGCGCGCCGTCGGTGACGAGGACCGTCATCCGCCGGCGCAGCGCCTGCACGTCGATCAGCGCCGCTTCCTGGCGGCTCGCCTTGAGGCAGTCGAGCGTCTCCAGCGCGGCGGGATCGGCCGGGCGCAGCGTCAGCTCGCCCGAGCGCGAGATGGAGCGGAGCAGCGCCTGCGCGTCGGCGACGAGAATTCCGCACAGCTCACGCATCCGCAGCAGCGTCCGCAGCGGCAGCTCGCCCGCCACGGCGCAGGCGATGCCCAGATCGAAGCGGCCCTGGAGATCGGAGGGTTCGATGGGCGGAGCGGCCGCCTCGACCCACTGACGCCTCTCCGCAGCCCGATCGTCGTCGACGAAGGCGGTGGTGCGGCCCGCGACGACCGCCGGCGGATGCGAGACCTGCGCCGCGTAGAGGAAGTCCGCGCCCACCTTCGCCACCACCTGGTGCGGCTCGCCCAGCGCGTCGAGGACGGCCGAGGCGTAGGCGGCCGAACCGCCCAGCGCCCGGGCGCTGCCCGCGTTGCCGATCAGCGTGTCGTGGCAATAGTGTCCGGCCACCAGGATCACGTTTCGCCTTCTCGCATCGGGGAGCCGCGCATGCAAACCCTGCCCGTCTTCGAGGTGATGTTCGACGCGGCCCGGAGCGGGTTGCCGCTGCCCGGGCCGCTCGAGCGCGCGTACGGCGGGCACCTGGAACTGGCCGCGGAAGGCGTGTTCGCCAACTTCGTGGAGTCCGTGGACGGGGTGGTGGCGCTGGCGGATGCCGCAACCGAGTCGGGCGGAATCATCAGCGGCGGCTCGGAGGCGGATCGCTTCCTGATGGGCCTCTTGCGCGCCTGCGCCGACGCGGTGCTGATCGGCGCCGGAACGCTGCGCGCGGGCCCGCGCGATCTCTGGTTTCCCGAGTCGGCCTTTCCATCTGCCGCGCCGCTCTACGCGGCAGTGCGAACGGCGCTCGGACTTTCGCCGCGGCCGCGCCTCTACGTGGTCAGCGGCTCCGGCCGGGTGGACCCGGCGCATCCCGCGCTGGTCGAAGGCGCGCTGATCAAGGGCAGGCTGGGCGCCTCGGAGATCGTTGCCGCGGTGAAGGCCGACGGCCCCCGCCGCATCCTCTGCGAAGGCGGCCCCGGCCTCTTCGCGGAACTGGTCGCGGCCCACCAGATCGACGATCTCTTCCTCACCGTTTCTCCCCGCATGTTCGGGCGCTGGGAGGGCGACGGCCGCAAGGCCCTGACCGCCAACCGCGACCTCGCGGGACACCATCCGATGACGCTCAGCTCCGCCCGCCGCAGCGGTTCACACCTCTTCCTGCGCTACCGGCTGCGCCCCGGTGCCTGAACCCGCTTCCCGAACCCGAATCAATGCCTGTGGCGATGATGCACGTCCGACACGTGCGCGTGCTCGTGCGTCATCTCCTCGTGCCGGTGCAGGTGCGAATGCGGCTCGACCACCGGCCCCTCGTGCGGGTGCCGGTGGTGCTCGTCGTGCACGTGGGCATGGTCGTGCTCGATCGGCTCGTGCCGGTGCGGATGCGCGTGCTTCGCGCGCACCAGCGCCAGCACCCCTGCAGCCATCAGTACGGCGGCCACCCCGTCGCGCAGCCCGGGCCTGTCCCCGAGCAGCGGAATGGACAGGAGCGCTCCCGCGAACGGCGCCGCCACGAAGAGCACCGCCTGCCGCGCCGCGCCGAGGGCCCGCTGCGCTTTTAGATACAGGAGCAGGCTGAGCCCGTAGCTGGCCGCGCCCAGCGCGAGCGCGCCCGCCACCACGGAGGCCGCCGGCAGCCGCTGCCCGGCGGCGAGCGCGAGAGCGAAGTTCGCCGTCCCGGCGCAGAGCGCCTTGATGCGCAGCACCTGCACCGGGTCCTTGAGCGCGAGCCGCGCGCTCAGGTTGTTGTCGAGCGCCCAGCAGAGGCAGGCGAGCGCAATCGCCGCCGCCCCCACCGCGGAGGCCTGCACCGTTCCCTGCGCGCCCAGGAGCGCCCCGCCCAGGACCACCAGCGCCGCCGCCAGGAGCTCGCGGCCCGAGAGATGCTCGCCGAAGAGCGCCACCGCGAGCAGCAGGGTGAAGGGCGCCTCGAGGTTGAGGAGCAGCGAGCCGGCGAGGCCGCTCACCCGCGAGAGGCCCCAGAGGAGCAGCACCGGCCCCAGCGCCGCTCCCGCGAGCACCGAACCGGCCAGCGCGGGCGCGTCGGCGCGGGTGAGGGGCGCCTCCGCGCGGCCGCGGCGCACGAGAAGGAACGCCGCGCCTGCCCCGAGGTAGAGGAGCGACGCGAGCAGGAGCGGCGGCGCCTGCCGCAGGAAGACCTTGGAGGCCGGCGCTCCCAGCCCGAAGAGCAGCGCGGAGGCCAGCCCCAGAGCCGCGCCCCGCGCCCGGGCATCCGGAGTCATGCGCGCATCCTACGCCGCCGACTTGCGCCGCGGCGCGGAGAGGGCGGCCAGGTCGAGCAGGTCCGCCAGCACCGCCTGCGCGGTGGGCCAGCGGCCCGCCCCGGCGCCGCGCAGGAGCAGCCCGTCCACCAGCAGCCGGTTCTCCGCCCCGGCGCAGTCCGCGAGCGGGTGCGAGAGCGGCAGTTCGCAGGGCGCCACCTCGGCGCGCTCGCGAGTGCAGGCGGCAACCAGGCGGATGGCATTGCCGCGCGCCCGCGCCGCCTGGACCCTGCGCGCGGAGAGGCCCTGGATGCCCACCTTGCGCGCGAGCGGCGGCGCGTGGCCGAAGGCCGCCCGCGCCAGCACCACCAGCTTCTGCGCGGCGTCGGTGCCGTCGAGATCGAGGGTGGGATCGTTCTCGGCGTAGCCCGCCCGCTGCGCGGCCAGGACCGCGTCGCGGAAGGACACACCGCGCCCGAGCTCGTCGAGGACGAAATTGCAGGTGCCGTTGAGCACGCCGCTCAGCGACTGCACCGAGCCCGAGAGCCGCCGCACCGTCTCGAGGGCGGGCATGGCGCCGCCCACGCTCGCCGAGTCGAGGAGGCGGACGCCCCGCGCGCGCGCCAGCGCCTCCAGCCTGGGGCCGTGCAGCGCCATCACCGCCTTGTTCGCGGTGACCACGTGGCGGCCCTCCTTCAGCGACGCCTCGATGACGTGGGCGGCCAGGCTGGTGCCGCCCATCAGTTCGACGACCGCGTCACACGGCTTGCGCAGCACGCGCCAGCAGCGATCGTCGGTGACGATGGCGTGCCGCCTCGGATCGCGGACCGCCACGCCGGTGATGGAGAAGTGGCGGGGAAGCTCCAGCATCCGCCGGTAGACGCCGCCGCCCACGGTGCCATGGCCGAGGAGCGCCACCCGCAGGGGCCGGGCAGGCTCGGGAAGCCGCGGCAGCGGCGCGCCGGGGACCAGCTCCACCGCCGCGGCGATGCCCGCCTCGAGCAACGCGGCCCGCAGCTCGGGCGGCGCGCACGCCCGCTCGCCGCGCCGGAGCGCCGCGTAGATCGCGTGCAGGGCAGGGGCCAGGTTCGCGCTCATGCGGCCTCCAGCGCCTGCGCCAGGTCGGCGATGAGATCGTCGGCGGCCTCCAGGCCCACCGAGAGCCGCACCAGGTCGTCGAAGATGCCGATGGCCTCGCGCTCTGCCGGGGTGAGCTCGAAGTACGACATGTACGCGGGCTGCTCGATCAGCGTCTCGGTGGCGCCGAGCGAGGGCGCGATGGTGGCGAGCTTGCACGCGTCGACCACGCGGGAGGTGGCCTTGGCGTCGCCGCGCACGCGGAAGCTCACCACGCCGCCGAACCCGCGCATCTGCTTCACCGCGATGGCGTGGTCGGGATGGCTGGGCAGCCCCGGGTAGAACACGCCCTGGACGCGCGGGTGCCGCTCCAGCCAGCCCGCGATGCGCAGCGCCGTCTGGTTCTGCCGCTCCACCCGCAAGGGCAGCGTCTTGAGGCCGCGGATGAGCAGGAACGCGCTCTGCGCATCGAGCACCCCGCCGAGCACGCCGCGCAGGTCCTTGATCGCCTGCACCAGCCCCTGCCGTCCGCACACCGCGCCCGCGAGCAGGTCGTTGTGGCCGCCCAGGTACTTGGTCGCCGAATGCAGCACCAGGTCGGCGCCGCGCTCGAGCGGGCGCTGGTTCACCGGCGTGCCGAAGGTGCCGTCGATGATCAGGTTCGACCCGGGGCAGGCGTCGCGGGCGCGGGCAAAGAGGGCGAGGTCCGCCACCCGCAGGTACGGGTTGGTCGGCGACTCGGCGAGGATGACCCTGGTGCGCCCGGGCCGGAGCGCGGCGTGGAGCGCCCTCTCGTCGCCCGGCTCCACCAGCGTGGACTCGACGCCCATCCGCGAGAGGAACCGGGTGACGAATTGCCGCGTGCGCCGGTAGCAGTCGCGGGTGAGCACCACGTGATCGCCCGCCTTGAGGAGCTCGAGCAGCGCGGTGGTGGCCGCAGCCATGCCGCTGCCGAAGAGCGCCGCGTCGTCGGCGCCCTCCAGGGCGGCGAGCTTCTTCTCCGCGGCGCGCACGGTCGGATTGCCGTAGCGCCCGTACTCCTCGCGCTCGACGTCGCCGTTGAAGTAGCGCTCGATCTCCGCCGTGCTCTCGAACGCGTACGTCGCCGAGACGACGATGGGCGTGGTGACCGAGTCGAACGCCTTGGCGCGCGGCTCGCCGCCGTGAACGGCGAGGGTCCCCAGGTCTTCCGAGCGGATGTTGGCCATGTGGGCCGCCTTTCCGCCCACCGCCAATTGCCACGAGCCCGCTTGCGCGGAGTCCCAGCAGCTTAGAGTGAAAATTTGTAAGGCGCGTCACTCAAGGTGGGCAAAATTCCGCGCCGCCCGGGTTTGCCGGGCGCCCATGACATAGCGCCTTCGGCGCCGGATTGTCAAAGCGGGCGGCCGGGAAACTGCATCGTCCGCCACATGTGCGCGACCGGGCTGCCGTCGTAGCCCAGGCCTTCCCTGGGATGGCGGAAGTGGCGGCCGACGATGTCGACGAACGGCTCCAGCGACGCCGGCGCCGCGCGAACCTTGCCGGGGACACCATCGCCACCCGCAGGGTGCAGGGTGTCCCCGGTGGTGTAGTCGTCGTGGAGCGTGATCAGCCGCGCCTCCATGTACCAGCGGTGCCTGCGCGCCTCCTGGTACGCCGCTTCCAGGTACGGCTCGGGAACGTAGTCGGGGCCGAACAGGCTGCGATACGAGGCGGGGTACTCGTAGCCGACCGACTCGTCGGGGTAGAAGCGCAGCGCCTGGTGGTGGCGGATGGCCCAGGACACCTTCTCGCTCACGTAGGGCTCGACCAGCTGCGCTCCCCACCAGCCGTGGTCGGGGGCAAGCAGGGCAAGCCCGACGTCGTGGAGGAGGCAGGCGAGCACCGTCTCCTCCGGGGCGCCGCTCTTCAGCGCGCGGGTGGCGCTCTGGATCATGTGCGGCGCGGGGGCGAAGGGCAGCGAGCGGCGCATGCTGAAGCGCAGGCGGAAGAAGTCGAACAGGGCAGGCCGCTCTGGCAGCGGTTCCAGCGCCTCCTTCGCGGTGACCAGGAGCTCCATCTATCCGGGCCTCGGCGCCATGAACACCAGCACGGCGGCGCGGGAGCCGCTGCGGTTGACGATCCCATGCTCGTCGCCCGCGGGCACCAGCACCACCTGGCCGGGCCCGAGCTCCTGCTCCTCGCCGCCCACCTGCGCCAGGATGGTTCCCTCCAGCACGGCGTAGACCTTGTCGTTCCTGGGGTGGGCGTGCTGCTTCTGCGACTGGCCGGGCTCGAGGCAGTACACGTCGAGGAAGAAGCGCTCGGTCTCGAAGAGGTTGACCTTCTGCATCTTCGCGGCGTCGAAGCGCCGCTGCGAAAGCGTGGAGAGCTTCATGGCCTTGGCTCCAGCGGCTCGATGCCGGCTGCCTGGAAGAGCGCCATGTCCTGCTCATACTCCGGATTGCCGGTGGTGAGCAGCTTCTCCCCGAAGAAGACGCTGTTGGCGCCGGCCATCATGCAGAGAAGCTGCGCCTCCTCGCTCATCTGCTGCCGTCCCGCGGAGAGCCGCACCATCGAGCCGGGCATGAGGATGCGCGCGGTGGCGATCATCCGCACCATCTCGACGGTGGAGACCTTCGCCTGCCCGAAGAGCGGCGTTCCCTGCACGCGCACCAGCATGTTGATCGGCACCGACTCGGGATGCGGATCCTGCGCGGCCAGGGCGCGGAGCAGCTCGCAGCGGTCGGCCACCGACTCGCCCATGCCGATGATCCCGCCGCAGCAGACGCCGATGCCCGCCTCGCGCACGTTCCGCAGCGTGCGCAGGCGGTCGCCGTAGTCGCGGGTGGTGACGATGTCGCCGTACTTCTCGCGGCTGGTGTCGAGGTTGTGGTTGTAGGCGTCGAGCCCGGCCTGCTTGAGCCTGTGCGCCTGCTCCGGGGTCAGCATGCCCAAGGTGCAGCAGGCCTCCATCCCC
>DASSQZ010000188.1:0-17197 GCA_035702105.1 Myxococcales bacterium | reverse complement strand
CCGAAGGCGAAGATGCTGATGGTGCGCACGTTCACGCCCATCAGCTGCGCGGCCTCGCGGTCCTGGGCGGTGGCGCGGATGGCGTGGCCGATGTCGGTGCGGGCGAGGAACCAGTAGAGCGCCGCCGTGATCACCGCGGTGATGAGGAAGCAGTAGAGCAGCGGGGTGGAGAGCCGGATGCCGCTCAGGCCCACGCTGGAGGACGAGTAGCTGGTGGAGAGGATGCGGTAGTCGCTGGTGAAGGCGAGCATGAACAGGTTGGAGAGCACGAGGCCGATGCCGATGGTGAGCAGGATCTGGTTCTGGGGAAGCGCGTCGAGGACGCGGTTGATCAGCGTCCACTGCAGCAGTGCGCCGACGACGAAGAGCGCCGGCATGGTGAGGACGACGGAGAGGAACGGGTCCACCCCGGCGAGCTGGAAGAGGAAGAAGGTGCAGTACATGCCCATCATCACCAGCTCGCCCTGGGCGAAATTGATCACCCGCATGACGCCGAAGATGATGGTCAGCCCGATGCCGATCAGCGCGTAGACGCCGCCGATGAGCATGCCGCTGAGGATGGATTGCATCAGCAGAGCCATGCAGGGGCCTCGGATCAGAGCCGGGAGAGGACGGCGTCGGCTTCGCGGAGAATCTGCGCCGTGAGCTCGCCGGCGGGAAGCTCCCGGCCGAGCGCCGCCGCCTGGCCCGACCAGAGCGAGAGCAGGCCGGCGTGGCCCACTTTCGCCGCGGCGGCGCGGATCTCGCGCGTGAGCGAGTTCTGCACGAGGTAGGGCGCCAGCGGCGCGCCGGACATCTCGCGCGTGAAGCGGTTGGCGAGGCCGCGCGCGGCCCTTCCCGAGAAGGCGCGCGTCACCGTGGTAGCGTCGTCGCGGGCCTCGCGCAGCGCCGCGCGATAGGGAGCGCTCGTGCCCGCCTCCGGGCAGCGCAGGAAGGCGGTGCCCAGCG
The DNA here is from genome assembly GCA_035702105.1 of Myxococcales bacterium. Classification (GTDB taxonomy): domain Bacteria; phylum Myxococcota; class Myxococcia; order Myxococcales; family 40CM-4-68-19; genus 40CM-4-68-19. The sequence continues at coordinate 16,249 of DASSQZ010000188.1, read as the reverse complement.
ACACGGCCGAGGCGCCGAGGGCGAGCGCGGCGGCGAACCCGCGGCCGTCCATGATGCCGCCGGCGGCGATCACCGGCGCGCGCACCGCATCGACCACCTGGGGCACCAGGGCCATGGTGCCGACCAGCGGCGGATCGGCGTCGCGGTCGAAGGTGCCGCGATGCCCGCCCGCCTCCGCACCCTGCGCGCAGATGAAGTCCGTGCCGGCGGCGTCGAGCGAGCGCGCCTCCGCCACGCTGGTGGCGGTGCCCATGGTCGCGATGCCGGCCTTGCGACAGGCCTCCAGCATCTCCCGGGGAGGGATGCCGAAGGTGAAGCTGAAGACGGGGACGCGCTCCTCCAGCAGCACGGCGAAGGCGTCCCGCAGCGGAACGGTCGGGGCGGGCGGACCTGGCGGAGGCAGCCCCAGCTCGGCCCGGTATTTCGCGACAGCGTCCTGCGCGCGCCGCAGCGTTTCTGCGTCCGCCGCAACCCCTTCGTCGGCGAAGAGGTTGATGGCGAAGGGCCGGCGGGTGGAGGCGCGGATCTCGCGGATCAACTCGCGAAGTTTCGCCGGGGCCACGTAGGCCGCGCCGTACGATCCCAGCCCGCCCGCCTCGCTGACGGCGGCGCAGAGGGCAGGCGTGGACGGACCGCCTGCCATGGGCGCGAGGACGAGCGGATGCTGGATGCCCATCCGCTCGGTGAACGGCGTGGGCCGCATCGGCCCGGTCTAGAACGTCTGGTCGCGGATCTTCACGTGCTTGGGTTCGCGGATGAAGAGCACGCCGATCACCACCGTCATGAGCGAGACGATGATGGGGTACCAGAGGCCCGAGTAGATGTTGCCTTCCTTGGCGACGATGGCCGTGGCGAGCAGGGGCAGGAGGCCGCCGAACCAGCCATTGCCGATGTGATAGGGCAAGGACATCGACGTGTACCGGATCTGCGTCGGGAACAACTCCACCAGGAAGGCGGCGATGGGGCCGTACACCATGGTGACGTAGATGAGCATGATCACCAGGATGATCTCGGCCATCACCCAGTTCACCTTGGTGAGGTCCGCCTTCGCCGGATAGCCCGAGGCGTTGAGCGTCGCCTGGTACTTGGCAGGATCCCAGCCGCGCAGCTCGGTATTGCCGATCTTCGTCACCACCGCCTCGCCGGCCATGGCCGGATGCGACTCGAAGGAGAGGCCCGACTTGCCGAGGAAGTCCTTGGCCTTGTCGCACGGCGTCTGCCTCGACCAGGGCCCGATGAAGATGTGGAAGTTGCAGTCGGACGCGTAGACCGCGATGGGCGTCCTGTCCTGGTAGGCCTCCAGCGCCGGGTTCACGTAGTGGGTCAGGCCCTTGAACAGCGGAATGTAGGTGACCGCGGCGATGAGGCAGCCGGCGAGGATGATCTTGAGGCGCCCGATCTTGTCGGAGAGCGCGCCGAAGACGAGGAAGAAGGGCGTGCCGATCACCAGCGAGAGGCCCACCAGCCAGTAGGTGCTGATGAACTCCAGCTTCAGGTAGATGAGCAGGAAGAAGAGCGCGTAGAACTGGCCGGTGTACCAGACGACGCCCTGGCCGGCGGTCGCGCCCAGGAGCGCCAGCGCCACGTACTTGTTGTTCGGGTACTTGAAGAAGCTGTCGCTGATCGGCGACTTCGAGCGCTTGCCCGAGGTCTTCATGCGCTGGAAGACCGGCGACTCCTGCAGCTTGAGCCGGATGTAGATGGAGATGGCGAGCAGCGGGATGGAGATCCAGAAGGCGATGCGCCAGCCCCAGCTGGAGAAGGTGGCTGCCTCCATCGAGACGCGGCAGATGCCGATGACCACCAGCGAGAAGAGCATGCCCACCGTGGCGGTGGTCTGGATCCACGCGGTGGTGTAGCCGCGCTTGTGGTCGGCCGCGTGCTCGGCCACGTAGGTGGCCGCGCCGCCGTACTCGCCGCCCAGCGCGAGGCCCTGCGCGAGGCGCAGCAGCACGAGGATCAGCGGAGCCGCGAAGCCGATGGTCTTGTAGCCGGGCAGGAAGCCGACGAGGACGGTGGAGAGGCCCATCGTCACGATGGTGACGAGGAAGGTGTACTTGCGGCCGACCAGGTCGCCGATGCGTCCGAAGATCAGGGCGCCGAACGGGCGGACGAGGAAGCCTGCCGCATATGCGCCGAACGCTCCGAGCAGGGCGGCGGTCTGGTTCCCCGGAGGGAAGAAGACGGCGGCGAAGAAGGGCGCGAGGATGGCGTACAGATAGAAGTCGTACCATTCGAAGACGGTACCGACGGAGGACGCGATGATGACGCGCCGTTCCGCCGCCGCATCGATGGAGCCTGGGGCTGCAACGGGCATGGATTCGATGGCCGAGCTCATGCGTCCTCCTCTGAATTCAGCGCCGCAAACGAGGTCCAGGTGGACCGTGGGGTTTGCCAAACTTGCCGCATACGGAACGGGATGCGAGCCTGCGTAAAGGTTGCAGTTGTCCTAGCACGAGGTCGCAAAAATTTTCAAACGCAAGTGACGAAAACCGGACCGTAGCTCGCTCGCGCCGCGCTGTCCTCGGACATCGCGCGCAGCATCCGGCAGGCGCGCGCCGCCGGATTCCCGAAGGCAGCGGCGGACCATTTCTTTCCTGCTTTCGCATTGCTGGAACTGCGTGGCTGGCGGCGCTCGCGGTGCACGGGCGGGCTCGATGCTCTGCGTCATGGACGTTTCGCCGCAGCGGGGCCGATCCTTGTTTCGCGGTACCACCGCATTTTGCCACCCCGGTGCCCCCTCCGGAGTCGCGCGCGCGCGAGCGCGTGGGCTCCTGTGCATCGGTCCGCGGCCTCGCTTGAACATTCCACGGAGAAGTGATTTTGCTACCGCGCCATGCCCCAAAACAGACTCGTCCTCGTCCTCTGCGCGGTCGCAGTCGCCGCGTGCAAGCAGCAACCCACTTCCGCCGCCGACGCAGGCGCGCCACAGGCCGGGAGCGCGAGCGCCCAAGCCGCCGCGCCTTCGGGAAACGAGATCCTGATCGGCGCCACGCTTCCACTCACCGGCGGCGAGTCGCGCATCGGAGGGTTCTACAAGGAGGGCTACGACCTCGCGTTCGAGGAAGCGAACAAGGCCGGCGGCATCGACGTCGGCGGCAAGAAGATGCAGGTCCGCCTCACGCTGCTCGACGACACCTCCGCGCAGGCCACCGCCGCCTCGCTCGCGGACCGCCTGATCAACAGCGACAAGGTGCAGTTCCTCCTCGGCACCTACGCCACCAACCTGGTGGAGGCGCAGAGCGTCGTCGCCGAGCAGAACGCCATCCCCTACGTGAACGGCGGCGGAGCCGCCACCGCGATCTACAAGCGCGGGTACAAGTGGGTGTTCGGCCTGCTCGCGCCGGTGGAGCTGCTGGCCGAGTCGATGATGAAGTGGATCGACGCCGAGCAGCAGGCCGGCAAGCTGCCCAAGCCGGCGACCATCGCGCTGCTCTGGGAGAACACCTCGCACGGCAAGGACTTCCGCAAGGGCGTGACCGAGTTCGCCGACAAGACCAAGACCTACAAGGTGGTGGTCGACGAATCGTTCGAGCTGGGAGGCAAGGACTTCTCCGCGCTGCTCGGCCAGGTGAAGGCGGCCAAGGCCGACCTCTTCCTCGCCGACGCCCACCTGCCCGACTACATCACCATGCAGCGCCAGTACGTCACCGCGGGCCTCTGCAACAAGATCGAGAGTTACGGCGCGCGCGGCAGCGAGAAGCAGGCCGCCGACGCCCTGGGCAAGAAGAACGTGGAGTACATCGTCAGCGCGGTGTGGTGGAGCTCGCTCCTCGCCGACAAGAACCCGCAGGCGAAGGCCTTCGTCGATCTCTTCAAGGCCAAATATGCCGGCCGCGCGCCGGAGTGGTACCAGGCGTTGGGCTACGAGACGGCGCGCGCTCTCTTCGTCGCCATCACCCAGGCCGGCTCCACCGATCGCGAGCAGGTGCGCCAGAAGCTTGCGGCGCTGAAGATCCCGTCGCTCTTGCCCGGCGGCGAGCTGACCTTCCCGGCGGAGTTCGGGCAGCAGTCCCACGCGCCCTTCGTGGTGCAGCAGAACCTGCCCGACGGCACCGCGCCCATCGTCGCGCCCCAGGACTCGGCGACGGGGAAGGGCATCGCGCCCAACCCGAACTGCAAGTAGCGTGGATCGCTTCGCGGAGCTGTTGATCGCGGCCGTGCTCCTGGCCGGGCTGTACGCCACCATGGCGTACGGCCTCGGCCTCATCTACGGCGTGCTGCGGATCGTCAACCTGAACCACGGCGGGATGATCATGGCGGGAGCGTACGCCTCCTGGTACCTCCACGCCGCGCTCGGCCTCGACCCCTACGTCTCGCTCGTGCTGGTGGCGGTGGCGGCATTCGTGGTCGGAATCGTCACCTACCGGCTCCTGGTCCGCCGGCTCCCCCGCGGCGCCGCCGGCGGCGTGCAGTCGCTCTTGCTCCTCTTCGGCGTCTGGCTGGTGCTGCGCAACGCCACCTACCTGCTCTTTACCGGCAACGACCAGACGGTGCGCACTTCGTACTCCACGCGCGCGATCCAGGTGGGGACCGCGCAGGTCTCGGTCAACCGCGTGGCGGTGTTCGGCGTCGCCATCGTCATCCTGATCGTCCTCCACCTGCTGCTCACGCGCACCTACGTGGGAAAGGCGATCCGGGCAGTGGCGCAGAACCCCGACAGCTGCGTGCTGGTGGGGATCCCGGTGGAGCGGATCTACGCGCTGACGTTCGGAATGGGAACCGCGCTGGCATCCGTCGCCGGCCTGCTCGGATCCACGCTCTTTCCCTTCAACCCGACCTTCGGCGGGGCCGAGCTGCTCAAGTCCTTCGTGGTGGTGGTGCTGGGAGGCCTGGGGAGCGTGGCCGGCACCGCCATCGCCGCGCTGATCCTCGCCGTGGTCGAGGTCTTCTCCATCCTGGTGATCCCCGCCTACCTGACCACCGCGGTGGGATTCGTGCTTCTCGTGCTCGTCCTCGTCGTCCGGCCCGGCGGGCTCTTCGGGCAGCGCGTGCTCGGATGAAGCTCCCGCTTCCCCCCTGGATCAGGCCCCGGGCGGCAATCGGGCTGCTCGTCGCCTGCGTGCTGCTCTCCCTGGTCCCGCTGCTGCACACCGAGGTCTATCTCCACAACCTCCTCACGCTCACCTTCATCGGGATCAGCGCCGCGCTGGCCTGGAACTGGCTGGGCGGGTATCTCGGGCAGGTGAGCTTCGGCCACGCGTCGATGTTCGGCATCGGTGGGTTCGTGGCGGCCCAGTGCCAGCTGGGCCTCAAGCTGCCCATGCTGCTCTCGTGGGCGATCGGCGGAATCGCCGCCGGCGTCTTCTCCCTGGTCTGGGGCCATCCGACCCTGCGCCTGCGCGGGCCCTACTTCTCCATCGCCACCATCGGGGTGGGCGAGGCCACGCGGCTCGTCTGCACCTACTGGGACGCCTTCACCGGCGGGTCCTCCGGCCTTTCCCTGCCGATGCAGCCGAACCTCAAGTACAACCTCTACTGGTACGGCGTGGTCCTCGCCGGCCTGGCGGTGGCGGCCTCGTACGCGCTGCGGCGTTCGCCGATGGGGCTCTCGCTTCTGGCGATCAAGAGCGACGTGGATGCGGCCAGCGACGTGGGCGTGAGCGCGACCCGCCTTCAGGATCTGGTGCTCTTCCTCTCCGGGCTCATGATCGGCATCTGCGGCAGCTTCTACGCCTCGTACTTCAGCTACATCGAGCCCGGCGACATGTTCGGGTTCGACCGGTCGATCTCCTGGGTGCTGATGGGCGTGATCGGAGGGATCGGCACCATCGGCGGCCCGGCGCTGGGAGCGGTGATCTTCGTGATCGTGCAGCAGTACCTGCTCCGATACTATTCGCAGCTCTACCTCGGGCTCTACGGCACGCTGCTGGTGCTCATCATCCTCTTCGAGCCGCTGGGGCTCACCGGCCTCTTCAACCGCCTCCTGCACAGGGCGCGCCCCGACCTGTCGGTGACGGGCGTGGCGGGGGAGGACTGAGATGCCGCCGGTGCTGCGCGCGGAGAAACTCTCCAAGCGGTTCGGCGGCCTCAAGGCCAACGACGACGTCACCCTCGCGCTGGAGCAGGGGCAGATCCTCGGCCTGATCGGTCCCAACGGCGCGGGCAAGACCACCTGCTTCTCCATGCTGGCGGGCTCGATCCCGCCCACTTCCGGCCGCATCTTCATCGGCGATCGCGAGGTCACCGGCCTGCCGGGGTTCAAGGTCGCGCGGGCCGGGGTCGTCCGCACGCACCAGATCGTCCGGCCGTTCGCGAACCTCACCTTGCTCGAGAACTGCACCGTCGCCGCCAAGCAATGCTCGGGGCTCGGCGATCGCGGGTCGCGCGACCTGGCGCGCGAGACGCTCACTTTCGTCGGGCTGGAGAAGCGCCGGCACGAATACCCCGGCGGGCTCACCCTGGCCGGGCAGAAGAAGATGGAGATGGCGCGCGCCCTCTCCTGCGCTCCAAAGGCGCTCCTGCTCGACGAGGTGATCGCGGGCGTCAACCCCATGGAAGCGCGCGAGATGGTGACGCTGATCCGCCGCATCCGCGACCAGCGGAAGATCTCCATCCTGATGATCGAGCACGTGATGGCGGCGGTGATGAGCGTGTGCGAGCGCGTGACGGTGCTGGAGGCGGGCAAGCTGATCGCCTCGGGCACGCCGCAGGAGATCGTGCAGGACCCGCGCGTGATCGAGGCGTACCTGGGGAAGAAGCATGCTTGAGGTGCAGGGGATCGACGCCGGCTACGGCGACGTGCAGGTGCTCTTCTCCCTCTCGCTCAGCGTGAAGGACAAGGAGATCGTCACCCTCCTGGGCAGCAACGGCGCGGGGAAGACCACCACCCTGCGCTGCATCGGAGGGGTGGTGTCGCCGCGCAAGGGGGAAGTGATCTTCAAGGGCCAGTCGCTCTCGAAGGTCGCGCCCTCGGAGCGGGCGCGGCTGGGCATCGCCCAGGTGCCGGAGGGGCGCGAGCTCTGGCCGCAGCTGACGGTGCGCGAGAACCTGGAGCTGGGCGCCTACCACCGGACGGCGCGCGCGCGGGTGAAGGAGAACCTCGATCGCGTGCACGCGCTCTTTCCCAGGCTCCTCGAGCGCAAGTCGCAGATGGCCGGCAGCCTCTCCGGCGGCGAGCAGCAGATGTGCGCCATCGGCCGCGCCCTCATGTCCGAGCCGTCGCTGCTGCTCCTCGACGAGCCCTCGCTCGGCCTTGCCCCCATCGTGGTGGACCAGATGTTCGACGCCATCCGCGCGCTCCACCGCGAGGGGATGACCATCCTCCTCGTCGAGCAGAACCTGGCGGCTGCGCTGGAGATCGCGACCCGCGGCTACGTGATCGAGACCGGCGAGATGAAGATGCAGGGGAGCGCGGAAGAGCTGCGAGCCGACCCCAAGATTCGCGCGGCGTACCTCGGCCTCTGACCCGCGAAAAGAGAGGGGCCGCCGGGACGTGCCCGGCGGCCCCCGATGCGACGAGCCGAACCTCTTCTAGAAGATCACGTTCCAGTGCGCGAGGAAGGACTTCTGTGCCGAGACGCGCAGGTTGGTGTTCTGGGCGCCGCCCACTCCTCCGCCGGCGAGCAGCGGTGCGTAGCCCGCGTTGCCGGTGGTGATGGCCTGCGGGCCGAATGCCGAGAGGCCGTGGTTCACCTGGAACTCGAGGTTGAGGTGGTTCAGGTTCTTGTTGAAGAAGAAGTTCAATCCGGCCTTGAAGTTGCGGCTGTTGGCAGTCTGGATGTTGGCGGCGCAAGCGGTGGCCGCCGTGCCGCTGAAGCTTGCGGGGCAGTCGTCGGCCTGGAAGTAGCTGAACGATGCGTACGGCGCCACCGGGCCGAAGCGATAGCCCACGTCTGCGAAGAAGCCCTTGCCGGTATTGGCGTTGCCGTCGCCATAGCCGTTCAGGTAGCCGACGGCGTCGACCACGAGCTCGGCCGCCTCCGTCTGCGGTAGGTTCAGGTAGACGTCGGCGGAGGCGAGCTTCTGGTCGGTGAGGTTGTTGATCCCCGTCGGGCCGGTGCCGACGGTGTTGCGGATGGCCAGCGACTGGTACACGCCGGAGAAGCCCACGCTCAGCACCGGGTCCTTGGCCCACTTGTACGCGCCGTAGAGCCAGCCGCCTTCCTCGGAGCCGATCAGGTCGAAGTTGACGAAGCCGGCGACCTGCGGGTTGCGCTTGGGGGTGATGCAGTTGTTGCTGGTGGCCGTCACGCAGCTCGTCGTCGTCCCCTGGGTCACCGGCGTGTAGCCTTCGTAGAGGCCGCCGCGGAACCCGATCTTCTTGTCGAGCAGCCAGCCGCGCAGCTGGACGCCGGTGTCGCGCAGGCCCGGGAACTGGTTTCCGGGGAAGCGGAACTCGTCGGTGTGGACGTCGGCGGTGATGAAGTTGGTGGTGCTGTTGAGCAGGTGGCGCGAGATGGGGATGAGCAGCAGGCCCGCGTCGACGTAGACCACGGTGCCGCCGGTCTGGCCCAGCGGAGCCCAGCCCACCCACGCGTCCTGCACGATGGCGCGGCCGCCGAAGTTTCCGAACTTGCCGAAGTTCGCGTTGTCCACCTGGATCAGGTAGGTGAAGTTCTGGCTGATGTCTCCATTCACCAGCAGGCGCGTCCGGCGGACGAAGATGTCGTAGGCCGGATCGGTCCCGTTGGGGGCGCCGTTCTCGGTGACCATCGCCTCGGTCTGCACCTGGACGCTGACGTTCAGGGACGCGCCTTCAACCGGGATGGGAACCTTGGTCGCAAGCGCAGCGGGCGCGATCAGGAGTGAGGTGGCAAGGAGAGCTTTCCAGGTAGCCTTCATCGGCGATCCTTTCAGTCGGGTTCTCTGTGCAACGAGAGGCGGGGGCGCGGATTGACAGCGTTTGCTGCTCAGGCTGCGGCGCACTCTACGAAACTCTGATCCACATTTGCAAATGAAGTTCCCGCAACGGCTTCGTGACGCATCCCGTTACTCCATGTGCCATCCGTGGCTGACGATCACGGACTGGCCGGTGAGCGCGTTCGAGGGAAAGGCCGCGAAGAAGAGCGCCACTTCGGCCACGTCGGCGAGGGTGGTGAACTCGCCGTCCACGGTGGCCCGGAGCATCACGTTCTTGATCACCTCCGCCTCGGTGATTCCCAATTCCCGTGCCTGTTCAGGGATTTGCTTCTCCACCAGCGGCGTGCGCACGAAGCCGGGGCAGATCACGTTGGAGCGCACCCCGAACGCCGCGCCCTCTTTGGCGACCGACTTGCACAGGCCGATGAGCCCGTGCTTCGCCGTCACGTAAGGACCTTTCAGCGGTGAAGCTTCCTTGGAGTGGACCGAGCCCATGTAGATGATGGCGCCGCCGCGCTTCTGGGTGGCCATGCGGCGCAGACACGCGCGCGTGGTGAGGAAGGCGCCGTCCAGATGGATGGCGAGCATCCGCCGCCAGTCCGAAAACTGGAGATCCACCAGCGCGGAGATGTGCTGCACGCCGGCGTTGGAGACCAGCACGTCCACGCCTCCCAGCTCCTTCACCACCCGCGCGACGCCGGCATCCACCTGCTTCTCGTCGGTGACGTCCATGGAGACGCCCAGCGCCGCCGGCCCGAGCGCGCGCGCGGCCTCGTCGGCGCCGCGGACGTCGGCGATGGCGACGCGCGCTCCTTCGGCCAGGTACTTCTCCGCGATGGCGCGGCCGAGTCCGCTGGCCGCGCCGGTGACGATGGCCACCTTGCCTGAAAGCTTCATAGAGGCCTCTTGAGGAGCCGCGACAGCTCGCCGAACATGCCGCGGCGGAAGGCGAGCACGCAGATGACGAAGATCACGCCCTCCGTCACCTGCACCCACGACCCGAGCTGCGCCAGGTAGTTCTCCAGCGTGGTGAAGAAGACCGCGCCGGCGATCGGTCCGAAGATGGTGCCCATGCCGCCGATCAGGGTCATGAGGATGACCTCGCCGCTCGTGCCCCAGTGCACGTCGGTGAGGGAGGCGAGCTGGAAGACGATGGCCTTGGTCCCCCCCGCCAGCGCGGAGAGACCGGCGGAGAGCACGAAGGCGAGGAGCTTGTACTGGTCGGTCCTGTACCCCAGCGAGATGGCGCGCGGCTCGTTCTCGCGGATGGCCTTGAGCACCTGCCCGAAGGGGGAGTGCACCACCCGGTGGATGATGCCGAAGCCGATCAGGAAGATGGCGGCGACGAAGTAATAGATGACGTACATGTTGGAGAGATCGCCCCGGGGTACGCCCTGGATGCCGTTCTCTCCGCCGGTGAAGTCCGCGCGCAGGCAATAGAAGTAGAACATCTGCGCCAGCGCCAGGGTGATCATGGCGAAGTAGATTCCCTGCCTGCGGATGGCGATGGCCCCCACCACCGCGCCGAGGAGCGCGCCCACCACCGCGGAGAGGAGGATGGCGAGGATGGGCGGCACGCCCCATTCCAGGGCGGCGTGCGCCGCGACGTAGCTGGCGCCGCCGAAGAAGAGGGCGTGGCCGAAGGAGAGCAGCCCCACGTAGCCCAACAACAGATTGAAGGCGCAGGCGAAGAGCGCGAAGCAGAGCGCCTTCATCAGGAACACGGGATAGATGACCCAGGGCGCGCCGGCCACCAGGACCACCATGATGAGCGTGGGCACCCGCTGCGAGATCGCCCGCGTCTCGATGCGCTGGACGGCGGCCTCGGTCATGCCTGCCTTCCGAACAGGCCCGCGGGCCGCACCAGGAGGACGACCGCCATGACCACGAAGATCACCGTGTTCGACGCCTCCGGATAGAACACCTTGGTGAGTCCCTCGAGGATGCCGAGGGTGAAGCCGGTGATGATGGAGCCGAGGATGGAGCCCATGCCGCCGATCACCACCACCGCGAAGACCACGATGATGAGGTCCGCGCCCATCAGCGGGCTGACCCGGTAGATGGGCGCCGCGAGGACGCCGGCCAAGGCGGCGAGCGCCACGCCGAGCGCGTAGGTGATGGTCACCATCTGCGGCACGTTGATGCCGAAGGCGGAGACCAGCGGCGCGTTCTCGGTCGCGGCGCGCAGCCAGGAGCCGATGCGGGTGCCCTCGGTCACCGCCCAGGTGCCGACGCAGAGCACCAGCGACACGCCGATCACCCACATGCGGTAGTTGGGCAGGAACATGAAGGGCAGCGCCTTGCCGCCCTGGAGCTGCCCCGGCATCTCGTAGGGCATTCCGCTGGAGCCGAACCAGTTGCTGAAGAGGCCCTGGAGGATGAGCGCGAGGCCGTAGGTGAGCAGGAGGCCGTAGAGCGGATCGAGGCTGGCGATGCGCCGGATCAGCAGGCGCTCGATGATCGCTCCGAAGAGGCCCACCGCGAGCGGGGCGAGGAGCAGCGCCGGCCAGTAGCCGATGCCGGCCTTCTCGAGCAGGAACCAGGCCACGAACGCCCCCAGCATGTAGAGGGCGCCGTGGCAGAAGTTGATGACGTTGAGCAGGCCGAAGATGATGGCCAGGCCCAGCGAGAGCAGCGCGTAGAACGAGCCGTTGATCAGCCCGATCAGGAGCTGCCCGAAGAGGGCCTGCATGGGGATCGCCAGCGTCATGCGGTCTCCGCCGCCTTCATCTCCGGCAGCCCGATCACTTCTTGGTGACCAGCGGGCAGTCGCCCTTGTCCAGCGGACGGAACGCCTGGTCGCCGGGGATCTCCTTGACGAGCTTGTAGTAGTCCCAGGGTCCCTTCGATTCCGCCGGCGTCTTCACCTCGAACAGGTACATGGGGTGGATCTTGCGGCCGTCGGCGCGGATGGTGCCCTTGCCAAAGAGCGGGTCGTCGGTGGGCAGCTTCTTCATCTCGTCCACCACCGCCTTGCCGTCGGCGTCGCTCTTCAGCGCCTTGACCGCCTTCAGGTAGTGCAGCACCGAGGCGTAGACGCCCGCCTGGACCATGGTCGGCATGTTGCCGCCGTTCCGCGCGGCGAACTTCTTCGACCAGGCGCGGGTCTTCTCGTTGTGGTCCCAGTAGAAGCTCTCCGAGAGCAGGAGGCCCTGCGCGGTCTGCAGCCCGAGCGAGTGGATGTCGGTGAGGAAGACGAGGAGGCCGGCCAGCTTCTGGCCGCCCTTGACGATGCCGAACTCGGAGGCGGCCTTGATGGCGTTGATGGTGTCGCCGCCCGCGTTGGCGAGGCCGATCACCTGCGCTTTGGAGGCCTGCGCCTGGAGCAGGAAGCTGGAGAAGTCGGTGGTGTTGAGCGGGTGCTTGACGTCGCCCAGCACCTCGCCGCCGTTGGCCTTCACCACCGCGGTGGTGTCGCGCTCCAGCGCCTGCCCGAAGGCGTAGTCGGCGGTGAGGAAGAACCAGGTCTTGCCGCCCGTCTGCACCTCCGCCTTGCCGGTGGTCTGCGCCAGCGCGTAGGTGTCGTAGGTCCAGTGCACGGTGTTGGGCGAGCAGGACTTGCCGGTCAGGTCGCTGGTGCCGGGGCCGGAGCCGAGGAACACCTTGTTCTTGTCCCGGGTGACCTGGCTGACCGCCAGCGCCACCGAGGAGGTGGGCACGTCCACGATCACGTCCACGCCGTCGGCGTCGTACCACTGGCGGGCGATGCTGGAGCCCACGTCCGGCTTGTTCTGGTGATCGGCGAAGACCACCTCGATGGGGACGTTTCCGATCTTGCCGCCGAAGTCTTCCACCGCCATCTTCGCCGCCGTCACCGAACCCTGCCCGGCGAGGTCGGCGTAGAGGCCGGATTGATCGTTGAGGACGCCGATCTTGATCACCTTGCCGGTGAAGTCGGCGCGCGCCGCGAAGGGGAGCGCGAGGGCGAAGAGCAGAGCGATGCGTGCTTTCATGTGAAAAGCTCCTTGAGGTTCGGTTTCAGACTCCGAGGTACTGGCGGACCCGCTCCATGCTGCCTTGCAGCGCGGCGTTGGGGATCTCGTCGACGATCCTGCCGCGCTCCATCACGTAATGGCGGTCGGCCACGGTGCCCGCGAAGCGCAGGTTCTGCTCCACCAGCAGGATGGTGAAGCCGTCCGCCTTCAACTTCCGGATCACGTCGCCGATGTGCTGCACGATCACCGGCGCGAGGCCTTCGGTGGGCTCGTCGAGGAGCAGCAGCCGGGCGCCGGTGCGCAGGATGCGGCCGATGGCGAGCATCTGCTGCTCGCCCCCCGAGAGCCGGGTGCCGGGGCTGCGCAGCCGCTCGCGCAGGTTGGGAAAGAGCTCGAAGACCTGCGCCACCGAGAGACCGCCCTCGCGGATGCGCGGCGGCAGGAGCAGGTTCTCCTCGACGTCGAGGGTGGCGAAGATGCCGCGCTCCTCCGGACAGAAGGCGATGCCCAGGCGCGCGATCCGGTGCGGCGGCAGCGCGGCCGTCTCCACGCCCGCCACCTTCACCGAGCCGATGCGCTTGCGCAAGAGACCCATGATGGACTTCATGGTCGTGGTCTTGCCTGCGCCGTTGCGGCCCACCAGCGTCACCAGCTCGCCCTTGCGCACCTCGAGGTTCACGCCGTGGAGCACGTGCGACTCGTCGTACCAGGCCTGCAGGCCGTCGAGCCGGAGCAGCGCCTCACTCATGTTCACTTCCCAGGTACGCCGCCACCACCGCAGGGTTCTTCGACACGCTCTGGTAGTCGCCCTCCGCCAGCACCTCGCCGCGCGCGAGCACGGTGATGCAGTGCGAGAGCGTCGCCACCACGCCGAGGTTGTGCTCCACCATCAGTACGGTGCGGTCCTGGGCCGCGCGGCGGATCAGGGCGGTGATGCGCTCCACGTCCTCCTGTCCCATGCCCGCGGTGGGCTCGTCGAGGAGCATCAGCTCGGGATCGAGCGCCAGCGTGGTGGCGATCTCCAGCGCGCGCTTGCGGCCGTAGGACAGCTCCGCCGCCGCGGTCTCGCGGAACGCGGAGAGTCCCACCGAGGCGAGCAGCTCGTCGGCGCGGGCCTCGTACTCGCGCAGCACCTTCTCGCTGCGCCAGAAGTCGAACGACGCGCCGCGCTTCCGCTGCAGCGCGATGCGCACGTTCTCCAGCGCCGTGAGCCAGGGGAACACCGCGCTGATCTGGAACGAGCGCACCAGGCCCATCCGCGCCACGTCGGCGGGCGACTTCCCGGTGATCTCCTGCCCCTTGTAGACGATGCTTCCCGAGGTCGCGGGCAAGAAGCGCGTGAGCAGGTTGAAGCAGGTGGTCTTGCCCGCGCCGTTGGGGCCGATCAGGGCGTGGATGGTGCCGCGCCGCACCCGGAGGTCGACGCGCTTGACCGCCACGAAGCCGCGGAACTCCTTCGCAAGACCACGGGTCTCGAGGATCACCTCGGAGGCGTCGGGCACGCGGCTACTTAGTCGCAAGGCCGCCTCCCGTGCAAGTACGGGAGCGCTGGGCCAGTGCGATTCGTGCGCCCCGTCGCCAGCTTTGCGACTGACCTCACCGGGGGTACGAAAATGATCGCACTGTTCCGTTCCATCTTTCTCGCCGCGCTGCTCTGCGCGGGCACGGCGTCGGCCCAGTCCGACACGCCGGTCAATCCTCATTCCACCAAGGCGAAGGACAAGCAGGCCACGTCCGGCTCCACCGGCGACCAGGATACGCAGTCGGCGGAGTCGGCCAACCCGCACAGCGTCGACCGCCACAAGGATGCCTCGAAGGCGCAGGGCAACCCCAGCCAGCAGCAGATCGATCAGGCGGAGTCGGAGAACACCAACTCCACCGAGTACGGCAAGCACGGCCACGGCGGCAGCATGGCCGGCATGGACCATGACGGCATGATGATGAAGAACGCCAGCCCGCAGATGATGCTGCAGGCGCTGCACATGGCCAACCAGGAAGAGATCAAGATGGGCAAGCTGGCGGAGGACAAGGGGACCGACCGGGTGAAGAGCTACGCGAAGACGCTGCAGGACGACCACTCGGCGGCCGATCGGCAGGTCAAGGACCTGGCGCAGAAGAAAGGCTGGACGCTGAGCGACACGCCCAGGAACGAGAGGATGCAGCACCACCAGCAGGCGATGATGGACCGGCTCGACCACCTGCAGGGGTCCCAGTTCGACCGGACCTTCGCGAACATGATGGTCAACGGGCACCAGCGTCTCATCCGCATGGCCCGGAACTGGTCGCAGAACGCGAACGACCCGGAGGTCAAGGGCCTGCTCGACCAGATGATGCCCAAGCTGCAGCAGCACGAGCAGATGGCGGAGCAGCTCAGGACGCCTGCGGCCCAGGGCCGCAGCCCCGACGTGCGCTGACGCGGCTTCCGCTTGCGCGGATCCGCGCCGGGTTGCCTCCGGCGGCTGCAGGCCCTCCGCAAGCGATCCTCGCCTTGGCCGCGGACGCCGATCGGCAGACGCAAGACCAGGCGCAAACGCAAATGCGAGCCCCGAACCGAAGCGGTCCGGGGTTTGCGTTTTTTTGCACTCCGTTCAGAGCCGGGTGTTGCCATCCCCTTCGTCGTATGCTTTTCTCCCGCTCCGCAGCGCGTCCCGTTTTTTGCTTCGCTGACCCCCAGAGTGAAGGAGCGGACGTCGATGACCATCTCCCGACGCAAACTGATCCAGGTTGCAGGCGCGAGCGCCGCGGCCCTCGCGCTGCCCCAGAAGGCGCGCGCGGCCAAGAAGACGCTGCGAATCTTACAGTGGAACCACTTCGTCCCCGGCTACGACAAGTGGTTCAACGGCCAGTACATCAAGGAGTGGGGCGAGAAGAACGACACCGAGGTGGTGGTCGACAACGTCGGCATCCCCGCCATCAACCCCACCGCCGCGGCCGAGGTCTCCGCCAAGAAGGGTCACGACCTCTTCATGTTCCTCTGGCCGCGCCCGGCCTACGAAGAGGACGTGATCGATCACGGCGAGATCTACCGCGAGTGCGAGAAGAAGTGGGGCAAGCCCGTCGATCTGGCGATCAAGAGCACCTACAACCCGAAGACCAAGAAGTACTTCGGGTTCAGCGACATGTTCGTGCCCGATCCGATCAACTGGCGCAAGGACCTCTTCGACCAGGTGGGCGGCAAGGTCGACAGCTGGGAGGACATCCGCAAGTACGGCAAGATGATCAAGGACAAGACCGGCGTGCCGGTGGGCATCGGCCAGGCCGCGGAGATCGACACCGCCATGGCCGTCCGCGCGGTGCTCTACGCCTTCGGCGGAGGTGAGCAGGACCAGCACGGCAACATCGCGCTCAACTCCAAGCACACCGTCGAAGCGGTCAAGTTCATGAAGGCGCTCTACCAGGAGGCGATGACGCCGGAGGTGCTCTCCTGGGACGCCTCGTCCAACAACCGCGCCATGCTGGCGGGAAGGGCATCGGTGGTCCTCAACGCCATCTCGGTGACCCGCGAGGGCGAG
>DASSQZ010000187.1:0-14887 GCA_035702105.1 Myxococcales bacterium | reverse complement strand
CGACTGCGTGAAGCTGGTGGCGACGGGCGACGTGCCCTATTCGCTGCCCTCGGTGGAGCCGCTGGCTCCGGCGCGGGTGCAGGGGGTCAAGGGGAAGATCTTCTACACGGCGTACCAGGGAAACATCTACGGCATCGCCGTCCCGAAGGAGAGCACGGTCAAGTCGCTCGCGGACCTGAAAGGCAAGAAGATCGGAGTCGCGTCGATGGCCTCGGGCGGCGTCCCGGTGGCGCGCGGCCTTCTCTCCATGAGCGGGCTCGATCCGGAGACCGACGCGCAGATCGTGGTGGTGGGGGAGGCGGCGCAGGCGGCGGCCCTGCTCCGCGGCGGGCAGGTGTCGGCGCTCTCGCTCTACGACACGCAATACGCCCTGGTGGACAGCGCGGGCGTTTCGCTGCGGATGCTCGACTCGGGGCCGGTGGCGCGCTTTCCTTCCAACGGGTTCTTCGCCCTGGAAGACACCCTGCGGAAGGACCGCGCGCAGGCCCTCGAGCTGGTGCGCGGCTATGCGATGGGAACGGTCTTCGCGCTCGCGAATCCGGAAGCGGCGGTGAAGATCGTCTTCGAGGTCTACCCGCAGACGGTGCCGAGCGGGAAGAGCGAGGAGGAGGGGCTGAAGAGCGAGGTGAAGACGCTGCTCGCGCGCGCCGACCACTGGAAGCTCGCGGCAGGCGGCGTCAAGCGCTGGGGCGAGAGCTCGGTGAAGGACTTCGACGCCTACGAGGATTTCCTGCTCAAGTGGAAGGTGATCAAGCAGAAGGTGCCCGCCACCGACCTGGTCACCAACGAGCTGATCGACGAGGTCAACCGCTTCGACGCGCAGCGCATCGCCGCCCAGGCGAAGGCGTACAAGTGATCTCGGGGAGCGGCGGGCACATCCTCGCCCAGTGCCTGGTCACGCATGGGGCCGAGCGCGTCTTCTGCGTGCCGGGCGAGAGCCACCTCGCCGTGCTCGACGGGCTCTACGACGCGCGCGAGCAGGTGAAGCTGGTGGTCTGCCGCCACGAGAGCTCCGCCTGCAACATGGCGGAGGCGTACGGCAAGCTCACCGGCAGGCCGGGCATCGCGCTCGTCACCCGCGGCCCCGGCGCAACGCACGCCTCGGTGGGCGTCCACACCGCCTTCCAGGACTCCACGCCGTTGATCCTGCTCGTCGGCCAGGTGCCGCGGAAGTTTGCCGACCGCGAGGCGTTCCAGGAGATCGACTACCGGCGCATGTTCGAGGGCGTGGCGAAGTGGGTGGCGCAGATCGACGACGCGCGCCGGGTGCCCGAATACCTGAGCCGCGCCTTCCACACCGCGGTCTCGGGCAGGCCGGGGCCGGTGGTGCTGGCGCTGCCCGAGGACATGCTCACCGAGAAGGCCGAGGCGGCCGCGGCTCCGCCCTACCAGAGGGTGGCGGCGTCTCCCTCGGCGGGGCAGATGGCGCGGCTGCAGTCGCTGCTCGAGGCTGCGCGCAGGCCCATCGTCATCGCCGGCGGCGGCGGCTGGACGGCGGAGGCCTGCGCCGGGTTGCGCCGCTTTGCCGAGGACTGGCGGCTGCCGGTGGCCTGCGCGTTCCGCTTCCAGGACGTCTTCGACAACGACCATCCGCAATACGCGGGCGACGTGGGCATCGGCATCAATCCGCGGCTGGCGCAGCGGGTCCGCGACGCCGACCTGGCGCTGGTGTTCGGCCCGCGGCTCGGCGAGATGACCACCAGCGGCTACACGCTCTTCGAGGCGCCGGCGCCGCGGCAGGCGCTGGTGCACGTGCACGCCGGCGCGGAGGAGCTGGGCCGGGTCTACTCCGCCGCGCTGCCCATCAACTCCGGCATGCCCGAGCTTTCGGCGAGGCTGCCGGAGCTGCGTGCTCCGGCCAATTTGCCCTGGGCCGGGCAGACGGAAGCGGCGCGGGCGGAGTACGTGGCCTGGAATGCGCCGGTGAAGGTGCCGGGGCCGCTGCAGCTCGCCGAGATCGTGCACGCCATGACCGCGCGGTTGCCCCGGGACGCCATCGTCACCAACGGCGCCGGCAACTTCTCCTCCTGGGTGCATCGCTTCCATCGCTATCGGCACTTCCGCTCGCAGCTCGGCGCCACCAGCGGAGCGATGGGCTACGGCGTTCCCGCGGCGGTGGCGGCGAAGTCGGTGCATCCCGGGCGGACGGTGGTGGCGTTCACGGGAGACGGCGACTTCCTCATGTCGGGGCAGGAGCTGGCCACGGCGGCGCAGTACAGGCTGCCCATCGTCGTGCTCCTGGTGAACAACGGCTGCTACGGCACCATCCGCATGCACCAGGAGCGGCACTATCCGGGGCGGGTGCACGGAACCGACCTGACCAACCCCGACTTCGCCGCGCTCGCGCGCGCCTTCGGTGGCCACGGCGAGACGGTCGAGACCACCGAACAGTTCGCGCCCGCCTTCGATCGGGCTCTCGCCGCGGGCGTGCCGGCGCTTCTGGAGCTGCGGCTCCCCCAGGACGTGATCACCCCCACGACCACGCTCTCCGCCATCCGCCAGCAGGCGCTCCGGAAGTGAGAGCGCCCTGCAGGCCCTTCACGGCTCCCGCGGCAGCGGCCAGTCCGGGTGCAGGAGCTGCATCCGGTAGACGATGGTGACGAAGGCGTTTGGATCGTCGCTCCGGTCGATGCGCTCGAGCAGGGCGCGGTAGAGCTCGCGATGCGCGAGCGAGCCGGCGCAGGGATCGACGGCGCCCGCGGCGACGGCGTCGACGGCGTTCTGCACCGCCTCAGCATCGCTGCCGGGGGCGAGCGTCATCGCGCACTCGGCGTCCGCGGCGGTGGCCGCCGGTTGCCCCTGCGTTCCGCCGCAGGCCGCGGCGGCGAGCACCAGGACGAGAACGAGCATTGCGTTGTTCTTCATGACATCCTCCGATTCCGACGCGACCGACTACGAGGCGACGATCGTCTCCACCGGAGGCGGCTCGGGCGGCTGCGAAGGCCGCGGGACCTCGATCATCAGCGAGACCGTGTACGCGGCTGCGATGACCCACAGGACGATCAGGGTTGCGGGATAGGCCCATTCACGGAAGGTCTGCATGGTTTCTTCCTCCTTGCGCCGTGGCACAGAGCACGCGGCATGCCGGCGCGAATCGCGGCGGATCGGGGCCTGGCAGGGAGTTCGGGCGCGGACTGCCCGTGGCATGCCACGGGGCGCTACCGCTCAGCGCTTGAACGACGCCGCGTCGAGGCCGAAGCGGCGCAGCCAGCGCTGCACCTGCGTGCGCGCCTTGCCCATCGCCCGCGCCACCGCGGTGACGTTGCCGTCGTGGGCGCGGAGCTGCGCGATCAGCTCGTCGCGCTGGCGCTCGTCGACGGTGGGTGCTGCCGCCGGCGCCGGGCACTCGCGGACCGCGGGCGGGAGGTGCGTGAGGTCGATGGGCTCGCCGCGCGCCAGCGCCACCGCGCTGGCAAGGCACTTCTCCAGCTCGCGCACGTTGAGCGGCCAGCGGTAGCGCAGTAGCGCGCGGGCAGCGTCGGTGGTGAAGCTCGGAGAGGGCGAGCCGATCTTCGCCAGCAGCGCCGCGACGATGAGCGAGAAGTCCTCGCGGCGCTCGCGCAGCGGCGGCACGCCGAAGACGTAGCCGGCCAGCCGGGCGAGGAGGTCGGCGCGGAACTGCTGCTGCGCGACCATGGTCTCCAGGTCGCGGTTGGTGGCCGAGACGACGCGCAGGTCCACCTTCACCGGCCGCGGCGCGCCCACCGCCAGCACCTCTTCCTGCTCGAGCACGCGCAGGAGCGCGGCCTGCGCGGGCAGGGGCAGGTCTCCGATCTCGTCGAGCAGGAGCGTGCCGCGGTCCGAGCCGCGCACCAGGCCGAGATGATCCTCGATCGCGCCGGAGAAGGCGCCCTTGCGGTGGCCGAACAGCTCGGACTCGACCAGGTCTGACGGAATGGCGCCGCAGTTCACCGCCTGGAAGGGCCCGGGCCGGCCCGAGAGCCGGTGGATGGCGGCGGCGAGCACCTCCTTGCCGGCGCCCGACTCTCCGCGCAGCAGGACGGGCACTCGGGAGGCGGCCACGGCCCGCAGCCGCTCCAGCTCCTCGGCGAACGAGGGAGAGAGCGTGGCGAACCCCTGCGCGGCGAGCAGCGGCCGCGCATCGACGATGTCGGCGCCGCGCCGGGCGGGCAGCGCAGCGCGAAAGAGCAGGAAGGTATGGCCGATCTCCACCAGCGCGCCGTCGCCGAGCGGCTCCCGGGAGATGCGCTTGCCGTCGAGGAAGGTGCCGTTCTTCGACCCGGAATCCTCCGCGGTCCAGCGGCCATCGCCGGCCAGCAGGCGCAGGTGCGCGGAGGAGACGTGGCCGTCTGGGATGCCGATGCGCAGCTCGCTTCCCTCGCGAGTTGCCGAGAGCGCAGGGAGGCGGCCGATGGAGACGGTCTCCACGCCTTCGAGGCAGAAGCGCGCCCCGGGCTGCGTCGGATGGTCGCAGCGCAGGGCGATGAAGAGAAATGGATTTGCCGTTGTGCTAGGGCGGCGTTGAGCGCCGCTGCCGGTGATGGTGCCCGTCCGCACGCCATTGATTCTGCCACTCCCGCGGATTTTCGGCATCCACCTCGAGAGCGACGCTCGTATTCAGGAGGGGGATCAAAATGAGAATAGGGTATTCGAGGATGCTGGGCGCAGCAGCCCTTGCAGCAGCGTTGTCGATCGGAGGCAGTGCACGCGCGGCTGATCCCGCAGCTGAGCTGAAAACGATGTGTGAGGTCTGCACGAGCCAATTCCCGCATGGAGAATGCTACGACTACACCTACAAGAGCACCAAGCCGGATCCCGAGCCCCTGACTTGCACGTTTCCTCCATGCTGGACGACGTCCAAGACGATGACACTCGCCGCGGCGAAAATGATCTGCGCCGATTGCCGTGCCCTGTGTCCCGACACTCCAAGACCACAGCCGGCCGCTGCAACAACTGGCTCGAAGGGGGCCGCACCGCGCACGCCGCCTAGGGGTGCGCGGAAGCATCCGGCGGCAACTCCGAAGAAATGACACGAACGCAGCGCCTCGCCCACTCCTCCGTTGGATGGCAGTCGGCGAGAGCGCGCGCTGCCCGCTCGGGCCGTCCGGCGTAGCGGTAGATGTGCGCGCGCTGGACGGCGAGCTGGCATCCCGACTGCCTCTTGTGCGCGTCCATCCATGCCATCGCGACCTGCGGATCCATGAAGGCAAACCAGCCGATCACGGGCCCGAATTGCTCGATCCGTTCGTCTTCGGCAGCGAACCTCTGCTCGAGGGCGGTGAGGCGAGTGGCCCGGGCTGGATCCAGCGCGCCATGATGGAGGCGGGAGATCCCGATCAGCCCTGCCGCCTCGAGCATCTCGTCGAGGCCGCCCATCGCGCCAGCGCCTTCGGCAAGCTCGCGCTCGATTTCCCGATCCGCATCGGCGTTGCGATCCATCCTCATCAGGACGGCTGCGCGGAGGAGGTGAGCGCCCTGCATGCGCGGCGCGGATTGCTTCTGGTCCCGGTCCTCGCGCGCGAGCTGCGTCACCAGCTCCGCCGAGAAGATGTCTGCCTCCTGCAGGTGCCCGCGCTGGATTGCGATGGAGACGAGATAGAACCTGAGCCACGCCAGCCAGCGGCGGTCGTACCGAGCCGCGCGGTCGATCCCTGTCTTCAACGTCTCGATCACCGCGCTATAGTCGCAGGCCTGATCGTAGAGCTTTGCGAGGGTGAAGAGCGCGAGGGCAGAGTGGCGGTCCGCCTGCGCGGCCCCGGCGCAGGCTGAAGTGGCGGCGGTCAGCTCATGATCGGAGGGCAGGTCGCGCATCTGCCGCCGCGCCGTCAGGCATTCAGCGAGCAGAGCCTGTGGATCGTGTGGCAGAAGACGCAGCGCCTCGTCCGCATCGGCCCGCGCGAGGCGAAGGTCGGCGGCGGGATCGTCTCCGGGCCTGTCCGCGGCGAGAAGGAGCAGCATCGAGCGTTCCGCCAGGGCAGCGACGTTCCGCTCGTCGGCGGCGAGCGCCTCGTCGAGGAGGCGGCGCCCCTGGTCGAGGAACTCGGAGCGCGGCGCAGGGCCCATCAGGTCGTAGTAGGCGAGCAGCTTCTCCTCGGCGGCGCGCGAGCGCGTCAGCTCGTGCGCGCGCACGCGCCGTGTCCGGTCGCGCCACAGGCGCATGAACTCGTCGCTCACGCGGGCGGCGAGCTCGGCGGCGTCCTGCTCGAGCTCGGCGGCCGGGGCGACCGACTCGACGAGATCTCCGAGCCTCCGCCCGTCACCGGTCTCGAACCGCGCGGCGACCCGTACGCGCGCTCCGGCCTGCGAAACCAGGCTCTTCAGGACCCACTCGGCATTTCCGCCCTGCTCGACGTGGACGACCTCGGCCATCGACCCGAAGGTGCGCTCGAAGGCGAGGCCGGCCGCTGCCACCAGCCCGGCGTGGGCCGGGCTCGCCTCCACCGACGCGATCCGCAGCGTCAGCACGCCCTGTGGAAGAGGCGGTCGAGGCTTGTACATCAGCGCCGCGAGCGCCGCCGCCAGGGCGCCTGCCCCGATCAGCCAGGGCCGCCGCCGTGCCCGGGCCTGGCGGCGCACCAGGGCGCCATGCGCGTCTTCCAGCTCCGGCAAGAGCTCCTGCGCCGACGAGAAGCGCCGCGCCGGATCCTTTTCCAGGCAGCGCTGCACGATCCGCCGCACGCCGGCCGGAATGGAGTGCGGGAGCGGCGCCGGCGCGCTCTCGAGGATGGCGAGGCTGGTCGCATACGGGGTGGGCCCCTGGAACGCGCGATGCCCGCTGACCAGCTCGTAGAGCACGGCGCCGAAGCTGAAGACGTCGGCGCGGCGGTCCACCTGCGCGCCGCGCACCTGCTCGGGTGCCATGTACCCGACGGTGCCCAGCATCCGCCCTTCCGCGGTGGCGAGGCCAGGGTCCGCGCTCGCCGACGCCTCCGCCGAGAGCGTCTCCACCGGCAACAGCGGCTTGGCGATGCCGAAATCGATCAGCTTGACCCGTCCGTCGCGGGTGATGAAGACGTTCTCCGGCTTGAGATCGCGGTGCACGATCTCCAGCGCGTGGGCTGCCGCGAGCCCGGCGGCGACTTGGGTCGCGATCTCCAGCGCCTCGGTCAGGGGCAGCGGCGAGGCGGCCTTCTCCCGCAGGGTGATGCCCTCGAGCAGCTCGCAGACCAGGTAGGGCTCGCCCTCGTGGTCCTTGGGGCCGGCGTCGTAGACGGTGAGGACGTTGGGATGCGACAGCTGCGCGAGCGTGAGCGCCTCGCGCCGGAAGCGCGCGCGGGCGGTGGCCTCGGACGACGCGGAGGAGATGAGCTTGATGGCCACCTTGCGCCGCAGCTCGGTATCGACCGCCTCGAAGACCCGGCCCATGCCTCCATGGTCGAGTTCGCGGGTGAGACGGTAGCGGGTGTCGATCACGTCCCGGACGAGCGGGTCGGCATCCGCCGCGTGCGCGAGCGGATTCACGCTGTAATTTTAGCACGCCGGAGAGCGAAAGCCGATTGCAGGTCCGCGTGCGAACGCCGCACCCTCCGGCGCATGTCGCGCGCGGAGAAAGCCCGGCAGGATGCGCGGATGCGCGAGCGCAAGCCCGACGTCATCTCGGACCTCTGGTACAAGAACGCGGTCATCTACAACTGCGACGTCCGCACCTACCTCGACGCCAACGGCGACGGTGTGGGCGACTTTCGCGGCCTGGCGCGGCGGCTGGATTACCTTGCCGGGCTGGGCATCACCGCCATCTGGCTGATGCCGTTCTACGCCTCGCCCGACCGCGACGACGGCTACGACGTCTCCGACTACTACGCGGTGGACCCGCGCTACGGCACCCTGGGCGACTTCGTCGAGTTCACGCACGCGGCGAGCCAGCGCGGCATCCGCGTCATCGCCGACCTGGTGGTGAACCACACCTCCGACCAGCACCCCTGGTTCCAGGAGGCGCGCTCCTCGAAGAAGTCGAAGCGGCGCCGCTGGTACGTCTGGTCGCCCACGCGCCCGCGCGGCTGGAACAGGGGAATGGTCTTTCCCGGCGTGCAGAAGTCCACCTGGTCGCGCGACCGGGAGTCTGGCGAGTGGTACTTCCACCGCTTCTACGATTTCCAGCCCGACCTCGACACCTCGAACCCGGAGGTGCAGGCGGAGATTCGCCGGATCATCGGCTTCTGGCTGCAGATGGGCGTCTCCGGCTTCCGCATGGACGCGGTGCCGTTCGTGATCGCGAAGAAGGGCGCGGGCGTGAAGCCGGTGGAGCAGTACGACATGCTGCGCGACCTGCGCAGCTTCCTCTCCTGGCGCAGCCGCGACGCCATCCTCCTCGCCGAGGCCAACGTCCAGCCGCGCACCGACTTCGAGTACTTCGGCGATACCGGCGAGCGGATGCAGATGATGTTCAACTTCCAGGTGAACCAGCACCTCTTCTACGCGCTCGCGGCGTCCGATGCGCCCGCGCTGGCCAGGGCCATGGAGCGCACCCGGGCCCGTCCCCAGAGCGCGCAGTGGGGCGTCTTCCTGCGCAACAACGACGAGCTGGACCTGGGGCGGCTGACCGAGCCGCAGCGGCAGAAGGTGTTTGCGGAGTTCGGGCCGGACCCGTCGATGCAGCTCTACGGCCGCGGCATCCGCAGGCGGCTGCCGCCCATGCTCAAGGGCGACCAGCGCCGGCTGCGCATGGCGATGAGCCTGATGTTCGCGCTGCCGGGAACGCCGGTGGTCCGCTACGGCGACGAGCTGGGCATGGGCGACGACCTGCGGCTGAAGGAGCGCAAGTGCGTACGCACGCCCATGCAGTGGTCGAAGGAGCCGCACGCGGGCTTCTCCAAGGCGGAGAAGACGGTGCTGCCGGTCATCGACCGGGGCCCCTGGGGATACGAGAGCATCAACGCCGCCGATCAGAAGCGCGACCCCGAGTCGATGCTCAACTGGACCGAGCGGATGATCCGCATGCGCAAGGAATGTCCGGAGGTGGGCTGGGGCGACTTCCGCATCCTGCCCTGCGGCAACCGCGGCGTGCTCGCCGTGCGCTACGAATGGCGCGACAACGCGCTGGTCATCGTGCACAACCTCGCCGGCCAGCCGGCGGAGATCGCGCTGCGCCTTCCCGAGGACCGGCTGGTGAACCTGCACTCCGAGGCGCACAGCGAGCCCGGCCCGGGAAAGGCGCACCGCATTCCGCTGGAGCCGTACGGATATCGCTGGTACCGCGCAGGCGGCCTCGACTACCTGCTGCGGCGAAGGGAGTACTGAGATGCGGCGCGTCTGCTGGCGGCGCGGCGAGCCCGGGGCCGGGGAAAAGGAATGGCTCGTGACCAACGGGCTCGGCGGGTACGCGTCCGGCACCGTCGCCGGCCCGCCCACCCGCAGGTTCCACGGCGCGCTCGTCGCCGCGACCCCGCGCGGTCGCATCCTCGCCGTCTCCGAATTGCAGGACGACGCGGGCGAGGCGGAGGAATTCGCGCTCGAGGACGGCCTGCCGCTCTGGCGCTACACGAGGCTGGAGAAGCGCATCGTGCTGCCGCAGGGGCGAAACCTCACGCTCGTCTGCTGGCGCGCGCGCGAGCCGGTGACTCTTCGAGTCTGTCCGTGGCTCCAGGTGCGGCCGCACGAAGGCCGCGTCGATGCGCCGGCGCGCGCCTATCCGGTGGCGCTGGATGGGCGGGTCTGCGAGATCGACCGCGGCAGCTCGCTGCCGATCCTCATCGCCGCCTCGAAAGGCGACTGGCGCGCGCCACCGCCCCGGACGCGCACGGTGCGCTATCGCGTCGAAGAGGAGCGCGGCTACGACTGCGAAGGGCCGCTGGTGACGCCGTGTTCATGGGCGGTGCAGCTCGCCGCCGGGGAGGAAGCAACCCTGGCGATCTCCACCGATGCATGGGAGCCCACGCTCGATCGTCAGGCGCTGCGGGACGAAGAGCGGGCCCGCCGGGCCGCGCTGGTAGGCGGCAGGAGCGGGCTCGCCGCGGAGCTTTGCCTTGCCGCCGACCAGTTCCTCTTCCGCAAGCCCGCGGGCGGCCCGCAGGACCGCTCGGTCATCGCCGGCTACCACTGGTTCACCGACTGGGGCCGCGACACGATGATCAGCCTGGAGGGCCTCTGCCTCGTCACCGGCCGGCACGAGCTGGCAGGCCGCATCCTCCGCACCTTCGCCGGCCACGTGCGCGACGGGCTCGTTCCCAACCTCTTCCCCGAGGGCGAATCGCAGGGCCTCTACCACACCGCCGACGCGACGCTCTGGTTCTTCCACGCGCTCGATCGCTACACGCGCATCTCCGGCGACGGGACGCTCCTGCGGGAGCTGTTGCCGCTGCTCGGTGAAATCGTGGCGCGGCACCTGGAAGGCACGCGCTTCGGCATCGGCGTCGACGCGGACGACGGTCTCCTGCGGCAGGGCGCGCCGGGCTACCAGCTCACCTGGATGGACGCCAAGGTGGGCGACCTGGTGGTCACGCCGCGCCGCGGGAAGGCGGTGGAGATCAACGCGCTCTTCTACAATGCGCTCCGCCTCTTCGACGAATGGTCCGGCGGCGATGCCCGGGCCCGGGCCGCCGCCGAACGGCTGCGGGAGTCCTTCAACCGGCGCTTCTTCTGCAAGGAGCGCGGGCACCTCTACGACGTGGTCGACGGCGAGGGCGCCGAGCCCACAGGAGCCGGCCTTGCGGGCGACGGGCGGAGGCCGCGGGCCGGAGCATCCGACGACCCGTCGTTGCGGCCGAACCAGCTCCTCGCCATCTCGCTGCCGCATCCGGTGCTCGACCGCGCGCTCTGGGAACCGGTGCTGCGCGCCGTCCGCGGCGAGCTCCTCACCCCGGTGGGGCTGCGCTCACTGGGCCCGCGCGAGCCCGCCTACCGGCCGCGCTACCAGGGGGATCTGGAGATGCGCGACGCCGCCTACCATCAGGGAACCGTCTGGGCGTGGCTCATCGGACCCTTCGTCGATGCCTGGCGCAAGACGTTTCCCGGCGACGACCCGGGCCCCTTCCTGGCCGGATTCGAGGCGCACCTGGGCGAGCTCGGCCTGGGCAGCATCGCCGAGATCTTCGACGCCGACCCTCCGCACGCGCCGCGCGGGTGCATCGCCCAGGCCTGGAGCGTGGCCGAGGTGCTGCGCTGCCTTGGCTGACAGGTCGCCTACGGCCCCTGCCGCAAGTGCCGGGCCCAGCGTTCCGCCCAGGCCGTCAGCGGAAGCAGCAGCCGCGCCAGCTCGCGTCCTTGCCGCGTGAGGCCGTAGCCTTCGCCGGAAGCGAGATCCACCAGCGCGCTCTCGCGGAGCTCGCGAAGGCGGTCGTTGAGCACGGTGGGGCTGGGGTTGCCGCAGCTCTCGCGCAGGGCCCGGAAGGTCAGGGGGCCGGCCCGCAGCTCCCAGAGGATGCGCAGCCCCCAGCGCCGCCCGAGCAGGTCGAAGAGCGCCATCACCGGCCGTCCGGTGCGGGAGCCGCGCACGCGCTGGCCGGGCCTGGGTGTGACGGTCATGGCGCTCCGGGGGGAAGGAAATGCGTTGCGCTACGCAAAGAGTAGCGTTACGACGGTGTGTCTCCGCTACGCATCCTGTAGCACAAGGAGGCCCGCATGTCCGCACCCCGCATCGCTCCCGTGTCCCCGCCCTTCTCCCCGCCGGTGGCGGAAGCGCTGGCCCGCATCATGCCCGCCGGCGTCCCGCCCCTCGGCCTCTTCCGCAGCCTGGCGGTGAACGAGCGCGTCTTCCTGCGCATCGTCGCCGGCGGACTCCTCGACCGCGGATCGATTCCGCTGCGCGACCGCGAGCTGGTCATCCAGCGCACCTGCGCCCGGCTGGGCTGCGACTACGAGTGGGGCGTGCACGCCGCCTTCTTCGCCGCCCGGGCGCGTCTCAGCGACGCCGACCTCGCGGCGACGCGCGCCCCTCCGGGAGCCGGCGCGGCAGCGCACGATCGGCTGCTCTTCGCGCTGGTCGACGCGCTGGTGGACACCGCGACGATCGACGACGAGCTCTGGGCCGCGCTGGGGCGGGAATGGACCGCGGAACAACTGGTGGAGCTGGTCGCGCTGGCCGGCTTCTACCACCTGATCTCCTTCGCCGCGAACGCCTTCCGGATTCCACCGGAGCCGTTCGCGGCGAAGGGGTCCATCTAGTCCCGGCCGCCGAAGGCGGCTCAGGGACTACGCCTGTGGTGTTGGACCTCGACGTCATGAGACGCGTTCTACCCACGCGATCAAGCCTGGGGCTGCGCCTCGGGCTGCTTCGCGTAGAGCGCCTCGAGCAGGCCGGCGTAGCGCGCCAGCACCTCGTTGCGCTTCAGCTTCAAGGTGGGCGTGAGCTGCCCGTTCTGGATGGTGAAGTCCTCGCGGATGAGCACGAAGTCGCGCGGCGCCTCGAAGCGGCGGAACTCGCCGCCCAGCCGCTCCAGCTCGCCGCGGATGAGCGAGCGCACCCGCTCGTGCGCGGTCGCGTCGCTGCCCAGCGCAATTCCCTGCGTCCCGGCCCAGGCCCGCACCGCCGGCTCGTTGATCACGATCAGCGCCACGTTGAAGGGGCGCCCGTCGCCGTGGATCATCACGTTGGAGATGTAGGGCGAGAGCTTGAGCACCTCCTCCAGCGAGGAGGGCATCACGTACTTGCCGTTCTCCAGCTTGAACTGCTCCTTGATGCGGCCGTTGATGTAGAGGAAGCCGTCCTCGTCGAGGTGGCCCAGGTCGCCGGTGCGCAGGCCGCCGTCCGGGGTGAGGGTCTTCTCGTTGTCCTCCGGCCGCCTGTGGTAGCCGATCATCACGTTGGGGCCGTAGACGAGGATCTCGCCGTCGCGCTCGTGTCCGGTGACGCCGGTGTCGATGACCACGCGCACGCCGGGCACCACCCGGCCCACGCTGCCCATCCTCCGGCTCCCGGGAACGTTGGCGGTGACGATGGGGCTGGTCTCGGTGAGGCCGTAGCCCTCGTAGACCGGCAGCCCCACCGCGTCGATGAACTGCGCGACGTCGCGGCCCAGGGTGGCGCTGCCGCTGATGACGTACTTGAGCCGGCCGCCGAACCGCGCGCGGATCTTGCTGAACACCACCTTGTCGTCGAAGGCCAGCTCGAGCCGGTCGATCAGGCCCAGCCGCTCGCCGCGCGCGCGCCGCATCGCGCTCTGCAGGCCGCCCTGGATGATCTTCTTCAGCAAGGGGGGCCGCGCCGCGATCTGCTGGTTCACGAGGCCGTAGATCTTGTTGAAGATGCGCGGCACCGCCACCAGCACGGTGGGCCGGATCACGGCGATGTTCTCGACCAGCTTCTCGACGTCGTCGTTGAGCGCCATGGAGGCGCCGAAGCTGAGGATCATGTGCAGCTCGCAGGTCTGCCCAAAGGCGTGGGCCCAGGGCAGGAACGCGAGCGAGCGATCGTCAGCGTTGAGCGGGAAGATCTCGTGCACCGCGTTCAGGTTCGAGGCGATGTTCTCGTGGCTGAGCAGCACGCCCTTGGGCTTGCCGGTGGTCCCCGAGGTGTAGATGAAGCCGGCGATGTCGTGCGGCGAGGGGGCATCCGCTGGCACCGGAGCCTTCGCGCCCGCCTGCACCAGTCCGCGCCAGGAGTCGGGCGCGGTGGCCGGACGGGAGAAGCCGATGACGTGGGCGAGTTGGGGGAGCCGCGGGTGCATCGCCTCCACCGCCGTGAAGATGGTCTCGTTGGCGACGAAGACCACCTTCGCGCCGCAGTCGCCGAGGATGAACTCCCATTCCGCCGGCCGCTGCGACTGGTACATGGGCACGAAGGAAGCTCCCAGCCCGTAGGTGGCGTAGGCAGCCGCGGCCCACTCGATGCAGTTGTCCGCGATGCAGGCCACGCGATCGCTCTTGCCCACCCCCAGGCCGGCGAGGCCGCCGCGCACCTGGTCCACCAGCGCGCCGAACTCCGCGTAGCTCATCCAGGTCCATGCGCCGTCCCGCTTCGTGCCGAAGAGCGGGCGGGCGGCGTACTCCGTGCAGCTTCGCCGGTACAACTCGACCAGATCGTTCACGCGCGCCATGATTGCACCCTCCGCGAAAGCGCTCCGCCCGTGCGGCAGGCGGGTCCGTCCCATTGGGGCGCAGCATTTCGCGTGCCGGAGGCTGGCCCCGCCCGCGCTCGTCGAGGGCGACGACGGTGCGCCCGGAGGCGTCCGGGGCGAAACCTCTGCGCGGCTGCCATTCCCGCCTGCGCGACGCCCTCCGCGTTGCTACCCTCCGGCGCGTCATGGACACCGGCCCGGATTTTCGCGAGGACCACGTCCTCCGTGATGGTACGCAGGTCACGCTCCGGCACATCCGCCCGGACGATGCCGCCGAGCTGAGGCGCGGGCTCGAGCGGCTCTCGCCGGAGTCGCGCTACCGGCGCTTCCTCAGCCTGGTCGGCGAGTTGACCGACGAGCAGGTCAAGTACCTCACCTGCGTGGATGGCCGCGACCACGTGGCCATCGTCGCGGTGACGCCGGGCGTTCCGGCCGAGGTGGGGCTCGGCGTCGCCCGCTTCGTCCGCGTGCCGGACGATCCGGAAGCTGCCGAGGCAGCCATCACCGTCGTGGACGACGCGCAGGGCAAGGGACTGGGCCGCATCCTCGCGCTGGCGCTGGCCCGCGCGGCGTACGAGCGCGGCGTGCGGCGCTTCCGCGGCAGGATCCTCGCCGACAACGCGGCGGTGCAGCAGCTGCTCGCCGACGTCGGGGCCACCCTCGGCACGCCCGAGGGAGGCGGCGTGGTCTTCGACGTGGAGCTGACGCCCACCCCGTTCACGCCGGGCGGCCGCCTGGACGTGATCGCGCGCCGCCTCTTGCGTGCAGCCGCCAACGCGCTGGTGGGCGTCTTCGGCCGCCCCGTCCTGCAGCGCTGAAGGTCAGCGCGACGCGCGAAAGCAGCCGCGGACGTGGTCGTCGACGAGCCCGCAGGCCTGCATCAGCGCGTAGCAGATGGTCGAGCCGACGAAGCGGAAGCCGCGCTTCCTGAGGTC
>DASSQZ010000186.1:0-17893 GCA_035702105.1 Myxococcales bacterium | reverse complement strand
ACTCGAACCGCGAGAAGTCCGGCTTTCGCTTCTCGAAGAACGCCGTGAAGGCCTCCACCGCTTCCGGCGAGGAGAGCCGCTCCTGGAAGAGGCGCCCCTCCACTCCCATCCGCTCCGCCACCGCGGCGGCCGTGCCGCGCTTCATCAGCTCCTTGGTGAGGCGCACCGACTCGGGCGGCAGGGCGCAGAGCGCGCGCGCCACGCCCCGCGCGTGCTCGAGCAGGTTCCCCTCCGGAACGATCGCCGTCACGATGCCCGCCGCCACGGCCTTGGCCGCGTCGAACGGCTGTCCCAGGAGCAGCAGCTCCGCCGCGCGCCGCTGTCCTGCCATCATCGGCAGGAGCAGGCTCGACGCCGCCTCGGGCACGATCCCCAGCGGCACGAAGGGGAGCTGGAAGCGCGTGTGCGGCGACGCGTAGACGAAGTCGCAGTGGAGCAGCATGGTGGTGCCGATGCCCACCGCCGGTCCGCCCACCGCCGCGACCAGCGGCTTTCGCGCCGCCGCGATGCGCTCGAGGAAGACCAGGGGCGGCCGGTCGCCCGGGTCGGAGGGCGGATGCAGG
The DNA here is from genome assembly GCA_035702105.1 of Myxococcales bacterium. Lineage (GTDB taxonomy): Bacteria > Myxococcota > Myxococcia > Myxococcales > 40CM-4-68-19 > 40CM-4-68-19. Next base: position 17,330 of record DASSQZ010000186.1, on the reverse strand, counting down.
AAGTCGCCCAGGTCGTTGCCCGCGGAGAAGCAGTCGGGCTTGCCGTGGATCAGCACCGCGCGCACCTGCGCGTCGGACTCGGCGCGCGCCAGCGCCTCCGACATCGCCCGGTACATCTCCAGCGTCAGCGCGTTCTTCTTCTCCGCCCGCGAAAGCTCGATGCGCAGGATGCGATCGTGCACCTCGGTCAACACGTGCTGCGACATGGAAGACCTCCCGTTCCGATGCGCGAAACGCGCCCCGGGCGCCGCCTGTCCGACCGGCGCGTGCCGGTGTAAGCATACCCTTCCCGAGACGCGGAGGACCCGATGGAACCCATCTGGAAGAAGCACTGGCCCGCGAACGTCGACGAGAAGTCGATCCGTCTGCCCGAGGAAGTACTGCCCGTCATCCTCGCGCGCCAGGCAAAACGGGTGCCCGACCGGGCCGCCATCCTCTTCTACGGCCGCGCCATCCCCTTTGCCGAGCTGGATGCCGCCGTGGGCCGCTTCGCGGGGTTCCTGAAATCCCGCGGCATCGCCGCCGGAGACCGCGTCGCCATCTTCCTCGAGAACTGCCCCCAGTTCGCCATCGCCTACTACGGCACCCTGCGCGCCGGCGGCATCGCCGTGTGCCTGAACCCGATGCACAAGGCGGTGGAGCTGTTGCACGAGTTCGAGGACTCGGGGGCGCGCGCGCTCGTCACCTCGGATCTCGCCTACGCCGTGGTGGAGCCCATCCGCGCGCAGACGAAGCTTACGACGGTGGTGCTGACCGCCTACAAGGACTTCTTGCCCGAAAGCCCCACGCTGCCGCCGCCGCCCTCGTTCCTGGAGACGCGCAGCGGCCCCCCGCCCGCCGGAACGGATGCGCTCCTCGAGATCCTGCGCACGGCGCCGGAGCTGAAGACGCAGGTGCCGCGCTCGCTCTCGGACACGGCGCTGCTCCAGTACACCTCGGGCACCACCGGCACCGCCAAGGCCGCGGAGATCACCCACGGCAACCTGGTCTCCTGCTGCGAGATGCAACGCGCCTACATCGGGTCGGGCGACAACGACGTGGCGCTCGGCGTGTTGCCCTGGTTCCACATCACCGGCATGGAATGCCAGATGAACATGATGGCCTACATGGGCGCGACGCTCGTGGCCATCGGCCGCTTCGACCTGGTCACGGTGCTGCGCGCGGTGGAGGTCTACCGCTGCACGCTCACCACCTTCATCGCCACCGTCAACGTGGCCATCGTCAATTTCCCCAAGACGAAGGAGTTCGACCTCTCCTCCTTGCGCCACTGTTTCTCCGGCGGCGCGCCGGTGCCGGCCGCGGTGGCGCAGCGCTGGGAGGAGATCACCGGCCACAAGCTCATCGAAGGCTATGGCCTCTCCGAGACCACCGCGCCCACGCACATCAATCCGCCGCAGCGGCCCAAGTACGGCACCGTGGGCGTGCCGCTGCCTTTGACCGAGGCGCGCATCGTCGACCCCAACGACCCTGCCACCGAGCTGGGCATCGGCAAGTCCGGGGAGATTGCCGTCCGCGGACCACAAGTGATGAAGGGCTACTGGCGCAATCCCCAGGCCACCCAGCGCGCCTTCCGCGACGGCTGGTTCCTCACCGGCGACATCGGCCAGGTGGACGAGGAAGGCTACTTCCGCATCGAGGAGCGCAAGAAGGACATGCTCAAGGTGTCCGGCTTCAGCGTCTTCCCCGCCGAGGTGGAGGCGATCATGTACCGCCATCCCTCCATCGCCGAGGTGGGCGTGGTGGGGGTGCCCGACCCCTACCGCGGCGAGGATCCGCTCGCGTTCGTGGTGCTCAAGCCCGACGCCAGGGGCAGCGTGACCGAGCAGCAGATCATCGACTGGTGCAAGGAGGCCATGTCCGCCTACAAGGCGCCGCGGCAGGTGCGCTTCATCGACGCCCTGCCCAAGACGGCCTCCGGCAAGGTGCTCAAGCGCGTGCTGCGCGATGCAGCGCAGAAGGGGAAATGAGCGTGCGCGCGCTGCTCTGCCGCGAGTATGGGCCCATCGAAAATCTCAAGGTGGAGGAGATCCCTTCGCCGCGGCCGGGCCCGGGCGAGGTGGTGGTGCAGGTGAAGGCCAGCGCCTTGAACTATCCCGACGCGCTGCTCGTGCAGGGGCTCTACCAGGTGAAGCCGCCCCTGCCCTTCTCGCCAGGACTGGAGCTGGCGGGCATCGTGAAGGAGGTGGGCGAGGGAGTGCGCGGCGTCGCGCAGGGGCAGCGGGTCATCGCATCGCCGGGACGCGGCGGGTTCGCGCAGGAGTGCGTCGTTTCCGCCGAGCGGGTGACGCCGCTGCCGGACGCGATGGATTTCGAGACCGGCTCGGCCTTCGTGCTCACCTACTGCACCTCGCTGCACGCCTTGCAGGACTGCGGCGCCCTCAAGGCGGGCGAGACGCTGGTGGTGCTGGGCGCCGCGGGCGGCGTGGGCACCTCCGCCATCGAGATCGGCAAGGCCATGGGCGCCCGGGTCATCGCCGCGGCCTCCAGCGAGGAGAAGCTGGCGTTCTGCAAGAAACTCGGCGCGGACGAGACCATCGACTACGGCAAGTCCGATCTGCGCCAGCGCATCCTCGAGCTGACCGCGGGCAAGGGCGCCGACGTGGTCTACGATCCGGTGGGCGGCGCGTACACCGAGGCGGCGCTGCGCGCGACGGCGTGGCGCGGGCGGCTGCTGGTGATCGGCTTCGCCTCGGGAGTGATCCCGGCGGTGAAGCTGAATCTGGCGCTGCTCAAGGAGCGGTCGCTGGTGGGCGTGTACTGGGGCGACTGGACGCAGCACGATCCGCACGGCCAGCGGCGCAACGTGGAGCGGCTCGCGGCGTGGTTCGCGGAGGGCAGGGTGAAGCCGGCGATCAGCGAGCGCGTCTCGCTGGAGGAGGCGCCCGCCGCGATGACGCGCATCCTGCAGCGCAAGGTGATGGGGAAGGTGGTGGTCGTTCCCGGCGCGTGAAAATTCGCGCCGCGCAAGTCGATGGTACAATTGCCTGTATGGGCAGCGAGCCGCCGGACGTTTCGGGGAAGGAACAGCGACGCGAAAAGCGGCGACAGTGTCTCGTCTTCGGCCGCGTCTCGAGCTTCGAGATGCTTGCCGAGGCTGACCTCGAGTTCTGGCGCCGGGCGACGCTCGAGGAAAAATTTCAGGCCACGATCGAGTTGGTGCGCGACTCCTGGTACCTGGAGGGCCATCATGGACCTGTCCCCCGACTTGATCGACGTGTTGGAGGAGTTCGAAAACTTCGGGGTTGAATACCTGGTCGTTGGAGGATGGGCAGTTTCCACTCATGCCCAGCCAAGGTTCACCAAGGACCTCGATCTCTGGATTGGAACCTCGCAGGCGAATCTGAAAAAAGTGATTCAGGCCCTTGCCGCTTTCGGTGCCCCACGCGAGTTGCTCCGGGAGGCCGAGCAGATGACCGCCGAGGATTTCTTCTTCTTCGGAACGCCACCGGCGCGAATCGACCTGCTCCGCTCGATCCCGGGCGTGACGTTCGAGGACGCCTGGCCACGTCGGGAGCGCGTGCGCTGGGGCACCATGAGCGTCAACCTGATCGCGCTCGACGACCTCATCGCCGCCAAGCGCGCTGCGGGGCGGCCGCAGGACCTCGCCGATCTGAAGCGGCTGCTGGCGGTCAAGCAGCGCGAGTAAGTGCCTGCAGGGCGATCCACCTCACCGCACGGGCTTCACGTGGCAGCGGTCGCAGTAGGCCAGCGGGAACGCGACCTTTCCGTGGCAGGCGCCGCAGGCCTGGCCGCCGCTGATGTCCAGCATGGTGAACGGCGCCGCCCCTGCCCTGGTCCTGGGAAAGATCTCCGGGTGGCACACCTCGCAGCCGTTCCACACTGCATGCCGGCGGTGGGAGAACTTCACGTCGGTCATCCACGAGGCCTGCGAGCGAATCTGCACGTCGCGATCCATGGCCATCGGCGGGCGCGCCACCGAAACGCCCTCGAGCGCGTCGAGGGGATGGATCTTCCCCCGCTCCTCCGCCTTCTGCCAGTCGACGTCGCCGAGCGCGCCTCGCGGCAGTTTCAGCGCCGCGTACTCCGCCGCGGATTGCGCGCGCCCGTCCGAGTGACAGCGGATGCAGGTCGGGTTGCTCGACGCGTCCTTGCCCTCCGAGCACGAGGCGAAGATGGGCCTGCCCTCGTACCGCCTGCTGCCGTCGTGGCAGGCGCCACAATGGAAGCCGCGCCGGTTCGTCGACGCGGAGATGTGGCTCTCGCCGCGCGACATGGCGAATCCCACGTCGACGTGGCAGAGCCGGCAGGTGAAGCGCGCGCGGTGCCGCCAGTGATCGAACACCGCCGGGGCCACGCCGGCCTTGCGCGTGTTGCTGTCGAGCACGACGCGTCCGTAGTCGGAGAGCGGCCCGTCGATGCCGTACGCGGCGGCGACCAGGCAGAGCGCGGCCGCCGTCTTCATTTCTGCTCCTGGGTCTCGAGCACGAAGACGTACAGCTCCCGGCACGCGCTCAGGCGCCGCGTGTACACCTTCCGGGCCGACTCCTCGAGCCCGTCGATTGCCGGCTTCAGCTTGTCGCAGCGATCGATGAGCGAACGCAGCTCGGCTGCGCCCAGCGACATGGCGTCCTGGGTCTTGCTGCACACCTCCTCGAACTCCTCCTTCCAGCCGCCGCTGCGCGCAGGCAGGGCCAGCGCCGTCAGCAGCAACAGCGCCGCGCGACGGTTCACTGCACGTTCCCGCTGTGGCAGCGCTGGCAGTCGAGCATGGGGAAGGCGACGTTCAGGTGGCACGCCCCGCAGTACTTGCCCTGGAAGTTCTCCACCATCGTGTACTTCGTCGCGCCGCGCTTCACGCCCACGAAGATGTCCGGATGGCAGAGCTCGCAGCCGTTCCAGGCCGTGTGCTTCTGGTGGGAGAAGATGATCTCCGGCATCTGCACCAGCTTCGGCGTCAGCGCGAAGTCCTTCTGCACGGCGAGGGGACGGCGTGGAATGGAGATGCCTTCGATCGCGTCCACCGGCTTGATCAGGCCCTGCTCTTCGGCTTTCTCCCAGTCGACGCCGTTGCCGAAGCGCCCCCTGGGAAGGGCGGACGTCACCTCTGCGAAGCCGTGCTCCGGCTTCACGTCCAGGCCCGCCGCGTGACAGCGCACGCAGACGGCGCGCTTCTCGTTCCACTTCGCCTTGTCGCAGGAAGCGAAAATCCTGCGGTCGCTGGATTTCCTGCGCCCGTCGTGGCAGGCGCCACAGAAGAAGCCCTTCGCGTTGTCTGCCGCCTTGATGTCGGTGCCGCCGGCCTTCATGGCGAACCCGAGGTCGACGTGGCAGAGGCGGCAGGTGTACCGCGTGCGGTGGAACCAGTGCTGGAACACCACCGCAGGCAGCCCGGAGAGGGACGACCCGTTGTCGATGATCACCTTGCCGAATTCGTCGGGAAGGGGCCGGCGCTTCTTCGTCCCTTCGTCGCCCGCCGCCGCGGCGAACGCGAACACCAGGATCAACGCACCGCACGCGCGCATCGGGTTGCCTCTCCGGCGCAGCGCGGAAAGAAATGCCGGCGCGCCGCCCGGCGCTGCGAGGGATGCAAGCGCCGTGCTGGAGCAGGCGCGCGCCGCAGGCGTAGGATGGCGGCATGGCCATCGAACCGGATGCGACAGGGCTCGAGCGGTTTCGCAAGGACGACGACGGCAGGCCGGTGGTGCTCTTCCAGCTCCTGCGCTTCGGGCAGGGAGGGCGCGAGAAGTACCTGGAATACGCCAATGCCGCGCAGCCGATCCTGGTCAGGCTGGGCGCGCAGATCCTCTACGCGGGCGAGGCCGGGCCGCCGCTCATCGGAGAGGGATGGGACGGCATCGTGATCACGCGCTACCCCACCAGGACCATCTATGTGGAGATGCAGGCGGACCCGGAGTACGTGAAGATCGTGCCGCTGCGGCGCGCGGCGCTGCGGGAAGTGTTGATGGTGCCCACCGACGACTGGCCGGGACGGTGACGCGATGGGCTTTCGCGCGGCGGTGGTGCAGGCGGCGTCGGTGGCATTCGATCGCGAGCGCACGCTGCAGAAGCTGGAGCGGCTGGCGGCCGAAGCGACGAGCCAGGGCGCGCAGCTCGCCGTGTTTCCCGAGGCGTTCGTCTCCGGCTATCCGAAGGGAATGGACTTCGGCGCGGTGGTGGGCCGGCGCACGAGGGAAGGGCGCGAGCAGTTCCGCCGCTACTTCGAGAGCGCTGTCGAGGTGCCGGGGCCCGACGTGGAGCGCATCGGCAAGGTGGCGCGCGAGCATCGGCTGCATCTGGTGGTGGGCGTCATCGAGCGCGAGGGCGGGACCTTGTATTGCACGGCGCTCTTCTTCTCCGACGATGGCGCCTTCCTCGGCAAGCACCGCAAGCTCATGCCCACCGCCGCGGAGCGGCTGGTGTGGGGCTTCGGCGACGGCTCCACGCTGCCGGTCTTCGACACCCGGCTGGGGCGCCTGGGCGCGGTCATCTGCTGGGAGAACTACATGCCCATGCTGCGCATGGCCATGTACTCCAAGGGCGTGCAGCTCTACTGCGCGCCGACCGCCGACGACCGCGAGACCTGGCTGCCCACCATGCGCCACGTCGCGCTGGAGGGCCGCTGCTTCGTGCTCTCCGCCTGCCAGGCCCTGCGGCGGAGCGACGTGCCGGCGGACATCCCCAATGCCTTGGGGGATGCGCCGCAGACACAGCTCATGCGCGGTGGCAGCTGCATCATCGATCCGCTGGGCAAGGTGCTGGCCGGGCCCGTCTTCGACGAGGAGGCCATCCTCTGCGCGGATCTGGACCTGGAGGAGATCGCGCGCGCCAAGTACGACTTCGACGTGACGGGGCACTATGCCCGCCCGGACGTGTTCCAGCTCTCGGTGAACGAGCGGCCGCAGAAGGCGGTGGTGCAGGAGTCGGCCGGACGGGGCGGATGACTCGCTGCGGGCCGAACCCGGAGGCATCGGTCATTTGACCGACGCGTTCCAACGACAGCTTCGATATATCCCCAATCAATGAAACGCACACGACAGCTTCCATTGCCGTTGCCGTCTCGCGGCGGCCGCCGGCGCGGGGCAGGGCGCAAGCCGAAAGGTGAGAGGCCTATGGTCTCCCACAAGGCGCGCCTGCGATTCGAAGAGGCTGCCGCGGTGCATGTCACGCTGCGCGTCGCGCTGGACGTCTGGAACCTTCGCAGCCGCCGTTGCCTTCGGGTCATCGAGACTTCGCTCGCCGAGGCGAAAGACCGCTTCGGTCTGCGCGTCATCGAGTTCTCAGTCCTCGGCAATCACCTGCACCTCGTGGTGGAGGCCGACAGCAGCGCTGCGCTCTCCCGCGGCATGCAGGGCCTCAACATCCGCCTCGCGAAGGCGCTCAACCGCCTGATGCGCCGGTGCGGCTCCGTCTTTGCGGATCACTACCATCCACACATGCTCCGCACCCCGACGGAGTTGGTGAACGCCATCGCATACGTGCTGGGAAACGCACAGCGCCACTACGGCATCTGCGGGCCGGATCCGTACTCGTCCGCAGCCTGCAATCGCACGCGCCTGCTCTCGCATCCACGAACCTGGCTCTTGCGTGCCGGCTGGCGCCGCGCCCGCACCCGGCCGCAATGGCTCACCCGCGTGGGGCCACCCCGATGACGAGGACGATCATTGCTGGGTTTGCCGCCCTTGCGCTGGTCGGGTGCGCGGGCCACGGAAGGCGCGGCTCCGCTCAGCACAAGTGCTCCATCGTCGGCGGGCGAGATCAACGATACCCGGTCGTCGTCGTGATGGCGATGGTCGATGTCCTGTTTTGCCCACGCGTCCCTCGCCTGATGTTGGCCATCTACGATGATTTCGTCCTCTTCCGCCGAGGTCCAGTCTGCGCGACAGAAGACCAGCCGATTCTGAAGCACACGATCAGCGCCGGCGAGAGGGGCGAACTGCTGCAGGGCATCGATGTGAATCCATTGCTTTTCCAGGCGGAGAGTCCGGTGGAGTTCTGTCCGAGATGCGTAGGGCGCGAGTTGGACCTCATTGCCATCGGCAAGCGAGGCAGTTCGTTCAGGATTGCCGTCGCCGGAGCAGAATCCGGCTCAGCCGTCGTGCTCGCCTCGACGCACCCCACCGAGAGCGAATTCAATGCATATATCAAGCAATGCCGGATCACGGAAGTCCGCGGCACGCCGTTTGACGTCGGCTTGCGGATCGTCTTCCCCGGCGAGGTGGAGCTTGGGTCGCCCTTCGACACGGACCTCGGAGGCTACTGTCGCGGGAATCGCTAGGCTACCTCGAACAGCCCCGCCGCTCCCATCCCGCCGCCGACGCACATGGTCACCACCACGTACTTCGCCTTGCGCCTGCGCCCCTCGATGAGGGCGTGCCCCGCGAGGCGCGCTCCCGACATCCCGTACGGGTGCCCGATGGCGATGGCGCCGCCGTCGACGTTGAGAAGCTCGTCCGGAATCCCCAGGCGGTCGCGGCAATAGATGACCTGCACGGCGAAGGCCTCGTTCAGCTCCCAGAGGCCGATGTCCGAGACGCGAAGGCCTGCCCGCTCCAGGAGCCGCGGCACGGCGAAGACCGGGCCGATGCCCATCTCGTCCGGCTCGCAGCCCGCCACGGCGAAGCCACGGAAGATGCCCAGTGGCGACAGGCCGCGCTGCTCGGCGAGCTTTTCGTCCATCACCACGCAGGCCGAGGCGCCGTCGGAGAACTGGCTGGCGTTTCCCGCCGCCACCACCCCGCCGGGGATGGCAGGCTTGATCTTCGAGATGGCCTCCACCGTGGTGTCGGGGCGGATGCCCTCGTCGGCCGACAGCGTCACCTCGCGCGTCGAGAGCCGCCCCGACTCCTTGTCGGCCACGCCCATCACCGTCGCGAAGGGCACGATCTCGTCCGCGAACCGCCCCGCCGAAAGCGCCGCCGCGGCGCGCTGCTGGCTGCGCGCGCCGTACTCGTCCTGCTTCTCGCGGGAGATCTTGTAACGCCTGGCCACGTTCTCCGCCGTCTCCAGCATGCTCATGTAGACGGCGGGCTTGTGCTCGACCAGCCAGGGATCCTGGAACATGTGGTGGTTCAATTCCTGCTGCACGCAGGAGATCGACTCCAGGCCTCCCGCCACCATCACCGGCACGCGGTCGACGATGACCCGCTGCGCGGCGATGGCGATGGCCTGCAGGCCGGAGGAGCAGAAGCGGTTCACGGTGGTGCCCGAGGTGGTGACGGGCAGCCCGGCGCGGAGCGCGATCTGCCGCGCCACGTTGCCGCCGGTGGTGCCCTCGGGCAGCGCGCAGCCCATGATCACGTCCTCCACCTCGGCGGGGTCGATCTTCGCGCGCTCCACCGCGGCCTTGACGACGTGGCCGCCCAGGGTGGCGCCGTGGGTCATGTTGAGGGCCCCGCGCCACGACTTGGCGAGTCCGGTGCGGGCGGTCGAGACGATGACGGCGGTAGTCATGGATTGCTCCCGGAGAACGATTTGCCTTCGGCGGCCAGTTTCGCGAGCAGCGGCGCAGGCTCCCACACGGACGGATCGCCGTGCGGATTCTTCGCCAGCCGCTTCATTGCCCGCACCACGTTGTAGAGCCCCACCGTGTCGGCGTAGTGCATGGGCCCGCCGCGGAAGGGCGGGAAGCCGTAGCCGGTGAGGTAGACCACGTCGATGTCCGAGGCGCGCAGCGCGATGCCCTCCTCGAGGATCTTCGCGCCCTCGTTGACCAGCGCGTAGATGCAGCGCTCGACGATCTCCTCGTTCGCGATCTTGCGCCGCGTGATCCCCTGCTCCCTCGAGGCGGTGACGATGATCTCCTCGACCGCCGGGTCGGGAATGGGGTCGCGCCGGCCCGCCTCGTAGCGGTACCAGCCGGCGCCGGTCTTCTGCCCGAAGCGGCCCAGCTCGCAGAGCCGGTCGGCGACCACCTGGCGGCGGACCTTCGGGTCCTCTGCGTAGCGGCGCTTGCGGATGTACCAGCTCACGTCGCCGCCGGCGAGGTCCGAGACCCGGAACGGCCCCATCACCATGCCGAACTTCTCCATTGCCTTGTCGATCTGCTGCGGCAGCGCGCCCTCGTCCACGAGCAGGAGGATCTGCTCGAAGTAGCGCGCCAGCATGCGGTTGCCGATGAAGCCGTCGCAGACGCCGGAGACCACGCCGGTCTTCTTCAGCGTCTTGGCGAGCTGGAGGGTGGTGGCGAGCACGTCCTTGCCGGTGGCCTTTCCGCGGACGATCTCGAGGAGCTTCATCACGTTGGCGGGGCTGAAGAAGTGCGTGCCGATCACGTCCGCGGGACGCCGGGTGAAGCCGGCGATCCTGTTCAGGTCGAGGGTCGAGGTGTTGCTGGCGAGGATGGCGCCCTTCTTCATCACCTCGTCGAGCTGGCGGAAGACGCCCTCCTTGACCGGGAGGTCCTCGAAGACCGCCTCGATGACGATGTCGGCCTGCCCGACGTCGCCGTAGGAGAGGGTGGGCTGGAGCAGCGCCATCCGCTCCTCCACCTGCGCGGCGGTGAGCTTGCCCTTCTTCGCGCTGGCCTCGTAGTTCTTGCGGATGATGCCGAGGCCCTTGTCGAGCGCCTCCTGCTTCACCTCCAGCACCTTCACCGGGATGCCCGCGTTGGCGAAGTTCATGGCGATGCCGCCCCCCATGGTGCCGGCGCCGATCACCGCCGCGCTGCGGATGGGCCGGGTGGGCGTGTCGTCGGGAATGTCCGGGACCTTGGAGGCCGCGCGCTCCGCCATGAACACGTGCCGCAGCGCCTTCGACTCCGGCGAGTTGACCAGGTCGATGAAGCCCTGCCGCTCGATCAGCACGCCTTCCTCGAAGGGCTTCACCGACGCGGCCACCGCCTCCAGGCACTTCAAAGGCGCCGGATATCCCTTCGACGCCGCCGCCACCATGTTGCGCGAGAAGGCGATGAACGCCTCGGCATCGGGATGCGCCACCCGCCTCTCGCGCAGGATGGGCAGCGGCCGCTGCGCCGAGATCCGGTGAGCAAAGGCGACGGCGCCCGCGAGCAGGTCGCCCTCGATCACCTCGTCGAAGAGCCCCGCCTTGGCCAGCTTCTCGGAAGGGACCGATGCGCCGGAGACGATCATGTTGAGCGCCGTCTCCAGCCCCACCGCGCGCGGCAGCCGCTGCGTCCCGCCCGCGCCGGGGAGCAGCCCGAGCTTCACCTCCGGCAGGGAGATCTGCGCTGCCGGCGCGGTGACCCGGTAATGGCACCCGAGCGCCAGCTCCAGCCCGCCGCCCATCGCCAGCCCGTGGACCGCGGCGATGACCGGCTTCTCGCACCGCTCGATCTCGCGGATGACGGTGGGGAGGTTGGGCTCCATGTACGAGCGCGGCGTGCCCAGCTCGTTGATGTCCGCGCCGGCGGAAAAGGCCTTGCCCGCGCCGGCCAGCACCACCGCGGTGACGGCAGGGTCCGCGCTTGCCTGATCGAGCCCCGCGAGAATGCCGGCCCGCACCGCGTACGAAAGCCCGTTCACCGGCGGGTTCTCCAGCCGGATCACCGCCACTGCACCCTGTTTCGTGTACCCAGCGCCGCTCATGTTCCCTCCGCTTGCGCGCCTGCCGCGATGAACTGCTCGACGTGATGGTCGGTGTCGCCCAGCGCCATCTCCAGCGCGGTGAGACGCCGGAAGAGATGGCTGACCGCGATCTCGTCGGTCACCCCCATGCCGCCATGGAGCTGCACCGCCTGCTGCCCGACGAAGCGGCAGGCATTTCCCACCGTGACCTTGGCCGCCGAGAGCGCGCGCCGCCGCTCGCGGCCGCCCGGCTCGGAGGACCGCATCGCCGCAAGGTAGCTCATCGAGCGGGCCTGCTCGACGTGGATGAGCATGTCGGCCATGCGGTGCTGGAGCGCCTGGAACTTCGCGATCGGCACGCCGAACTGCCGCCGCGTCCTGGTGTACTCGACGGTGGCGTCGAGGGTGGCCTGCAGCGCTCCGACGGCGTCGGCGCAGAGCGCCGCGAGGCCGAGATCGAGCGCGCTCGAGATGGCCTCGAAGGCGCGCCCTTCCTCTCCCACCAGCGTCCCGGCGGCGTCCGCCAGGGTCAGGTCCGCGGCGCAGGCGCCGTCCACGGTGCGGTAGGGCGTCAGCGAGACCGCATCGCGCCGCACTGTGAAGAGCGACAGGCCCTCCGGCGTGAGCGCCGAGACGAGCAGGTGGTCCGCGGCGGGCGCGTGCGCCACCACGCACTTCTTCCCGCCCAGCGACCAGTTGCCGCCGCTGCGCCGGGCCAGGGTGGCGACCTGCCGGCGATCGTACCGGGCCCCGGGCTCGAAGTGCGCCAGTACCGCGATGTGCTCGCCCGACGCCATCGCCGGCAGGAACTCCTCCTGCTGCCCGCGGGAAGCCAGGTCGCGGATCAGCGCGGTCGCGACGATGGCCGAGGAGACGAACGGCTCGAGCAGCATGGCCCTGCCCATCGCCGTGGCGGTGAGGAGCGTCTCGACCACGGCCGGCGCCATGCCGCCCTGGGCCTCGGGAAGCTGGAGCGACAGGAGCCCCAGCTCGGCGAGCTTCGACCAGATCTCGCGGCTCCAGCCTTCCGGCGACTCGAAGATCTTCCGCCGCGCCTCGAACGTGTACTGCTCGGAGAGGAACCGCTGGACCATGTCGCCGAGCTGCTGCTGCTCCGGCGTGGGAGTGAAGCGCATGAGTGCTCCTAGAGGCCGAGGATGGTCTGCGCGATGATGTTCTTCTGGATCTCGTTCGACCCGCCGTAGATCGAGGTCTTGCGCATGTTCAGGTAGATGGCCGGGAGCGGCGCCGCGTACTCGGGCCCGACCGGAGCGCCCTCCATGCGGCCGCGCCTCGCCTCGCTGCGGAACTGCATTCCGTAGGGCCCGACGGCGTGCATCATCAGCTCGGAGATGGCCTGCTGGATCTCGGTGCCCTTGATCTTGAGCAGCGACGCCTCCGGCCCGGGGGCGCGGCGCTCGGCCTCGGCGGAGAGGACGCGCAGGTTGGTGATCTCCAGCGCCATCAGGTCGATCTCCACCTGGGCCACCCGGGCGGCGAAGGCCGGGTCGTCGAGCAGCGGCTTGCCATCCTTGCGCTCCTCGCGGGCGATGCGCTTGAGCCGCGCCAGCTCGCGCTTGGAAGTGCCCACCCCGGCGATGTTGGTACGCTCGTGGCCGAGGAGGAACTTGGCATAGGTCCAGCCGCTGTTCTCGGTGCCGACCAGGTTCTCTGCCGGGACCTGCACGTCCTCGAACCAGACCTCGTTCACCTCCTGGCTGCCGTCCAGGAGCGTGATGGGCCGGACGGTGACGCCGGGAGTCTTCATGTCGATGAGCAGGAACGAGATGCCCGCCTGCGGCTTCGACTTCGGGTCCGTTCGCACCAGGCAGAAGATCCAGTTGGCGTACTGCGCCAGCGTGATCCAGGTCTTCTGGCCGTTGACCAGGTAGCCGTCGCCCTTGCGCTCGGCGCGCGTCTTGAGGGACGCGAGGTCGGACCCGGACCCCGGCTCGGAGTAGCCCTGCGCCCACCAGTCCTCGCCGGAGAGGATGCGCGGCAGGAAGCGCTTCTGCTGCGCGGCGTTGCCGAAGCGCATGATCACCGGCCCCACCATCTTGAGGCCGAAGGGGAGCAGGCGCGGCGCTCCCGCGGCGGCGCTCTCCTCCTCGAAGATGAACTGGCGCACCGGGTCCCAGCCGGTCCCGCCGAATTCGCTGGGCCAGTTGGGGCCGCCCCAGCCGCGGCGGTGCAGGGTCTGCTGCCAGCGCAGGGTATCGTCGCGCGACACTTCCATTCCTTCCAGCACCTTGTGGCGCGTGCCCTGGGGAAGGCTCTCAGCCAGGAACGCCCGGACCTCGTCGCGGAACGCCAGCTCTTCCTTGGTGAAGTTCAGGTCCATGCCACACCGCTCCTTGCGGAAGCCATTTCACTGTGCGAAACTAAGTTCCGTGCCACGCGTCGCGCGCAATATAGCCAAAAACGGCGCCGCAAGCCCGCCCGATCGCAAGTCGGTGGGCGCGCTGCGCCGGGGCCTCGACGTGCTGCGCTGCTTCGGCCCCCGCGACCGCTGGCTCGCCAACCAGGAAATCGCGGCGCGCACCGGACTTGCGCGGCCCACCGTCTCCCGGCTGGCCTACACGCTCACGCAGCTCGGCTTCTTGCGCCATTCGCCCTCGGCGCGGCGCTACGCGCTGGGGAGCGCCGCGGTGAGCCTGGGCTACTCCGCGCTCTCGCAGATCGACCTCCGGCGCGTGGCCCGGCCCCTCCTGCACGCGCTCTCGCAGCAGACCAACTCCTCGGTGCACCTGGCCATCAACGACGGCCTGCACATGCAGGTGGTGGACACCTACTACCACTCCGACGTCTTCGTCATCGACATCGGCTCGCGCGTCTCCATGCTCACCACCTCGCTGGGCCGCGCCTACGTCTGCGCCCTGCCGGAGGACGAGCGCAAGGCCGTGCTGGCGCAGATTCGCGAGCGCCGCCCGGCAGAGTGGCCGGTGGCGCGCCGGCGCTTCGAGGAGGCATTCCGCGACTTTGCGCAGTACGGCTTCTGCCTGAGCCTGGGCGACTGGCGGCGCGAGGTCAACGCGGTGGCGGCGCCGCTCGACCCGGGCGACGGCACCAGGCCCATGGTGATCGGCTGCAGCGGCGCCGCCTTCCAGCTCGCCCCGGACCTGTTGCGCCGCGACATAGGGCCGCGGCTGCTGGCGCTGATCGGCAACCTGCACTCGATGGTGACCTCGCACGAGTGAGGCCCGGGCGCGGGCGCGCCGGGCCCCGGGCGCGGTCGGATCAGGGTGTCGGCGCCCAGAGGGCGCACCTGTGATCGGCTGCGAAGGCCGTCTCCGCGGCCGGCGAGGGCGGCGCCAGCGACTGCATCTGGTCCGTGGTGCCGTCGTACGCGGTCCAGAGCGGCGTGCCGAATCCGTTGGGGTCGCCCACCCTGGCGAAGTTGGTCCAGTACGCCACCATCGCCCGGGCGAGCTGCTGCTGGTCCTCCGCCAGCGCCGGATGCGGGATCTGCGAGCGCAGGTCGAAGAGGTACTGCAGCTCGGAGGCGTGGGCGGACGCGTAGGGATAGCTGACCGGCGGCAGGAAGAGCTGGGGCGCGTTCTCGTCGTTGAACTCGTAGGCGTGGGTGGGCACGAACTGCGAGAGCAGCCGCACCGCCTTGCGCGAGTTGCAGGCGAAGATCGCGTCGGTGCCCAGCGCAGAGAGCGCAAGGTCGGGGCTGGGGAACGCCGCCAGCGGATAGAAGGAGCCGAGGAACGCCGCGGTGCCGAGCGGCACGCCCAGCGTCGCGGCGATGGCGCCCGTGTACTGCGCGGGCTGGAGCGGTCCCCCCACAAGATCGAAGCTGGTGGCGACGAAGAGCCGCCACTCGTCGTGGTTGGAGCCCTCGATCACCGGCACGCGGTTGAACTGCCCCGAGGTGAACGCTGCCCCGACGGTCTGGGTGAGCACCTGGCCGTCCACGTCGGGCACCACCGACGCGGTGCCGGTTGCCGCGAGCGCCGCGAGGAGCGTCCCCACCGGCGCCGCGCGCAGGCAGGAGAGGCTCTGGTCGGCGCACCCTGCCAGCGTCGCCACCGCGCTGCCCTGCGCTTCCGCCTGCGCCAGCGACGGCTGGCTGAGCGCGTACGCGCCGCTCTCGACGATGGCGCGGTGGAAGAGGCCCGCCGACAGGGGCGAGGCCAGGTGCGAGTGCACGCTGAGGCCGCCCGCGGACTCGCCGAAGATGGTCACCCGGGTCGGGTCGCCGCCGAACTTGCGGATGTTGCGCTGCACCCACCGGAGCGCCGCCTGCTGGTCCATCAGCCCGTAGTTGCCCGAGCCGTGGCCGGACTCGGCGCTGAGCGCGGGATGGGCGAGGAAGCCGAACACGCCGAGGCGGTAGTTGAGGGTCACCACCACCACGCCCTGCCGCACCAGCCGGGACGGATCGTAGTCGTCGCTCTCGCCCACCAGGAGCGCGCCGCCGTGGATCCAGACCATCACCGGCAGCTTCTCGTCGTCGTCCTGCCCCTCTTCGTCGTCCCCGCGCGCGGGGGCAAAGACGTTGAGGAAGAGGCAGTCCTCGCTCTCGCTCGCGAGCCCGAAGGGCGAGGCGCGCTGCGCGCAGTGCGCGCCGAAGGCGGTCGCGTCGCGCACGCCATGCCAGCGGGGCTGCGGCTGCGGCGGCTGCCAGCGCAGGTCGCCCACCGGGGCGGCGGCGTAGGGAATGCCGAGGAACCGCTCGATGCCGGACGCGCTGGCGCCGCGGACCGGACCTTCGCGGGTGGCGACCACCGGCGCTTTCGGCGCCGCGCCCGCCGTCGCGGCGGCCAGGGCTGCGGCCGCGAAGCCGAGAGTGCGGAGAAGACGAGTTGATGGTGGGTTGCGCATGGTTCATTCCTCGAGTTGAATTTCACTCTGCGAAACGCGATTGCGCGGAACGGAGAAGGCGCGGCGGAGCCTAGCGAAGTGGTGTACGGAAGGGAAGGCAGGCGCTGCCGGCGGGCGGCGGCGCTTCCTGCTGCGTGGAAGGAGCGCCATGTCACTTCTCCCCAGCTACCGCGGCAGCGTGAACGCATGGGAGTGCGACGAGAACGACCACCTCAACGTGCGCTTCTTCCTCGCCAAGGCGAACCAGGGGCTGCCTTTCGCGCTCGAGGCGCTGGGCCTTCGGGCGGCGATGCACGAGTACAAGGCGAGGCCCCGCATCCGCGCGCAGCACGTCCGCTTCCTCCGCGAGGCGCGGCTGGCCACGCCGCTCACGGCCTGCGCAGGCCTCGCCGCGACCGGGAGTCACGAGCTCACCATCTACTCGGAGCTGCGCCACAGCCAGACCGCGGAGGTCATGGCCGCGGTGCTCACCGAGGTGGACTTCGTCGCCGCGGACGGCCTGCCCCGTCCGGTGCAGCCTCCGCACCACGCGGTCGCCGTCCAGGTGCCGGAGCATGGAGCGCCGCGAGGCGTCCCCGCCGACGGCGCGCGGCTGCGGCCGGACTACGGCAGCATCGCGGAGCTGGGATTCGTGGAGATCGGGCGCGGCTGCGTGGCGCCCTGGGAGTGCGGTCTGGACGGCGCGCTCGAGCCGTACCAGTACGTCGGCCGCATCTCCGACAGCGTGGTGAACCTCATGGCGCACTTCCAGACCGACGAGGAGCTGTCGCGCAGGTCGCGCGGCGAGGAGGGCGGCGCCCTGGTCGAGCTTCGCATCGTGCACCACGCGCCGCTGCGCGCCGGCGACCTCTTCACCATCCAGTCGGGCATGGCGGCGGTGGGGCGCAAGACGCAGCACCTGATCCACCTCTTCTTCGACGAGCGCTCGCGCGCCTGCGTGGCCAGCGCCGAGGGCATCGCGGTGGCCATGGACCTCAAGTCGAGGCGCGCGGTGGAGCTGCCCGAGGCGCGGCGGCA
>DASSQZ010000185.1:0-7645 GCA_035702105.1 Myxococcales bacterium | reverse complement strand
CGGCGCCTTCATCGAGATGGAGCCCGGCGTCGAGGGCCTCGTCCACATCAGCGAGATGAGCTGGACCAAGCGGGTCAAGCACCCCTCCAAGGTCATGGCCATCGGCGACCAGGTGAACGCGGTCGTGCTCGACGTGGACGCCAAGGCCAAGCGCATCAGCCTGGGCATGAAGCAGATCGAGCCCAATCCCTGGACGCTGCTCGAGGAGCAGTACCCCATCGGCTCGGTCATCCGCGGCCAGGTGCGCAACGTCACCGACTTCGGCATCTTCGTCGGCGTGCAGGAGGGCATCGACGGCCTCGTCCACGTCTCCGACATCTCCTGGACCCAGCGCATCAAGCACCCC
Organism: Myxococcales bacterium; assembly: GCA_035702105.1. Lineage (GTDB taxonomy): Bacteria > Myxococcota > Myxococcia > Myxococcales > 40CM-4-68-19 > 40CM-4-68-19. The sequence continues at coordinate 7,299 of DASSQZ010000185.1, read as the reverse complement.
GGCGACCTCTACAAGAAGGGCGACGAGGTCGAGGCGGTGGTGCTCAACATCGACGTGGAGAACGAGCGCTTCAGCCTCGGCATCAAGCAGCTCCACCCCGATCCATGGACCGAGCTGCCGGTGAAGTACCCCATCGGCAGCAGGGTGAAGGGCAAGGTCACCAAGGTGGCCGACTTCGGCGCCTTCGTGGAGATCGAGCCCGGCATCGAGGGCCTGGTGCACGTCTCCGAGCTTCGCGACGAGCGGGTGGAGAACCCCCGCGACGTGGTGAAGGAGGGCGACGAGCTGGACGTGAAGGTCATCGACATGGACCCGCACGAGCGCAAGGTGGCGCTCAGCGTGAAGGCCGCGCTGCACGAGGGCGAGGACTACCGGGAGTACATGCGCAACCAGCAGCGGGAAGGGCGCGCCAGCTTCGGCGACGTCTTCGGCGAGAAGCTGGGCCGCAAGGGCCGCGATCGGTAGCCGGTCGAGCCCGGCAGAAGCATTGAAGAGAAGGCCCCGCGGAGCGATCCGCGGGGCCTTCGCGCTTCGGTCCCCCGAAGGCGCGCCCACCCCGCGTGCGGCAGAAAAACGAAGGGGGCGGGGGAACCGCTCGCGAGCCTCACCGGGTTCGCGTCAACGGTTCCGCCGCCCCACCCCCGGCACGTGATCCCCCCCGGTTTCACGCGCCCGCAACGGAAGCGATGCTCGCCGACATGGGCAGCGGCGTCCATACGGGGAAACCCGAGCAGGCGCGCCTTCGCTTGGCTGTCCGGCTGCGCCGGGGTAGGCTCGTGCGCAGATGGGGGCTCGCGAACGGCAGACAGCGCTCGCACAGGAGATCGTCGCCGAGTTGACGCGTGCGCCCGCGAGCGCACGCCCGCTACGAGAGGTGGTGGCCCGGTTGCCCGACCTCATCGAGGCCGACCAGGCGGCTGCCCTCCTGGTGAAGAATACCGCCTCGGGCAGACGGCTCGAGTTCTTCCATGGCGCGAAAATGCCGCCTGGATTCCGACTCGCCTACGACCGCTGGCTGGCCACGGCGCCGCGCAACTTCGCGGCCTACGATCCCGACAGCGTGCATCCGCGCCAGCGCAACCGCGCGCTGCGCAAGAAGGACCTGCTCGCGCTCAACGGGAACCGCGAGCCCGCCGTCGCCCGCACCTTCCTGGCCCGGTTCGGGCTTGCCGACAGCGATCTGCTCCGGGTCCTCATCTGCGACGGCCCGGTGCTGCTCTCCTGGATGGGGGGCTTCCGCGCGGCGGGCTTCTCCCGCGACCACGTGCGGCTGCTCGAGCAGATCGTGCCCGCGGTGCGCGACCGGCTGACGCTCGAGCGCAAGCTGGTGGAGGCGCACGACCGCGCCGTGGACATCGCCGGCGCGATGGAGCAGGTGCCGTCGGCGGCCTTCGTCCTGGCGGGAAACGGCCTCGTGCTGCACGCCAACGCGGCCGGCCGCGCCCTCCTCGATCGCGACCGCGCGGCCATCGAGCCGCTCCTGGCCGCGGGCGCCCACGGCCCGGCGCCGGGCGTCCAGGTGGCGCGCCTGGACGAGCGCTCGGCGCTGCTGCTCGCCATCGTGCCGCATTTCGCCGACCCTTCGCCTCTGGTCGCGCTGGCGCGGACGCGCTGGCGCCTGACGCCGCGGCAGGCGCAGGTGCTCCACCTGGTGGCGCAGGGCAAGACCAACCGCGCGGTGGCCGCCATCCTCGAGTGCGCCGAGAGCACCGTGGAGCTGCACGTCACCGCGCTCCTGGAGAAGTCGCAGTGCGACGGGCGAGCCCACCTCGTCGCCCGTCTCTGGAGCGGGTTGTAGCGCCGGACCGGTCCTGCTCAGACGGGCTTCGCCGCGGGCGGCGTGGCCGGAGGCGGGACGCGCCGCGGCCGCACCAGGATCCCCACGACCAGCCCCACGAGCGCGCCCACGGCCGTTCCGATCAACTGCGTCTGGACGAGACGGCGCATCGCTCCCACCACCGCCGCCTGGCAGCTCATCGCCGCCGGCTGGTCCGCCGGCGTCACGTACCAGCCGATCATCTTCGGCCCGAGCCATGTCGTCAGGATGCTGAAAACCACCGCGCCTAGCAGCGTGAGGATGACGACCCTTCTCATGTCGGTTCCCGGTCCTTCCTTGCGCCGCGGCCTCCCAGCCGCCACGGGTGCCCCCGTGCATACACGAACGCGGGCCGCAGCACGGCGGCAATCTGCCGTGCGGGCGCGCAAACGTCCGGTCCGTCTTGACTTCCAGGGCCTGCGCCCCTAAGGTGCGCCGCTTTCCCAAGAGCCGCTCTGGCACCAAATCGCCGTGAACGATCTCATCCTCAACGTCGACGCCCTGGAAGAGGCGAACCAGCCTTTCGAGGCGGACCTGCCGCGCGAGTTCCTCGACGGAGTGCTGCGGGCCGATCCGCCCACCGAGTTCCACGCCGCGGGCGCCTCGCACCTGTCCGGCCGCGCAACCCGCATGGGCCGCAAGGTGCTCGTCCAGGCGAAGTTCTCGGTGCCGCTCACGGGCCAGTGCAGGCGCTGCCTGAAGACGGTCGCGCTGGACGAGCCCGTGGACCTGACCCGCGCCTGGGTGCCCGAGCCCACGCCGCCCGCGCCGGCCCGGCGGCACGACGGGGAGTCCGAAGGCAGCTTCGACCCCGCCCTGGCGGACGAGGAGACCTACGAGGGCAAGGAGATCGACCTCACCCCCGCCGTCCGCGAGCAGATCCTCCTGCAGATCCCGGCCCCGCCGCTCTGCGCCGAGGACTGCAAGGGCCTGTGTCCGAAGTGCGGCGAAGATCTCAACGAAGGCGAGTGCGGCTGCGACCGCGCCGTCATGGACCCACGCTGGAGCGCCCTCAAGGGCATCCAGCTCGAGAAGAAGGAGAAGTGAGATGGGCGTCCCGAAGAAGAGAACCAGCCGGCAGAAGCGCGATCAGCGGCGCGCCCACTGGAAGGCCACCGCTCCGAACGTGGGCACCTGCCCCAACTGCGGCGAGCCCGTGCTCCCCCACCGCGCCTGCCCCAAGTGCGGCCAGTACCGCGGCAAGGCGGTCCAGAAGGGCGCCGAAGACTAGACCGTGTGATCGCTCTCGATGCCATGGGGGGAGACCTTGCCCCGGCCGCGACGGTCGAGGGGGCCCTTCGTGCGCACCGCGAGCGCGGGCTCGACGTGCTCCTGGTCGGCGACGAGCCGCGGGTCACGGCCGAGCTGCGGCGGCTGGGAGCGGGCGAGGGCGAGCTGCGCATCCATCACGCTTCCGAGGTGGTGGAGATGGGCGAGCACCCCGGACAGGCGCTGCGCCGCAAGAAGGACAGCTCCATCCGCGTCTGCTTCGACCTCTGCAAGTCCGGGCAGGCGGCGGGCATGGTCTCGGCCGGCAACTCCGGCGCGGTGCTGGCGGGGGCGCTGTTCGTGCTCGGCCGGCTCGACCACGTGGACCGGCCCTGCATCGGCGGCTCCTTGCCCACCATCAAGGGCGCCGGGCGCGCCGTCCTCGTCGACATGGGTGCCAACGTCGACTGCACGCCGCTGCAGCTCGTCCAGTTCGCGCTGATGGGCGAGGTCTACGCGCGGCGCGTGCTCGGCGTGCTCCACCCCTGCATCGGGGTGGTGGCGAACGGCGAGGAGGAGGGGAAGGGCACCGATCTCACCCGCGCCGCGGCCGGCGCGCTGCGCAAACCGGAGAGCGGGGTGAAGTTCGCCGGCTACGTGGAGGGAAAGGACGTCTTCTCCGGGGACTTCGACGTCATCGCCACCGACGGCTTCACCGGCAACGTGCTCCTCAAGACTGCCGAGGGCGCGGTCTGGGCCTTCGGGCAGCTCCTCAAGCGCCAGGTGCAGGCGAGCCGGGTCGCGACCGCCGGCGCCCTGCTGATGAAATCGCAGCTCGATCAGGTGAAGAAGCGCGTCGACTACGAGGAGGTGGGCGGCGCTCCCCTGCTCGGAGTGCGGGGGGTGGCGATGATCGCGCACGGGCGATCCACCCACCGCGCCATCCTCAACGCCCTTTCCGGGGCGGAGGCACTGGCGCTCCAGCACCTGGAGGACGATCTCACGGGTGCCGCCCGGCGGGGAGAGGAGCTCTTCGGGCAGCGCGCTGCGTCTTGACGCGCCGCGCTCACGCTGTAGTCTGCCGCGCCTTTTTCGGAGGCTGGAGAAGCACATGCAACGTTCGCGGATCATCGGCACCGGCACCTATCTTCCTTCGAGGAAGGTCACGAACGACCAGCTGGTCACGGAGTTCGGCGTGGACACCAGCGACTCGTGGATCCGCGAGCGCACCGGCATCGGCGCCCGGCGCATCGCAGCGCCCGACGAGGCGACCAGCGACATGGCCATCGCCGCAGGCCGCAAGGCGCTGGAGATGGGGAAGACCCGCGCCGACGAGCTGGACATGATCATCGTCGGGACGGTCACCCCCGACATGCAGTTCCCCTCGGTCGGAACGCTGGTGCAGAACGCCCTGGGCGCCAGGAAGGCCGCCTGCTTCGACGTCAGCGCCGCCTGCGCCGGCTCGCTCTACGCGCTCTCCATCGCCGACAGCTTCATCCGCGGCGGAAACGCGAAGCGCATCCTGGTGATCGGGGCCGAGCTGCTCACCCGCATCTCCGACTGGAAGGACCGCGCCACCTGCGTGCTCTTCGGCGACGCCGCAGGGGCGATGCTGCTGGGCCCGGAGACGCGCCCCGATCGGGGCGTCCTCTCGACCCATCTCTATTCCGACGGCACGCAGTGGAGCGTGCTGCAGATCCCCGGCGGAGGCAGCCGCAAGCCCTTCAGCCCCGAGGTCTGGGAGAAGCGCGAGCAGTTCATCAAGATGAACGGCCGCGAGGTCTACAAGACCGCGGTGCGGGTGCTCGAGTCGTCCTCCCGCGAGGCGCTGGAGAAGAACGGCTACCAGCCCGGGGACGTCACCCACGTGATCGCGCACCAGGCCAACCTCCGCATCCTCGACGCGGTGATGAAGCGGCTGGAGATTCCGCTGGAGAAGTGCGAAGTGAACATCGACGAGGTCGGCAACACCTCGTCGGCATCGGTGCCCCTGACGCTCGACCAGGCGAACCGCGCCGGCAAGCTCAAGGACGGAGACCTGGTCCTGATGATGGCGATCGGCGGCGGCATGGCCTGGGGCAGCGCGCTCGTTCGGTGGTAAGGAACGTCCGATGAACGTCGCATTCGTGTTCCCGGGGCAGGGCTCGCAGTACGTGGGCATGGGGCAAGCCCTCGCGCAGGCCTTTCCCGAGGCGCGCGCGGCCCTCGACGAGGCGGACGCGGCGCTGGGCGGCGGCCTTCTCGCCCTCATGTCCGACGGCCCCGAGGACGAGCTGCGCAAGACCGCGAACACGCAGCCGGCCATCCTCGCCGTCTCGGTGGCTGCCCATCGCGCCCTGATCCAGGAAGCGGGCGGACGGTTCCAGTTCCCCGTCTTCTACGCGGGCCACTCGCTCGGCGAGTATTCGGCGCTGGTGGCCGCCGGGTCGATGTCCCTCTCCGACGCGGTGCGCGCCGTGCGGGCGCGCGGCACCTTCATGCAGGAGGCGGTGCCGGCGGGCGAGGGCGCCATGGCCGCCATCCTCGGGCTCGACGCCGAGCAGGTGCGGCAGAGCTGCGCCGAGGCGCGGGCGGAGGAGAGCGGGAAGGTGGTGGAGCCCGCCAACTACAATTCGCCGGAGCAGACGGTGATCGCCGGGCACGCCGCCGCGGTCGATCGGGCAATCGCGCTCTGCAAGGCGAAGGGCGCCCGGCGCGCGTTGCCCCTTCCGGTGAGCGCGCCTTTTCACTGCTCCCTGATGGCGCCGGTGCAGCCGCGGCTCGCCGCGGTGCTGGCGGGCGTGCAGTTCAAGCCTCCCCGCGCGCCGGTGGTCGCCAACGCCACCGCCGAGCCCAACAGCGACGCAGGCCGGGTGGTGGAGCTGCTCCTCACCCAGGTGACGGCCCCGGTGCGCTGGGTGGAGACCATCCAGAAGATGGCGTTGAGCGGCGTGGACGCCCTCATCGAGCTGGGGCCGGGGAAGGTGCTCGCAGGGCTCGCGCGCCGCATCGACAAGGGGCTGCGCGCGTACTCCGTCGAGGACCCGGAAGGACTCAAGACCGTTCTCGGCGAGGTGTACACGTGAGGGGAGCCTTTTTCGCGGTGCTGCTCGCTGCAGTCGCCTGCCAGAGCCAGAGCGAGCTGAAGAAGAAGATGCGCGACGACGCCTGCAAGAAGAACGTCGACTGCGCGTACGGCCTCGACTGCGTCGAGGGCGGCAAGCTGGCCGACGGCGGCGTGGTCGCCCAGGGCAAGACCTGCCAGTTCCACTCCTTCGGCGATTGCGAGGGAGACGGCACGCAGCCCGGCCCCGACGGCCAGCCGCAGTGCCTGAACACCTACCGCTGCCGCGACAACCACTGCACCGTGCAGTGCGCCGGCCACCAGGACTGCAAGGAAGGCGAGGTCTGCAAGGTGGGCATCTGCAACAAGGGAGGGAGCGCGGCCAACAGCTGCTACGACAACCGCGACTGCCCCTACCCCGAGACCTGCTACTACGGGCAGTGCGTCACCCGGGCGCCGGCGGCGCGTTGCACCACCGACCTCGACTGCTCGGCCGGCTCACGCTGCATCAACGGAGTGTGTCAATAGATGTGACGCGGGCGGGCTTGCGAGCGCGCAAAAGCGTGCTACAAGCCCGCGCCAGTTTGGAACCGGGAAACGCGCGAAAGGATCGGCCATGTCCGTCGAGGCGAAGGTCAAGAGCATCATCGCGGAGCAGCTCGGGGTGGGCGAGGACGAGATCAAGGCGGAGTCCGCCTTCATCGAGGATCTCGGGGCCGACTCGCTCGACATCGTCGAGCTGGTGATGGCCATGGAGGAGGAGTTCGAGGTGGAGATTCCCGACGAGGAGGCCGAGAACATCAAGACGGTCCAGGACGCGGTCAACTTCATCAACGAGCACAAGAAGTAGGGTCCCATGCAGCGCGTCGAACGCAGGGTGGTGGTCACCGGGCTCGGGCTCGTCACGCCCCTCGGGATCGGGACCCAACAGACCTGGGAAGCGGCCATTGCCGGCAAGAGCGGCATCGGCCCGATCACGCGCTTCGACGCGAAAGAGCTGCCGAGCCGGATCGCGGGCGAGGTGAAGAACTTCGACGCCGCGAAGTTCATGGACCGCAAGGAAGCCCGCCGCAACGACCTCTTCATCCAGTTCGGCCTCGCGGCGACGCAGCTCGCGCTCAAGGACGCCGGCCTGCCCACCGACGGCGACCATCCCCTGGGCGATCGCGCGGGCGTGATCGTCGGCTCCGGCATGGGCGGCCTCGCCACGCTGGAGGAGACGCACATCACC
>DASSQZ010000184.1:0-49422 GCA_035702105.1 Myxococcales bacterium | reverse complement strand
GGCGGAGATGCTCAAGACCAAGAACTTCGGCCGCAAGTCGCTGAAGGAGATCAAGGAGATCCTCGCCGAGATGGGGCTCTCCCTGGGCATGAAGCTGGAGAACTGGCCGCCCAAGCCGCCCACCGCGGTGGCGCCCGCCCTGAAGCAGTAAGGCCGACGACCAACGAACCGACGGAGCCTCAACCATGTCCCGCCACGCCAACACCGGCCGCAAGCTGAGCCGGAACACCAGCCACCGCAAGGCCCTGCTCGACAACCTGGTGCGCGCCGTGATCCTCGAGGAGAGCATCCGGACCACCACGCCCAAGGCCAAGGAGACGCGCAGGCTGGTGGAGCGCATCATCACCAAGGCGCGCGCGAACACGCTCGCGGCGCGGCGGGTGGTGCACAAGACCGTGCGCGACCAGGCCGCGCTCGCCAAGCTGTTCGAGACGCTCGGGCCGCGCTTCAAGGAGCGGCCGGGCGGCTACACCCGGCTCGTCCACACCCGGAACCGCGTGGGCGACAACGCGCCCATGTCGATTCTCGAGCTGGTGGAGAAGTCGGAGAAGGCCGCTCCGGAGAAGAAGCCTGCCTCGGAGAAGAAGGCCGAGGCGAAGGACGCGGGCGACCCGGGCGCAGGCGAGAAGAAGCCCGCGCGGCAGAAGAAGGCGAAGAAGGACGAGGGCGAGAAGGCGGAGTAGGTCAGCTCCGCAGGCGCTCGCGGATGCGGGCGATCAGGTCCTGGTTCTCGAAGGGCTTGCGGATGAACTCCTCGGCGCCCGCCGCCAGCGCGCGCTCGACCACGTCCTTGCCCGGCCGCGCCGAGACCACGAAGACGGGCACGTCGCGGGTGCGGGGGTCCTTCTTCAGCTCCCGGCAGAGGTCCAGCCCGTCGCGGTCGGGCATGGCGATGTCCAGCAGCACCAGGCTGGGCAGCACGTGGTCGAGCTTCTCCAGCGCGGCGGCGGCGCTGGTGGCCACGGTGGACTCGATGCCTTCCAGCTCCAGCAGCGTGGCAAGGAAGGTGACGATCTCGGCGTCGTCGTCCACCACCAGGACCCGGTAGCGCAGGGCCTGCTCGGTGGCGGCGCTCATTCGCCGAGCTCCGTCTCGTAGCGGCCGCCGTCGGTTGCGACGACCAGGTTCTTCGGGGCGATGTTGCGGGGAGCGTACGTCGCCTTGCCGAGGTGATCGTGCACCGCGAACTTGTTCACCGGCAGCATGACGTGGCCGCCCGGCGCCACCTCGTCGGCGTGGAAGTCGTAGATGCCGTTGAGGGTGATGGTGACGTCCCGCCAGGGCTTGCGAGAATCGTTGCGGACGAAGATCTGGGTCATCGCCGGCAGCTCCACCCGTTGCACGCGCACGTAGGCATCGAGCGCGTTGGAGGTGTAGAGCTGGCCAGCCAGCGTGGCGGCGACGATGACGCCGTAGATGCCCAGGGTGTAGGCGCGCCAGCGCGAGTGCTCGGGCCGGGCGCGGAAATCGGCGAGCGCCGTCTCGCCCCGGCTCGCCACCTCGCCGAAGATCCGGGTGGTGACCGAAACCAGGCCGCCGGCGGTTTTTGCCAGCGCTCCGCCCACCGCGCCGCCGCCCCGCTTGGTTGGGGCGCTGATGGCCGCGCCGGCAGGAGCCTTCTGCGCTGTGGCCTGACTCACGCCCCTCATCGTACCCGACGGGAACCGCATGGCAAAGGGCGGCGGCCCTTGGTCGCGCACGGCAGCGAACAGCGCATTTCGCGGCGGGGCGCCAACGGTGCGCCAGAGCGCTACAACGCCGTGCGTCAGACGCGTGTGTAGCCGCAAAGCCCGCCTCCGGCGGCCTGCCTCTAGCGCCAGGCGGTGCGCTGGAAACCGGGGTCCTGCGCCCATCGCGAGAATGCCGGATCGTTCTGCATCTGTACGAGGGATCGATCGGTCGCATCCTGGGCGGCCTTGTCGAGCGCCGCTCCCTTGAGCCCCTGCTCGGCGAGGTGGGCGCGCGCATCCGCGGCCACGCGCTTTCTCGCCTCGGCCAGCGCCTTTGCCGCGCCGTCGCCCTCGCCGTGCGCAGCCAGGACCCGCGCGCGGCCGTAGTAGCCCTCCGGCGACTGCGGCGAGACCTGGACGAGGCGATCGAAGGTGGCCGTGGCCTCGGGAAGCTGTCCGTCGCCGAGGAGCGCCACGCCGTACTGGTAGAGCGCGGGCACGTTGTCCGACTTGAGGTGCACGGCGCGCTCGTAATCGGCGAGCGCCGCCTTGTGGTCGCCCGCGCGCGCGGCCAGGTTCCCGCGCGAGAGCAGCAGGAAGAGGTTGGTGGGCGAGCCCTGGAGCGCGGTGTCCAGCTCCTTGCGCGCCGCGGCCAGGTCCCCCTTGTCGCCCAGCACCCGCGCGGCGCCGATGCGCGCGGTCACCGAGGCGGGATCCACCGCGGCCGCGTCGCGGTACGCGGCGAGCGCCTCGTCCTTGCGGCCCAGATCGTAGAGCGTGTCGCCCAGCCGCTCGCGCGGGTGCGCGCTCCTGGGCGCGAGCCTGGCCGCCTCCCGGTACTCGGTCACCGCCTCGTCCGCATGGCCGTTGTTCACCAGCACGTTGCCGCGAGCGAGGTGCGGCGCGGACGAGTCGGAGTTGCAGGCGGCGGCCAGCACCAGGGCGAATGCTGCGACCTTCATGGCGCGCGGAGGATAACGAAGAAAAGGGGGACACCCTACTTAATTCGCCCTGAACACGATGCGTGACCTGAATCAAGCAGGGTGTCCCCCTTTTCCTATGCGGGCGGGAGCTGCAGCACGAACGAGGCGCCGCCGCCGCCCTCGCGCAGCACCAGCTTTCCGCCGTGCGCCTCGGCGATCTCCCTGGAGGTGGAGAGGCCCAGGCCGTTGCCTCCCGGGCGCGTGGTGACGAAGCGCTGGAAGATGCGGTCGCGATTCTCCGCCGGAACTCCGGGCCCGTCGTCGGCGACGGTGACTTCCGCGCGGCCGTCTGCCGCACGGGCGGTGGTGACCACGATGCGCGCGCGGGCGAAATCGAGCGCGTTGAGCAGGAGGTTGAGGAGCAGCTGGCGGATGGCGAAGGGGTCGGCATCCACCCGGGGCGGCTCGCCCCCCACCTGCTCCAGGACCAGGTCCTTCATCCGCGCCATCGGCTTCACCATCTGCAGCGCGTCGCTGACCATCTCGTTCACGTCCTGGGGCCGGCGCGGCACCTTCTCGCCGCTGGCGTAGCTGAGGAAGCTCTGCAACTGCGCCACGGTCCTCCGCGTCTCGTTCTCCAGCTCCTTCAGGTGGCGCGACACCTTGGGGTCCGACTGCGCCCGCTCCGCCGCGGTGCGCGCCAGCTCGGCGAACCCCAGCACCACCGTGAGGGCGTTCTTCATCTCGTGGGCAAAGCCGGCGGTGAGCAGGCCCACGGTGCTGGTGCGCTGTGCGCGCTCCAGCGCCACGGAGATCTCTGCCAGGCGCCCCTGCAGGCTCCAGGCCGAGGCCACGCCGCCGGCGGCGAGGATCAGCACCGCCAGGTACTGCAGGTGGCCGAGGTTCCAGCCCTTCCAGAGCGAGACGACGAGCGCGATGGTGGAGAGCAGGAAGACGAAGGGCCCCCAGTAGAGGGCCGCCACGGCGATCTTGCGCGCCCGCAGCGCTGCACGGATCCCCGGCGATGGGCGGTTCCTCTGCACGGCGGCGATATAGCAGAAGTGGAATGCCGGGCGCGCGCGATCCATCATGTGCCCATGGCGGTGACCGGCCGGCGGGTGCTGCTCTGCGTGGGCGGCGGAATCGCCGCGTACAAGTCGTGCGAGCTGGCGCGCCTGCTGGTGAAGGCAGGGGCGCAGGTGCGGGTGGCGATCACGCCGGCGGCGCAGCGGTTCGTGAGCGCGCTCACCTTCCAGGCGCTGACCGGCAGCGCCGTGGCCTCGGACCTGTTCTCCACCGAGCTGGAGCTGGCCGCCGGCCACATCGCGCTCGCGGACTGGGCCGAGCTGGCGATCGTCGCGCCTGCCACCGCGAACCTGCTCGCGCGCCTGCGGGCCGGGCAGGCGGACGATGCGCCGACCGCCGCGCTGATCGCCGTCGAACCGAAGCGGTGGCTCCTCGCGCCGGCGATGAACGAAAAGATGTGGGCCAGCCCGGCGGTGAGCGAGAACGTGCGCGTCCTGCGCGATCGCGGCGCGCGGACGGTGGGGCCGGACGTGGGCGAGATGGCCGAGCGCAGCCACGTGGGCCCGGGGCGCATGTCCGAGCCTGCCGCCATCCTCGCCGCTGCCGAGGCGGCGCTCGCGCCGCGGGACCTGGAAGGCGTCGCCGTGGTGGTCACCGCCGGACCGACTCGCGAGATGCTCGATCCGGTGCGCTTCCTCTCCAATCCCTCGTCGGGGCGCATGGGGTACGCGCTCGCGGAGGCGGCGCGCGACCGCGGGGCAGCGGTCACGCTGATCTCGGGACCGGTGGAGCTGCCCGCGGTCCATGGCGTGCCGATCGTGCGCGTGGTCTCCGCCGAAGACCTGGCCAGGGCGGTGGACCAGCACCTCGACGGCGCGCGCGTCCTGGTGATGGCCGCCGCCGTGTCGGATCAGCGGCCGAAGAGCCGCTCGGCGCAGAAGGTGAAGAAGCAGCCCGGCGACGAGACGCTCACCCTGGTGCGCACGCCGGACATCCTCGCCGGTGTGGCCACGCGCGACCCGCGGCCGCTGCTGGTGGGCTTTGCCGCCGAGAGCGAGAACGTCGAAGAGAACGCGCGCGACAAGCTCCTGCGAAAGGATCTCGACCTGATCGTCGCCAACGACGTGGCCGACGCCTTCGGCAAGGAGACGAACCGCGTTCTCGTCCTGGGCAAGGACGGCGCGAGGCGCGAGCTCTCCGGCACCAAGCTCTCGCTCGCGCACGCGATCTGGAGCATGGTCCGCGACCGCCTGTCCGGTTAGACTGCGCCCATGCGCGAAGTCGTCGGCGAGCTGCGTGCCTGGGTGGCGTGGGCGCAGGAGAGCGGGCTCTCCATCCTGGCGCAGGGCGCAGCCGCGCCGCCGCAAGAGGCGCAAGGGAGTCCGGTGACCCTGAAGGTGCTCGACCAGGTGCGCGAGGAGCTCGGCGAGTGCACGCGCTGCAAGCTGCACAAGGGCCGCAGGAACATCGTCTTCGGCGTGGGCAACCCGCGCGCCCGCCTCATGTTCGTGGGCGAGGCGCCCGGCGAGGACGAGGATGTCCAGGGCTTTCCCTTCGTGGGGAAGGCCGGCCAGCTCCTGACGAAGATGATCGAGGCGATGGGCCTGCGCCGCGAGGACGTCTACATCTGCAATACGGTCAAGTGCCGGCCGCCCAACAACCGCAATCCCGAGCCCGACGAGCTCCTCGCCTGCGAGCCCTTCCTCAAGGGCCAGCTCGCCGCGGTGCAGCCCTCGGCCATCGTGACGCTGGGCAAGTTCGCCGCCCAGGCGCTCCTGCGCGAGCAGACGCCGATCACGCGCCTGCGCGGGCAATGGCGCGAATACGAGGGCATCCCGGTGATGCCCACCTTCCACCCCGCCTATCTCTTGCGGAGCCCCGGTGAGAAGGGCAAGGTCTGGGACGACCTCAAGCAGGTGATGAAGAAGCTCGATCTGCCTCTGCCGAAAGGAGGCGCATCGTGATTGCCGCGCTGATCGTGGCTGCCGCTCCGTTCGTCATGTACGGCGAGCTGACCGGATCGGTGGATCCCGGCTCGGCGGGTTGGCTGGTCGAATCCATCAAGGCGGCGCAGGACTCCGGAGCCGAGGCGCTGATCGTCCGGCTGGATACGCCCGGCGGCCTGCTCTCGGCCACCCGCGATGCGGTCCAGGTCGAGCTCTCCGCGCACGTGCCGGTGGTGTTCTGGGTGGGCCCGCCCGGCGCCCGGGCCGGGTCGGCGGGCGTCTTCCTCACCCTGGCGGCGCACGTGGCCGCGATGGCGCCGTCCACGAACATCGGCGCCGCCCATCCGGTGGGACTGTTCGGCCTGCCCGACGACAAGGACGCCCCCGACAAGCACGAGGACACGATGGCGAAGAAGATGGAGAACGACACCGCCGCGTTCGTGCGCGGCATCGCCGAGCGCCGGTCCCGCAACGTCGAATGGGCGGAGAAGGCGGTGCGCGACAGCGAGAGCATCACCGCGTCGAAGGCGCTGGAGCTGAAGGTCATCGATCTCGTCGCCGAGGATCTGCCCGACCTGATGCAGAAGCTGGACGGCCGCAAGGTCGAGCTGGGCGGAGGGGACAGCCGGATCCTCCACACCGCCAGCGCCGAGGTCCGGCCGGCGACCTGGGCGGTGCGCGACCGGGTCCTGCATGGGCTCGCCAACCCGGAGGTCACCTTCCTGATCGGCATCCTCGGCGTCATCGGCGTCATGCTCGAGATGTTCCACCCGGGCACCATCGTTCCGGGCGTGGTGGGCGGCATCTGCATCATCATCGCCGCCATCGGGCTGCAGATGTTGCCGGTCAACGTGGGCGCGCTGATCCTGGTGCTGCTCGGGGTGGGCTTCTTCGTGGCGGAGATGTACATCGGCGGTCACGGCGGGTTCATCGCCGCGGGGCTCGTCTGCGTGGTGATCGGTTCGCTCCTGCTGGTCGGGCACGTCGGCTCGAACTTCTACGCCGACCCGGATTTCGGCCTGGGCTGGCGGGTGGTCGCGCCGGTGGGGGCGGCGATGGCGCTGATCGCCGGCACGCTGGTCTGGAAGCTCTCGTCCAGCGCGCGGCAGCCGCTCCGGGCCGGAGGCTATTCGCTCATCGGCGAGGTGGGCGAGGTGCGCGAAGGCGACACGGTGCTGGTGGCCGGCGAGCTGTGGAAGGCGCGCAGCGCCGATCCGCTGGTCCCCGGCTCCCGCGCGCGGGTGCTGGCGGTGCGCGGATTGACCCTGGAAGTGGCGCCCGAGGGCGCCGCACTGACAAAGGCGGGCGCATGAGTCCCTTGCTCTTCCTCCTCATTCCCGTCGGCCTCTGGATCATCTCCGGTCTGCGCGTCATCCAGGAGTACGAGTCGGGCGTGATCTTCCGCCTGGGCCGCTTCGCCGAGACCAAGCGGGCGGGCCTCAACTGGATCATCCCCGGCCTCGATCGGATGGTGAAGGTGGACCTGCGCACGGTCACGCGCGACGTGCCGCCGCAGGACGTGATCACCCGCGACAACGTGAGCCTCAAGGTGTCCGCCGTCATCTACTTCCGCGTCATCGACGCGGAGAAGGCGGTCATCCAGGTGGAGAACTTCCTCTACGCCACCTCCCAGCTCTCGCAGACCACCCTTCGCTCCACGCTGGGCAAGCTCGACCTCGACGACCTGCTCGCGCAGCGCGAGAAGATCAACAAGGAGCTGCAGCAAGTTCTCGACCAGCACACCGAGCCCTGGGGCATCAAGGTCACCGCGGTGGAGGTGAAGCAGCTCGACCTGCCGGCGGAGATGCAGCGGGCCATGGCCCGGCAGGCCGAGGCCGAGCGCGAGCGGCGCGCCAAGGTGATTGCGGCGGAGGGCGAATACCAGGCGGCGGAGAAGCTGGGCATGGCCGCCGACGTGATCGACGCGCACCCGGCGGCGCTGCAGCTTCGGTATCTACAAACGCTGGTGGAGATCAGCGCGGAGAAGGCCTCCACCACCATCTTCCCGGTGCCCATCGACCTGATCGCCTCGTTCATGGGCAAGGCCGCGGCGTCGCTCCCGCGGCCGCCGCCGCCGCACGCCGGTCCGCCGGTGATCCCGCAGTCGCCGCAGCAGCCGCTTCCCGCCCGCATCCCGCCGCGCGCTCCGGGCGGCCATGAGTGATCCGTACGGCCTGCGCCGCGTGGTGCGGCCGCAGGGCGTGCTGCCGCAGCAGGCCGAGGTGATCGATCCGCGGCTCCCGCCCGGAGCCGACGAGCTCCTGGTCGACGTCGAGCGGCTCAACATCGACGCCGCCTCCTTCCGCCAGCTCCGGCAGGAGTGCGGGGACGACGGGCCCCGGATCGCCGCGCGCGTGCGCGAGATCGTCGCGGCGCGCGGCAAGATGCAGAACCCGGTGACCGGCTCGGGCGGCATGCTCGTCGGCCGCGTCGCCTGGGTGGGGCCCGAGCATCCGGCGCACGGAGAGCTGCGCGCGGGGGACCGCATCGCCACGCTGGTCTCGCTGACGCTCACGCCGCTCTTGCTCGAGGAGATCCGTGCCGTTCACCTGCACGCCGAGCGGCTGGACGTGCGCGGGCGCGCGGTGCTCTTCGCCACCGGTCTCTGGGCGCCCATGCCCGACGACCTGTCCGAGGCGATGGCGCTGGCCGTCCTGGATGTCTGCGGGGCGCCGGCGTGGGTTGGGCGTCTCGCCGGTCCCGGGCAGCGCGTGCTGGTCCTGGGCACAGGGAAGAGCGGGGCGCTCGCGTGCGCGCAGGCGCGCAAGAGCGGCGCGCGGGTGACGGCCCTGGACCCTCGCGCCGATGCCGCGCGGGGGCTGGTGGAAGACGGCCTCGCCGACGAGTGGCTCGCGCTCGACGCAACCCGGCCGCTGGACGTGTACGCGAAGACGCGCGGGCAGTTCGACCTGGTGGTGAACTGCGCCAGCGTGCCGGGCACCGAGATGGCCAGCATCCTCTCCGCGCGCGAGGGCGGCGAGGTGCTCTTCTTCAGCATGGCCACGAGCTTCACCGCCGCGGCGCTGGGCGCCGAGGGCGTGGGCAAGGACGTGCGGCTCACCATCGGCAACGGCTATGCGCGCGGCCATGCGCGGCTGGCGCTCGACCTGGTGCGCGAGACGCCGGCTCTGCAGCGCATCTTCGCCGCGCGGGTGGGTTGATGCGGCAGGCGTGCGCGCTGGTCCTGGCCGGGGGCGAGAGCCGCCGCTTCGGCAGCGACAAGGCGCTGGCGCCGTTTCGCGGCGCGACCTTGCTGGAGGCGGTGCTGCGCGGGCTCGCCTCGCTGGAGTTCGCGCAGATCGCCGTGGTCGCGAAGGAGCCCGGGAAGTACGCGGCGCTCGCCGGCGCCGCAGAGCTCGTCGCCGACGCCAGCCCCTCGCAGACACCGCTCGCCGGCCTGGCGGCGGGCTTGCGCTCCTCCCGGCACGAGGTCGTGTTCGCCTGCGCGGCCGACATGCCCTTCGCCGCCGACGGGGCCCTGGTGGACGCCCTCACGGCGGCCTTCGCGCGGCACGATGCCGCGGTGCCCGAGGCGGGTGGATCGCTGCAGCCGCTCTGCGCCCTGTGGAGGCGCGATCCTTGTCTCGGGATCGCGGAGGAGTTGCTGCGGCGTCCGCGGCCGGTGGGGCCGCGCGCCATCCTCCAGCGGGTTCCCTGGGCGCTGGTTCCGTGGAACGACCTGCGGCCCTTCCTCGACGCGGACACGCCCGACGCACTGCGCGATCTGGATGCACCGCGCTGAGCGGGCGTGCGCTCGGCTCCTCGTACGGCACCTCCAACGACTCCGACGCCATCGTCTACAGCAACGCCGTCAAGGCGGGCGTGGTCGTCGTCGCCTCCGCAGGCAACGCGGGCGACTTCTACTTCATCAGCGGCGCGCCGGCCTCGACCCCCGAGGTGATCAGCGTGGCCGCGACGCAGACCGGCAACTACCCCGCTCCGGGCGCGCTGCTGGTCAATGCGCCTGCGGCGCTCGCCGGCGCCAAGAAGATCGCCACCGCGCAGTTCGGGCCCGGCCCCGTCCCCGGCGCGATCGCGACGCCCATCACCGGTGACCTGGTGCTCGCCGTCCCCAACGACGGATGCGCCCCGCTGACGAACGGCGCCGCCATCGCCGGCAAGATCGCCATCATCAACCGCGGCACCTGCACCTTCCAGAGCAAGACGCTCAACGCGCAGAATGCCGGCGCGATCGCGGTGGTGATCGCCAACAGCACCGCTGCATTCGGCGGCATGGCGGCCGACGCCACCATCACCACGCCGATGACCATCACCGCCCGCATGGTGACCAACGCGGACGGCAATGCCATCAAGGCTGCGCTCGCGGCGGCGACCGCCGTCAACGTGACGCTCGACGACTCGCTTGCCTTCTTCGACGCGACGGAAGTGGACGAGGCCGCCACCTTCACCTCGCGCGGACCGAGCCGCCTGCACAACCACGCCCTGCTCAAGCCAGACATCGCCGCGCCGGGCTTCAACATCATCTCCACCGGCATGGGCACCGGGTCGGGCAGCGCCAACTTCAGCGGCACCTCGATGGCGGCTCCCTTGACCTCGGGCGTGATGGCGCTCCTGCGCCAGTTGCACCCGACCTGGACGCCGGCGCAGCTCAAGGCGCTGGTCATGAACACCGCCGGCCACGATACCTTCACCCAGCCCACCACCGTCACCACGCGCTCGCGCATCGGCCCGAGCCGCGTGGGAGCGGGTCGCATCGACGCGGCCGCGGCCGGTAGCGCCAGCGCCATCGCCTTCGACAAGGATCACCCGGAGCGCGTGAGCGTGACCTTCGACACCCTGGACGTGTCGTCGCCCATCACCGAGACCCGGACCGTGACGGTGTCGAACAGCGGCACGAGCCCGGTCACGTACAACGTCACCGTGGACGGCATCGTGACCGCTCCCGGCACCTCCGTGACTGCGGCCGCCCCGACGCTGACGGTGGCGGCCGGCGCCACGGCCGACGTGCTCGTGAACCTGACGGCGGATCCCGCCCTGATGGCCCGGGCGCGTGACGCGACGGTTTCGTCCTCCAGCCTGGGACTCCCGCGCTTCTGGCTCTCCGAGACCAACGGCTACGTCGTGCTGACGCCGCAGGGCGGCGGCGCGACTCTGCGCGTGCCGTTCTACGCGACGCTCAACAAGGCGTCGGCCATGGCCAGCACCGGCCAGCTCTCGACCCACGGCGCTCCGTCGGGCTCGTCCAACCTGCTGCTGCAGGGCGCCGGCACGAGCACGCTGAACGTCCAGCCCTCGCCGTTCGGCGTGGTTCCGCTCGTCACGCCCATGGAGCTCGCGTACACGGGCGTCCAGGCGGACGTGAGCGAGACCAACTTCGGCAACCTCCACTACGTCGGCGTCACCAGCAACCTGCCGGATCAGGGCACGGTGGCGAACTCCGAGATCTACTTCGGCGTGTCCACCTTCGGACTGTGGGGCACTCCCAACGAGGTCACCTTCCAGGTGATGATCAAGCGGCCCGGCGCGGCGAACTGGGAGTTCGCCCTCTTCAACTTCGAGGCGGGCGCCACCTCCAACAACCCCGGCACCGACCTGCAGCTGACCGCCGTGGTTCCGCTCACCGCTGCCGGAGGCGCGGCAGGACCTTCGGTGACGGAGGACTTCATCAACGGCATCGCTCCCAACCAGTACTTCGCGCCGACGTTCCTGAGCGATACGATGATGCTCCCGGTGTTCGCGGCGGACATCGGGCTGACCGCGGCGGCCGGCGCGATGGACTACCAGGTGCTCGTCTTCTCGAACGCCTCGGGCGGCCTGCTCGACGCAACCCCGGTGCTGCATTACGACCTGACCAGGCCGGCGCTGGCGACGCACACGGACGCCAATCTGCCGATCCTGGCGGGTGGCCCGCCGACGTGGTCGGATCTGCCCAACGCCAGCGTTCCGGTGGCGTACGACGCGACCCGGTCGAAGGCCAATCCCTCGACGGGCATGCTGCTGCTGCACCACTCCAACGGTGCCGGGGCGCGAGCCGAGGCCGTTCCGGTGGTGAAGGCGCAGAACCTGGTCAAGGTCGTCCTCGTCAGCGCCGGCACGCAGTGCCCCGCCGGCGGCTTCGAGGTGAACACCGGATTCGACGACAACAACAACGGCGTGCTGGACGCCGACGAGGTCGCGTCCAGCTCCGTGACCTGCAACGGCGTGGCTGGATCGCCGGGTGCTCCCGGCGCTGACGGTGCTCCGGGAGCCGCCGGGCCAGCGGGCCCGGCCGGACCCGCTGGAGCCGCGGGTCCCGTGGGTCCCAAGGGCGGCGGCTGCACGAGCTTCGGCGGTGGAGCGACGGTGCTCTCGCTGCTGGGCCTGCTCGGCATGGCTCGCCGCCGCCGCCAGCACGCGTAAGCGGCAGGCGACGTCGTTGATCATGAGGCCCGCGCGCTCTCGAGGCGCGCGGGCCTCTTTTCTTTGCTGGCTCAACGGCTCGCGGTCTCTGCCTTCAGGGCGGTGGCAAGCCGCGCGAACTGTTCTTCCGAGTTGTACGCCTGCGCCGAGATGCGGATCAGCTGTTTCGGCAGCGCCGGAAAGACCATCACCGGCACCTCGATGCGGTGCCGCTCCAGCAAGGCTCTCTGCAGCGGGTGCCAGATCGGCGCGCGCAAGGGCGGCCCCGCGTAGTCGGGCAGGGGGACCGAGGCGAGCGAGCCCAGCATCCCCTCCGGCGCCGGCGGCGCGACGCCGAGCGCGTTGCAGAGCAGCGCGCGCCCGCGCAGCGCCAGCGCGTGGTTGCGTTGCATCAGCTCCGGCCAGCCTCCCGGGAGGAGCGCGGCGAGGACCCGGATCGCGCGCGGGATGCAGAGGAAGGGCGTGGGATCGTCGGTGCCGGTCCAGTCGAACTCGAGCCGGAAGCGCGGTCGCTCGGGCCGCTGCGCGTTGGCGCCGTGGCTGATCGTCAGAGGCCGGATGCCCGCCTGGCGGTCGCGGCGCACGTGCAGGAACGCGGCTCCCTTGGGCGCGCAGAGCCACTTGTGGCAGTTGCCGGTGTAGTACGCGGCGCCGAGCTCGCGCAGGTCCAGCGGGAGCATGCCGGGCGCGTGCGCCGCGTCCACCAGCGTGTCGATGCCGCGCTCCTCCAGCCGCCGCACCAGTTCCTGCACGGGAAAGATCACCGCCGTCGGGCTGGTGACGTGGTCGAGCAGCACGAGGCGCGTGCGCGGCGTGACCGCGCCCATCACCGCGTCCACCACCTGTTCCGGTCCGGCGATGGGCCAGGGCACGCGCGCCACCGTCACCTTCACGCCGCGCGGCTCGTGCCAGGCCAGGGCGTTGCGGCAGGCGTTGTAGGCGTGGTCGGTGGTGAGCAGCTCGTCGCCGGGCTGCAGCGAGAGCGAGCGGATGACGGTATTGGCGCCGCTGGTCGCGTTCGGCACGAAGGCCAGATCGTCGGGATCGGCGCCGACGAACGTCGCCAATGCGCCGCGCGCCTCGTCGAAGAGTCCCTCCAGCTCGCGGGCCAGGAACTGCACCGGGTTGCGTTCCATCCGCGAGCGCAGCTCCGCCTGCGCCTCCAGCACCGGCAGCGGGCAGGCCCCGAAGGAGCCGTGGTTGAGGAAGTCGATCGCCGGATCCAGCGTCCAGTGGCGCGCGAGATCGTCAGCCACGGGCGGGCTCCGGCGAGAGCCTGTCGACGAAGCGCACCTCGGAGAAGCCGAGCCCGACGAAGAGCGAGCGCAACGACTGCCGCGCGGACTCGCGCGCCCGGTCCTGCAGTCCCTTGTCCGCGCTCGCCTCCGCCTCGAAGGCGTTGCGGGCGCGCTCGAACAGCTGCGCCGTCTGCTCCGAGTCGAGGTTCGAGCCGATGATCTCCGTCTCGGCGGGCTTCAGCTCAACCTCGGTCTGGACCCGCGGCAGCACCACTTCCACGCTGCGGCCCCGCACGCGCAGGGAGCCCGCCTCCAGCTTGCGCAGATCGAGGCCGAGGTGCGCGACGGCAAAGACGATGGCGCGGCCGCGCGGCGGGTGCACCGAGTAGCTGGCCCACTGCGCGATCGCGCCCCAGACCGTGGCCTGTTCGCGCGGGTCGGGGGTGAAGTCGATCTTCTTGTAGAGCGACACGTCGAGCGTCGTGAGCCGCGCCACCTCGCGCACCTTGAGGATCAGCGCCGGCGCATCGGGCAGGGGCGGCTCGCGGTGCGTGAAGTGCCACACCAGGCCGGCGCCGAGAAGGAAGGCGAGGAGGACGGCGGCGAGCGCCAGCACGTTTCTCATGCGGGCACTTTAACGCAGGGATCGGGCCGACGTTTTCTCACATTGACCTCCCGCGCGGTCGTCTCTACGGTGCCGCAAATCCCCGGAGGCCCCTTGCAGAAGCGCATCCTCGCACTCCTCCTCGCGATCGCCGCCTGCCACGCCAGCCCCGACACCAACGACCTTCCCTCCTTCGTGAAGGGCCAGATCCTCAAGGCCACCTACGACGGCAACACCGACGACCTGCTCACCGCCGGCCTGGGCAAGACGGGGCTTCAATCGGGCACCGCTCCGGGCTTCGCCGACCCGGCGAATTCGACGCCCGCCGAGCTTCGCAGGCGCGCCATCTACGTCAACTACCGCGCCCTCGTCGACCCGACGCCGGCGGGGGGATACGGAGTGCTCTACGGGCCGAACGTCGATCCCTCGGGGAACGACACCCTGGGCGAGGGAAAGATCGCCGGCGACGAGTGGCTGGCCTTCGACGACGACGGCACCGGCGCGCGCAACGCGACGCTGATGGTCCAGGTGCCGAAGAGCTTCGACCGGAACAACCCCTGCATCGTCACCGCGGCGTCGTCGGGCTCGCGCGGGGTCTACGGCGCCATCGCCACCGCCGGCGAGTGGGGCCTCAAGCACGGTTGCGCGGTCGCCTATACCGACAAGGGCAGCGGCATGGGCGTGCACGACCTGCAGGACGACACCGTCAACCAGATCGACGGCACCCGCGCGACCCGCAGCGCCGCGGGCTCCAGGTCCAACTTCGATGCGCCGGTCAGCGACGCCGACCGCGCCACCTTCGACGCGAACAACCCGAACCGATTCGCGATCAAGCACGCCCACTCGCAGCAGAACCCGGAGAAGGACTGGGGCATGTACACGCTCCACGCGGTAGAGTTTGCCTACTACGTGCTCAACGAGAAGTTCGGCACACCGCGAAGCGACGGAACCATCGTCCGCGTCTTCCATCCCGGCCAGATCCTGACCATCGCCGCGAGCGTCTCGAACGGAGCCGGCGCCGCGCTCGCCGCCGCGGAACAGGACACGCAGCACTTCATCAGCGGAGTGGTCGCCGGCGAGCCGCAGGTGCAGGTCGGCTCCACCGCCAACATCCAGCGCGGCGGCGCGAACGTGCCGGCCAGCGCGAAGTCGCTGTACGACTACACCACCCTCGCCGTCCTCTACCAGGGCTGCGCCGCAGGCGCGACGGGCCAGCCCGCCAACACCCAATTCATGACCGCGGGGCAGATCGACAATCGCTGCGCGGCGCTGAAGGCCAAGGGGCTGATCAACGCCGCGGCCCAGCCCGATCAGTCGAACGAGGCGCTGGCGCGGCTGCAGCAGGCCGGCTGGGAGAGCGAGTCGAACTTCCTGCACAGCTCGCACTTCGCCACCTACGCCACTCCCGCGGTCGCGGTGACCTACGCGAACGCATACTCGCGCGCAAGCGTCACCGACAACCTCTGCG
Organism: Myxococcales bacterium; assembly: GCA_035702105.1. Lineage (GTDB taxonomy): Bacteria > Myxococcota > Myxococcia > Myxococcales > 40CM-4-68-19 > 40CM-4-68-19. The sequence goes on along the minus strand of DASSQZ010000184.1, from coordinate 34,187 downwards.
GCTACAGCTTTGCCTTCGTCGATGCCGGGCTTGCTCCCGCCGCCGTCGCCGGCAACGTGGCGGCGACCAACGCCCTGGGAGTGATCTTCGCCACCGGAAACGGCGTGCCCCCCATGGGAGCATTCGGGCCCTCCACCGGCATCCAGCTCATCGACAACGCCGACGCCACCGGCGCCGCTCCCGCTCCGCGGCAGGACTCGGCCTCGCTCTCGGCCACTGCGAAGGGCGCGGGACTGACGGGGACCGACTTCAACGTCGACGGCGCCGCGTGCCTGCGCAGCCTCTTCACCGGCCAGGACGCCTCGGGCGCGGCGTTGAGCGGGGACCTGCTGGCCCGATCGAACGCGCTCAAGGCGGGGATCCAGCAGGTTCTGCGCAGCGGCCGCCTGCACGGCGTTCCCACCATCCTCGTCCAGGGCCGGTCGGACGCGCTCGTCCCGGTGAACCACGCCTCGCGCGCCTACCTGGGCGCGAACAAGAACGCCGAGGGCGCGGGCTCGCCCACCGTCTACTACGAGGTGACCAACGCGCAGCACTTCGACGCCTTCATCCCGCTCTCCCCCGGGCTTCAGACCCGGCTCGTCCCGCTGCACCGGTACGTCATCCAGAGCCTGGATCTCATGTTCGCGCACCTCAAGACCGGCGCGGCGCTGCCCCCCAGCCAGGTGGTCCGGACGGTGGAGCGCGGCTCGCCGCCTGCGCCGATCACGCCCGACGACGTGCCCCCCATCCGGGCGTCGCCGGCGCCGGCCGACCAGATCACCTTCGCCAACGGGACGCTGAGCATTCCCAACTAGAAGCGCGCCTTGCGGGAGCCGATGGGTTGGGGTAGACGCAGCGCCTCCCATGGCCCAGATCTTCGTCGAGCCATCCGCCATCGCCCGGGCGCGCGAGCTTGCGCGCAGCGCGGCGCTGGGCGTCCAGGCGTTCATCGATCGGCACACCACCGTCTCCATCGAGCGCACCGTGCTGCGGCTGCTCGGCATCTCCGGCGCGGGCAGCCGCGGCGCGCCTCTCGCCAATCTGATCGTGGACCGCCTCCAGGAAGCGGGCGTCCTCCAGCAGGGCGCGGCATGGTGGCTGGGGCGCGCGCTGCGCGCCTCGCCGGGCAAGGATCCGCTCCACGCCATCGAGCGCGTCGCCGCGCATCCGGAGAAGCTGCCGCCTCTCGGCGAGGGGGAAGACGCGCAGCTTCGCGAGGAGATGCGGGCGGAGGCGCGCTCCGCGGTGCGCGAGCTGGCCTCGCGCATCGATCGGCGCAGGGAGCTGAAGCGGTCGCTGCGGGTGAGCTCCTTTCCCGGGGCGCCCTGGAAGTACGTCATCGTCGCCACCGGCAACATCTACGACGACGTGGAGCAGGCACGGGCCGCGGCGCAGCAGGGCGCCGACGTCATCGCCGTCATCCGCAGCACCGCCCAGTCGCTGCTCGACTACGTGCCCCACGGCGCCACTACCGAGGGCTTCGGCGGCACCTACGCCACGCAGGAGAACTTCCGCATCATGCGCGAGGCGCTCGACGAGCAGTCGAAGAAGCTCGGGCGCTACGTCCATCTCACCAACTACAGCTCCGGCCTCTGCATGCCGGAGATCGCCTTCATGGCGGCGTACGAGCGGCTCGACATGCTGCTCAACGACGCCATGTACGGCATCCTCTTCCGCGACATCAACATGAAGCGGACCTTCTGCGACCAGTACTTCTCGCGGCGCATCTGCGCGTTCGCCGACATCATCATCAACACCGGCGAGGACAACTACATCACCACCGCTGACGCCGACGAGGCGGCGCACACCGTCATCGCTTCGCAGTTGGTCAACGAGACCTTCGCGCACCTCGCGGGCATGAAGGACGAGCAGATCGGATTCGGCCACTCTTTCGAGATCGACCCTGCGCGCGAGGACACGCTCCTGCGCGAGTTCGCCATGGCGATGATGGTGCGCGAGCTCTTTCCCCGAAGCCCGATCAAGTACATGCCTCCCACCAAGCACAAGGAGGGCGACATCTTCTTCAGCCACGCCTACGACGTGATGGCCGATCTGGTCGCCATCACCACCGGGCAGGGCATCCAGCTCCTGGGCATGATGACCGAGGCGATGCACAATCCCTTCCTCATGGACCGCTACGTCGCGCTCAAGTCGGCCGCGTACGTCTACCGGGCGGCGCGTCGCCTGGGCGAGGAGATCTCCTTCACTTCCGACGGCATCGTGGCCCGGCGCCAGCGCGAGGTGTTCGACAAGGCGCTCGCCTTGCTCGAGGAGGTGGCCAAGGACGGCATGATGGCGGCGGTCGGCAAGGCGCGCTTCGGCGACACCGCCCGCCAGCCCGACGGCGGCAAGGGACTCGAGGGCGTGGTGGAGCGGGGCCCCGCCTACTTCAATCCCTTCCTTGAGATCCTGGAGGGGCGCGCGTGACGGAGAAGCAGATCATCCGGCCCTATGGCGACCGCAAGGACGACGGCGTCATCCAGCTCTCCTTCGTGCTGCCGGTTCCCGCCAGCGAGAAGGCCAAGGAGGCGGCGGCGCAGGTGGCGAAGAAGCTGGGCCTCAGCCACGTGCTGGTCTCGGCGATGGAACCGGCGGGCGAGGACTACAGCTTCTTCGTGGTGTACGGGCGCACCCACATGCAGCTCGACTACGGAGCCATCGAGGTGCCGGTGGTCACGCACCGGAAGCACGGCTTCGACGAGCTCAACGAGGCGGTCCGGCGCGACCTGGGGCGGCGCATCGTGGTGGTGGGCGCATGCATCGGCACCGACTCGCACACCACCGGCATCGACGCGATCATGAACATGAAGGGGTTCGCGGGCGACTACGGCCTCGAGCGCTATCCGATGTTTCGCGCCATCAACCTGGGCTCGCAGGTGGAGCCGGCGGCGCTGGTGGCGCGCGCCAGGGCGGAGGGCGCCGACGCCGTGCTGGTCAGCAAGGTGGTGACCCAGCGCGACGTGCACAAGGAAGACGCGCGGGCGCTGATCGACCGGGCGAAGGAGGAGGGGATCTTCGCCAGGACCATCTTCCTCTTCGGCGGACCCCGGGTGGACCACAAGACCGCGGTCGAGCTGGGATTCGATGCCGGCTTCGGTCCGGGGACGAAGCCGAGCGACGTCGCGAATTACATTTATTATCGTATACTGGAGCGCCAAGGACGCGCGCCGCCGCCGCAAGAGACCGCGCACGGCACACAGGACGCCACCGTCCCGGGCACGCCGGGGAAGCTGGGGGAGACGCTATGAAGGTGACGCTGCGGTTGCGCCTCTCGGCGCACGACGCGCACTACGGCGGCGGCCTGGTGGACGGCGCGAAGGTGCTGGGCCTCTTCGGCGACGTCGCGACCGAGCTGCTCATCCGCCACGACGGCGACGAGGGCCTGTTTCGCGCCTACGAGTCGGTGGAGTTCCTGGCTCCGCTGCACGCGGGGGTCTTCGTCGAGGTGGAAGGGGAGATCGTCTCGGTCGGCAGGACCAGCCGGAAGATGCGCTTCGAGGCGCGCAAGTACATCGCGCCGCGGCCCGACCTGGGCGACTCCGCCGCCGACCTCCTGGATGCTCCGGTGCTCGTCTGCCGGGCCGTGGGCACCTGCGTCACTCCGTCCGACAAGCAGCGCAAGGCCTGAGCGCCCGTCGCGGCGGATGGTCGCGTGCCGCCGGCGCCCGGGGCGAATTAGTTTGACCTCAAACAATCAACGAGAAGGAGGCCGCCATGGCGGCACGCACGCTCAACATATTGCTCGGGATCTGGCTTTTCATCTCCGCCTTCGCCTGGACCCATCCCCCCGCCCAGCGCGCCAGCACCTGGATCTGCGGCGTGCTCTGCGTGATCATCGCCCTCGTCGCCACGCGGGTTGCGGCCGTCCGCTTCCTCAACGTGGTGGTGGGCGCCTGGGTGTTCGTCTCCGCGTTCGTCCTCGGACACGGCAGCGCCACGCTCTGGAACAACGTGCTGGTGGGCATCGCCATCGTGCTGCTCGCGGTCACTCCGTCCGAGCGCCTGAACATGCCGGCGACGCCCCCCCGGACGGTCTGACGTCGCTGTGCTAGGAAGGCGGCGTGAGCACTCCCGCCATCCTCACCGCCGCCATCTGCGGCGCCGAGACCACCCGCGAGATGACGCCGCACCTGCCGGTCACCGCCGAGGAACTGGCGGCCGAGGCGGTGCGCTGCCGTGAAGCGGGGGCCAGCGTCATCCACCTCCACGTCCGCCGCTCCGACGGCACACCCACCCAGGACCGGGCGCTCTTCCAGCAGGCGCTCGACGCCATCCGCAGCCGCTGCGACGTGATCGTGCAGACCAGCACCGGCGGCGCGGTGGGCATGAGCGCAGACGAGCGCGCGCAGCCCCTGGAGTGCACGCCGCCGCCGGAGATGGCGACCCTCAACGCCGGCTCGCTGAACTTCGGCGAGGACGTCTTCCTCAATCCATTTCCGCTGGTGCGCGAGTTTGCGCGGCGCATGCGCGCGAAGGGCATCGCCTGCGAGCTGGAGTGCTACGACGTGGGCCACGTCGAGGCCTGCCTGCGCCTGGCGGAGGAGGGCGTCATCGATTTGCCGGCCCACTTCGACTTCGTGATGGGCGTGCGGGGAGGCATCCAGGCCACCGAGGACAACCTCATCTTCCTCGTCTCCAAGCTGCCGCGGGGCTGTACATTCAATGTAGCTGGCATCGGCCGGCACCAGCTTCCCATGGCCGAGCTGTCGCTGCGCATCGGCGGCCATGCGCGCTGCGGCCTCGAGGACAACATCTACCTGGAGAAGGGTGTGCTGGCGAAGGGCTCGTACGAGCTGGTGGCGCGCGTCGCCGCGCTAACGCGGCAGGTGGGCCGCGAGGTTGCGACACCGGCCCAGGCCCGCCAGATCCTCCGCATCGGGACGCCGCGATGAACTACCGCATCATGAGATTCGGGGTCCGCCCCGCCGAGGTGCCCGCCGTGGAGAAGGCCATCATCGCCTTCGTGGCGCAGGCGGCCGACGAGCCGGGAACGCTGCGCTACGAATCCTTCCGCGAGCCGGATGGCGTCTCCTATGTGCATCTCATGATCTTCGCCGACGACGAGGCCGAGGCCCGGCACGCCTCGACCGCGCACATGGAGACGTTCCTCGCCGACCTTCTCCCACGCTGCGAAGTGGAACCCGCCTTCACCAACCTCAGGAAAGTCGCCGGCGCCGGCAGATAGACCTCCCGCCGCGCCGAAAAAAAATAATTATTTTTTTCGGCTCGTTCCAGGACTGGGGTGCGGGAAGCGGGGTCCGGTTTTGAGGCCCCGGCCGCCCCAGCCACGGCCCCGGCCGCCGGCCACCGCGGCCGGTCCCGACCTACATCGGGGCGATCTCCCGCTTCCGCCAGGGACGTTCCACCTGCTTGTGCTCCGTCAACCGCAGCCAATGCGCCAGCAGCGGCCGCGTCTCGCGCGGATCGATCACGTCATCCAGGTATCCGAGGGCCGCGGTCTTGTAGATGTCGATGTACGGCCGGACGGCCTCGGCGAGCTGCTTCTTCACCTCGTCGGATGCCTTGTTGGCGGCGATGGCGACCATTCCCTCCGCGCCCATCACGCTGATCTCCGCCCCGGGCCACGCTACCAGCAGATCCGGCTCGTAGGCGCGACCGTTCATGACGTAGTACCCGGCCCCGTATCCCTTGCGCAGCACCACCGTGAACTTGGGCACCGTGGCGCTGGACACGGCATGGAGCATCCGCGCGCCGTGCCGGATGATGCCCTGCTGCTCCACCTTCGAGCCGACCATGAAGCCGGGCACGTCCTGCAGGAACACGAGCGGGATCCCGAACGCGTCGCAGAGGTTCACGAAGCGGGCCGCCTTGTCCGCGGAATTCACGTCGAGGACGCCGCCGTAATACATGGGATTGTTGGCGACGACGCCGACGGGATGGCCGTCGATGCGCGCCAGGGTGGTGACGATGTTCCGCGCCCATTTCGGCTTCATCTCGAAGAGGCGCCCCTCGTCGACCACGGCCTTGATGACCTTGTGGACGTCGTAGGCCTGACGCGGATTCTCGGGCACCAGGTCGAGCAGCGCCTCGTCGCGGCGATCGGCAGGGTCGCTGCAGGGCTTCCGCGGCGGCTTCTCGCCCGCGCGCGAGGGAAAGTACGAGAGGTACTCGCGCACCACCGCGATGCACTCCGCGTCGCTTGCGACTTCCAGGTCCGCGACGCCGCTCACCTCGGTGTGCACCTTCGATCCTCCGAGGGCCTCCTCGGTGACGTCCTCGCCCACCACCGACTTGACGAGGTACGGTCCGCCGATGGCCATGGACGAGGTGCCGCGCACCATGGGCACGAAATCCGCCAAACCCGGGATGTAGGCAGTGCCCGCGGCTCCCGGCCCCACCATGGCGGCAACCTGGGGAACCACGCCGCTCATCACGACCTGCTCGCGAAAGAGATACCCGGTATCCGCGAACGAGCTGATCCACGCGGCCTCGTCGGGATCCGCGGAGAGGCGCGCGCCCGCCGAGTCGATCAGCCAGATCATCGGAATCCGCTCGCGCAGCGAAAGCTCGCGCAGCCGCGCCACCTTGCGCTCGCCCACCGGCCCGATGCTCCCGCCGTGTACGGTGAAGTCGTATGCAGCCGCACACACCGGGCGGGCGTCGATGAAGCCCGTGCCGCAGACGACGCCGTCCGCCGGAGTGGGCGAATCGAGCTTGCCCAGGTGCGTCGCGAGCAAGCCGATTTCGTGGAAAGTGCCCGGATCGAGAAGGAGATCCAGGCGCGCGCGCGCGTCGAGCTTGCCCCGCTCCTTCTGTCGCGCGAGGCGCGCCTCGCCGCCCATCTTCTTCGCCTCGGACCGGCGGCGGGAAAGCTCCTCCGCCTTCTTGCGCATCGACATACCGAAATCCGTACCACGGCTCATTCACAACTGCTTGTATTTCCCTACATCACTGTATTTACGAATGTTTGACGGAAACGCAACATTGGCTGTACCGTTTCTGTCGCTCGCGGAATCGGGGGGTTTCGCGACGCGAACTGGAGCCTTTGCCTGATGCCTGGTCCGCAGCCAGCCGCCGACGCGCACTCCGCTGGAGTTGGGGCGGCAGATCCGCTCATCGGCCGCACGCTCAATGATCGATATCGCATCATCGAGCAGATCGGTTCGGGCGGAATGGGCCGGGTCTACAAGGCCGCGCAGGCCCCGCTCGATCGGATGGTGGCCCTCAAGGTCCTGGGCGCGGGGCACGATCGCGATCCCAACTTCTACAAGCGCTTCTTCCTCGAGGCGAGCGTCACCGCCAGGCTCACCCACCCCAACACCATCACGCTCTACGACTACGGCCGCACCGAGGACGGCGTCTTCTTCATCGCCATGGAGTTCCTCGCCGGCCGCACGCTCTCGCAGGCGATGCAGGCCGACGGGCCGCTGGCGCAGGAGCGGGTGATCCACATCGCGCAGCAGATCTGCCGCAGCCTGAGGGAAGCGCACGGGCTCGGCATCATCCACCGCGATCTCAAGCCGGCCAACGTCATGCTGCTGCGGCAGCACGACGATCACGACTTCGTCAAGGTGCTGGACTTCGGCCTGGTGAAGTTCTTCTCCGGCGACACCGCGGACGCGGACATCACCAATGCCGGCACCTTCATGGGGTCGCCGCACTACATCGCCCCGGAGCAGGCGCGCAACCAGAGCCCCGACCAGCGCTGCGACATCTATTCGCTCGGGGTGCTGCTCTACCACATGCTCACCGGCCGCGTGCCGTTCACCGCGGCGGCGCCTGTGGACATCATCCTCAAGCACCTTCACGACACGCCGGTGCCGCCCCGCGAGCTGCGCCCCGAGCTGAACATCGCCCCGGAGCTTCAGGACATCGTCCTGCGCTGCATGGCCAAGGAACCCGGCGAGCGGTTCCAGTCCATGGACGAGCTCCTCGTCCGGCTCAAGGCGGTGCGGGCCCAGCTCACCGGCATGGCGTCGGACTCGATGCCGCCTTCGGGGACCAACCCGGGATTTCCGGCGCTCACGCCGGCGATGATCGCCCAGACGCCGCCGACGCCGCATCCCGGGCTGCGCACGCCCAGCCAGCCGATGCAGTCGATGCGCGGGGCGCCGGCCGGAGCGCCGCACATCTCCAGGCCTCCGCCTCCGCCGCCCGATGCCGTCGACGAGGACGAGCTGCCGGTGCACGAGTCGAAGCCTCCGCCGTTCCACCCCGCGTCCGATGAGCCCCCCGAGGAAGCCCGGCAGGGCAGGGCGGCGCGCGCCGCCTGGGCCATCGCCGCCGCTGCGGTGGTCGCCCTCGCCGCCGGCATCTTCTGGGTGCGCAGCGCCACTCCCGGCCGGCCGCAGCACCGGACGGCACCGCCTCCGCAACCAGCGGCGACGGCCATGGCCACGCCCGCCGCCGCAGCGCCCGCTCCCGCGCCGGCGCCTGCGCCGGTCGAGCCGGCGCCGGTCCCGGTGCCCGCGGCCTACGCCACCGCGAACGCTGGCACCACGCTGGTGACCATCACCAGCACGCCCAGCGGCGCCGCGGTGGTCGACCGGGACGACCGCCTGGTCGGGACCACCCCATTCGATCTTCGGGTGCCCTCGGACAAGCCCCTGCAACTCACCCTCAAGCACGATGGCTACAGGACCTACACGCTGAAGAAGAAGGTGCAAGGCGAGAAGGTCTCGCTCAGCGTGACGATGAAGACCGCGAAGTCGGACGGCTACCAGACGCCCAACAGGAGATCGGTCGGCTACAAGGACGATCCGTACTGATCATCTCCGCCCACGGATGAGCAGCGACATGACGACAACGAGCTGCGCGACCTTCCCCGAAGGCGCGCGATGGATGGTCCCTGCGCTCTTCGCCCTCCTCCTCGCCTCCGGCGCGGCGCGGGCCGACACGCGCGCCGACGCGAAACGGCACTTCCGCGAAGGCATGTCGCTGATCGCGGCGGGCCAGGTGGAGCGCGGCATCGCCGAGCTGAAGCAGGCATACGCGATCAAGCCGCACCCGGACGTCCTCTACGACATCGCCAAGGCGTACGTGGACCTGGGCAAAATCCCCGAGGCGCTCGAGTACTTCCGCCAGTACGTCGCCACCGATCCCGAGGACAAGGAGAACGTCCTCAACGTCATGGCGCGCCTCGAGGCGGCCATCGGCGGGCGGGCGGCGGTGGCGTCGCAATCCGCCGCGGCGCAGCCGGCGGCCCAGAACGTGGACGTGCAGAAGCTCCTCGCCCAGCTCCAGGCGCTGATCGCGCAGCAGCAACAGCAGCAGGCCCAGGCCGCGCCGCAGGCCGGCGCGAAGCCTGTGGCCGGCAAGGCGGATCACCGGGCAGCGCCCGCGGCGGCGGTCGCGCCCGCGCATCCCGAGGACGAGATGTTCGAGGCGGAGACCATCTCCGCGAAGACCCGCGCCACCGCCCGCGAGCTCTCCCAGCAGCTCTCCGCGGGCCACGTCAGCGCGGCGGAAGACGACCTCTTCGAGGAGCAGGTGGTGAGCGCCAGCGCCCGCAGCAGCTCCGAGACGCGCGCTCCGGCGTCGTTGACCGTCATCTCCGCCGACGAGATCCGGATGAGCGGCGCGACCACCGTGCCCGAGGTCCTGCGCCGGGTTCCGGGCATGGACGTGGCGGAGATGGATCCATCGGACACCAACATCTCCGTCCGCGGCTTCAACCGGCGCATCGCCAACAAGGTGCTGGTGCTGGTGGACGGGCGCTCCGTGTACCAGGACTTCCTCGGCGGCACCTTCTGGCCGCTGATCGACGTCTCCATGCAGGACATCTCGCGCATCGAGGTCATCCGCGGGCCCGGGTCTGCGCTCTACGGAGCGAACGCCTTCTCCGGCGTGGTCAACATCATCACCAAGACGGGCGACGAGGCGGCGGGCGCGCGCGTCTACATGAGCGGCGGCAACCACAACACCGTGCAGGGCTCCGTCTCCGCGGGCGGCAGGGCGGGCAAGCTCTCCTACCGCACCACCGTCGCCTACGACCGCGCCGACAAGTGGACCAAGGACGTTGCCGACGGCCGCACCGACATGGTGTCGCAGTTTCCCCAGCCGAACCGCAGCCGCGAGGTGCAACGGGCCGACATGTCCGCGACCTACGACCTGGGGAACACGCAGGTCATCGCCGGCGGCGGCTTCGACAACCTGGCCACCGAGATCGTGCCGCTCGGCGCGCTGCGGACGTTCGGCAGCGTGGGGCAGAGCGGATTCGCCCGGCTGGAGGTGGATACCGGCGAGAGCAAGATCAAGGCATTCTGGAATGCGGGGCGGCTCAACACCGGCCCCGAGTACTGGCCCAACGACATCCGCTCGCTTTCTGCCGGCGTGCGCAGCGACGTGGTGGACGTCTCCGGCCAGACCGGGTTCCAGTTCAGCGGGGCGGGCTCGCACCACCTCAGCGTCGGCGCGGGCTACCGGTTCAAGAGCGTGCAGTGGGGCTACCTCGCGCCGCGGCCCAACGGCGACCCGTACCAGGAGCACCACTTCAACGCCTTCCTCCAGGAAGACTGGCAGATGTCGAGGAAGGTCTCGCTGGTCCTCTCCTATCGCATCGACCGCCACCCGCTCCTCTATTCGCAGAACGTGACCCCCGGCGGCATCGTGCAATCCCCGCGCGGCACGCTGCTCTTCGAGCCGGTGCAGGACCACGTCTTCCGCCTCACCGTGGGCTCCGCCTTCCGCGCCCCCACCTTCCTCGAGAGCTACATCGACCTGCTCGCGACGCTCCCCAACCAGCCGGCGCTCGGGGTGCGGTTCCAGGGCAGCAGGGACCTGCGCCCGGAGCAGATGCTCCAGGCGGAGCTCGGGTATCGCTCGCGCATCGGCAACTTCCAGCCCGACGTGGTGGTCTACGCCGAGCGCGTGCAGAACCTCATCACCGACGGCGCGCTGCGGCTGCCCGCAAACCCGGGACAGACCGTCGATCCCGCCACCGGCCAGTACGTGATCGGCTTCACCGGCTTCGAGAACGAGCCCGGCAGCTACTTCGGCCTCGGCGCCGAGGTGGGCGGCAAGTGGTCGCCCGCTGACGGCGTGGACCTGGGGCTCAACTACTCGTACGAGAAGATGTTCGCCTGCCGCGCCAACGGCCAGAGCGGCTGCACCGACGACATCGCCGCCGCCAACCAGGTCTCGGCCACCCTGGGCAACACCGCCTCGCACAAGCTCAACGCCACCGCGCTCTGGCGCACGCGGGCCAACATCGACCTGGCCCTCGACGCGCACTACGTCTCGAGCGTCGCCTGGTTCGAGAAGTCGTTCGACGTGACCCGCGAGGGCGGCGTGCTCTTCACCCCGTACGCGCTCCCCGCGTACACGATGCTCAACGGCCGCGTCGGCTATCGCTTCCTCGGCGACAAGCTCGAGACCTCGGTCGCCTTCTACAACCTGCTCGGCGACGACCACCGCGAGCATCCCTTCGGCAACCAGATCGGCCGCCGCATCCTCTTCACCGCGGCGGGGAGCTTCTGATGAAGACCCTCATCTCGACCTTCTGCCATGTCCTTGGCGCGGCGCTCTTCTTCGCTGCGGCATGCGAGAAGCCCGGGGTCGCGCCCGGCCTCGACCAGCTCTCCTGCGACGGCGGGCCGTGCCCTGCGCCCGGAGTGATCCAGGGCAGCCTGGTGTACAGCGGGACCGCACGCGGCGACGCCGTGCTCCTGCTCTTCGACACCGCGGCGCTGCCGCCTCCCGACGGCAACGGCACCTCGGCCGCGGCGCTGGCCCGCGTGTCGCAAGCGGAGCTGTTCGGCAACGCGCCGGCGACGTCGATCGGCCCCTTCTCGGCGCAGTTCACCTTCTCCCAGGTGCCGTCGGGCCGCAGCTACCAGATCCGCGCCTTCATCGACGCGACCCACGAGTTCGATCCCTTCTTCGACTTCGCCCGGCAGCCCCGCGCCGGCGACCCCGCGGGCGGGCACGGGGAGATCGGGCCGGATGGCCAGCCGCGCCTCGTCGCCATCGACGTGGCCCCGGGACAGGCCGTCTCCGGCGTGAGCGTGGCGCTGACGCAGACGGTGCCCTACGACCCGCCTTCGTTCGAGCTGGCGGGCGGCTCGCAGACGTTGAGCGCAACCATGGACCGGCCTGCGCGTCTGCGCCTGCGCATCGCCAGCCTGGGCGCGAAGGGCGCTTCCTTCTCCAACGCCCACTTCGGGCTGGAACTGGACCGCGACGCGCAGGGCAAGCGGCAGAGCAGCTTCAGCGACGGCCTCGACGACGTTTTTCCCCGCGTGATCCTGCGGCAGTTCTCGGGGCTCGATGCGCAGGGCAAGCCGGTGCCGGTGGATGCCGCCGCTGCCGCCATCGTTCCCTGCCGCGTGGTTTCGACTCCGGTGCTGCCCGCGCTGGTGAACCTGGCCGCGGGCGCGGTGCCGATGGCGCAGGACCAGCTCGACGTGCTGGTCCAGCCGCTCGCGGTCGACCCCGGCCTCAAGCCGCTGCCCGCCATTCCCCCCGGCGCCTACCAGGTGGTCGTCATCGAGAAGAGCGGGCAGGTGTGGACCGTGCCGAACCAGCTCGGCGATCCCTCGTTGGGCCCGGCGTACTTTTCCCCCTCGCAGGTGCAGAGCGTGACCTTCGCGCCCGGCGCCGCGCCCCCGCCCGGCAGCATCTCGGGCGACGTGGTGTGGCAGGGCGACACCACCACCAGGAGCGGCAACATCATCGTGCAGGCGTACCGGGACGATCCCTTCAACCCGCCTCCTCCCGTCGGCGCCGCGCTCCCGGTACGGGTGCAGGCCATCCCGGCGGCTGCGGTGCAGCGCACGACCCAGGGCTTCCGGGCTTCATACAAGCTCGCCGGCCTGCCGGCGGGCAACTACGTCGTCCAGGCGCTCGACGACGTGGACGGGAACTTCTCGCCGCTGAGCATTCTGATGACGCCCACCCGGGGCGATCTGGTGGGCGCGGTGCTGGCCGCCGGCTCCACGCAGCCGGCGTCGATCGCGGTGAGCGGGGCGGTGACGGGCAAGGACGTCACGCTGGCGGTGCGCGTGCCCCTCGACCCGCCGGCGTTCGAGATCGATCCCGCCACGCCAGCGCAGATGCCGGCCGACCAGGTGACGCCGGTCCGCTTCAACCTCCGTTCAAAGCCGCTGGCGTTTCCCGCCGGCCAGGCTCCCGCGCCGCACTTCGCGGTGCAACTGGTGCGCGACTCGGGCGGGTCGCCCGTCGACGCGGACCATGACGGATTGCCCGACGTCTGGCCGCGCGCATTCCTGGTGCGGCTCGATCCCGCCGATCCGTCCGGCCTGACGCAGTTCATCTCTCCCGACCTGCACCAGACGGTCACGGAGATCATTCCCGCCGCGGTGGATCCCACGCCGTTCCTTCCCGCGCTGCAGCCGCAGACGCCCACCGGCGTCGCTCCGGTGCTCACCGACAAGCTGAGCATCGTGGTGCGCCCCTCGCTGCTCGACGCGTCCACCGCGCTTTCGCCTCCGCAGCGCCTGCCTTCGCTGCAGCCCGGCTCGTACAAGATCGTGCTGGTCTCGCAGACCGGGCAGGTGTGGCAGATCCCCAACGAGGCGGGCACCCTGGCCCTCGACCCGAGCGTCGTCTGCGCGGCCGGCTCCACCACCTGCGCGGCGGGCACGGTGCAGACCCAGTCGCAGAGCCAGGCCTTCCAGGTGGGCCTGCCTGCCCACCAGGTCTTCACCGGCGGCATCTCCGGATCGCTCACCATCGGCGGCGCGGCAGCCCCGGTCGCCGCCTACGTGTTCGCGTACAAGGCCACCGCGCTGCCTCCGTTCGGGCTGCCCGTCTCGGCGGACTTCCACCTCGGCGCCGAGTTCCAGGCGGGCAAGGTCGATTACGTGCTGCCGGATCTCCCCGCCGGCGACTACGTGGTGACGGCCATCGTGGACACGCGGGGCGACTTCGCCGTCTCGCCCGGACTCTTCGCCATCGCTCCCGGCGCGGGCAGCCTGGTCGCAGCGCCGCAGGGAAAGACCGTGGGGACGTCACTTGCGACCAGCACCAACCTCACCGCCGCGAGCACGCTGCCGCAGCGGCCGAGCTTCCAGATCGTGGATGCGGCGGGCGCAGCCTTCACCTCGGACGCCGCGGTGGCGGTGGGCGCCAGCCCGGTGCTGCACATCAAGGCCGCCGCCGTGCTCGGCAGCGGCGTGGGCGCGCTGCGTCCCGACAGCGCCGGGATGTTCGTCCTCGCCTGCGACGGCACCGGCACTCCGCAGGCCAGCTCGCTCTCGGTCACGCTGATCAAGGTGCTGGACGCCGCCGGGCTCGTCCCGGATCTCGACGCGAATGGCAAGGCGACCATCGTTCCGGCATCGGTGGATCAGGCCCAGTTCCCCGCCGGGAGCTGCAGCGGGGCAGTGCAGCCGGTCACCGGCGTCGTGGCAGTGAACGTCCAGAACGGATCGGCGAAGGCGAACCTGCTCAATCCCAACGAGCCCCTGACGCCGGTGCCGTTGGTTCCGGGGCGCTACTCCGTCGTGGTCACGTCGCTCGCCAGGCAGGTGTGGCGCGTGCCCAACGAGTTGCAGCCCGCCCTCCTCGACGCCGGCGCGGCGCAGGCCACTCCCACGGGTACCAAGTCGCTCTTGCAGACGCAGGGAGTTGCGGTCCAGATCTCGCCGTAGGGCGGCCGCATCCCACGTGAACGGTAGCCGGGAAGCCCTGGCTGCCCCGCTGAACGAAAAGGCCCGGGGCGCTCTTTCGCCCCGGGCCCGGAAAGACGACTGCGAGAGAGAGAACCCTAGGGCCTGCTGGCTGCCGGGTCGTCGTCGAGCATGTCGTTCGGCGACGGGACCTTGCGAAGCTCGGTCTTCGCGATCTTCCAGGCTTGCTGGACCACCCACGAGAGCGACCGGTCGAGCCGCTGAGCCTGCGACTGGATCTCGCTGAGCATGTCTTCGGGAAAGTACAGGCTCTGCTTGCGCGCGTCGTTGGCCGACATGGATTATCCCTGCCCCTCGGGCGGACGCTCGCCGCCGATGACGTCGTTGACCGAGGGGAACCGCATGATCTCGTTGCGCGCGATCTTCCAGGCTTGCTGGACGATCCACGAGAGCGACCGGTCCTGGCGGTTGGCCTCCTCCTGGATCTCGCGCAGCATGTCCTCGGGGAAGTAGAGGCTCTGCTTCCGTTTGTCGGTACCTGCCATCAAATCCTCCGCCGGCGAGCGAGCCCAGGAAAGGGCTCCCACAACGGTTCCCTGTGTCTAGACGTCGCTGACACCGGGGTCAAGTAACCGAACGCACTCACCTCAGGCTTCTCGCGCATTTCGTGCGTCGAATTGTCGCAGCCGAGGTCAGAACTTGCACGCCGCGGTGCGTTGCGGTAACGGCGCGCGTCCTTTGGTGACTCATCTGTGCCGTGTGGGGTGTCCACCATTTTGCACCCTCGCCGCAGGGGTGCTGAACGGGGGGATTGCTGGCATGGATGTCGCAAAGGGCAGGAAGCAGACGGTGCACGAAGGAGAGGCGATGTCGATCTGCGGCGTAATCACGACCCGGGACGTGCTTCGGCACCCAGGCATCATCGTCCGGGAATTCGGGACCGCCGCCTGGCTGCGCTGCTGCGTCGCCATCCTCCTGCGCAGGCGGACCACCTTCCTGAACTGCGTCTGCGAGCTGGATCCCGAGTAGCCCTCCCGCGCGCGGACAACCCTCCGGCATTCCAAAAAAAAGGCTGGCCACAGCGTTCGCCGGGCCAGCCCACGAGCCTGGAGGGGGAGGGGGGGACCCCCAGGCTCACCTTCAAATCATGTCCGCGGCCGGGGCCGCGTCACCGCTCAGAACCTGATGTCTTGTCTGGATGTTCCCTCTGCCGACCCGATGCCCCCTTTTGGCTGGGTAAAATTGGGTTCTCAACACTCCATCCGCAAGTGGCCCAGCCGGATCGCTTACGGATGGGGGATACACTGAGCGGGTGGGAACTTTGGCGGACACCGTCGAACAAGCGGTCGCCAGCGGCTTGCCCAGGGACGCCAGGGTCCTGGTCGCCTGCTCGGGGGGCGCGGATTCGTCGGCGCTGGCGGCGGCTTCGGAGCGCCTGGGCCTGCGCTGTGTCATCGGGCACGTCGATCACGGACTGCGGCCCGATTCCGCGTCGGACGCCGATCGCGTGCGCGACCTGGCGCGCCGGCTGGGCGTTCCATTTCTGACCTTGAGAATCCAATTTTTGAACATCCGGGAGCTCGGGCTGGAGGCGGCGGCCCGCGAGGCGCGATATGCGGCGCTGGGGCAGCTGGCCGTACAGGCGTCCGCGCCGGTGGTCGCCACCGCCCACACCCGGCGGGATCAGGCCGAGACGCTGCTGCTCCGGTTGTTCCGCGGCGCCGGTCCCGGGGCGTTGTCCGGCATCCGCCGCACGCGCCCGCTCCTGAAGGGTGTGGAGTTGGTGCGTCCGCTCCTCGACGTGACCCGCGCCGCCACCGAGGCCTACTGCGCCGCCCGGGGCATCCATCCTCTCGACGATCCGCACAACCTCGATCCGGCCCGGGCCCGCGCGCAGCTTCGGGCGCTCTGGCCGGCGCTCGTGGCATTGAACCCGCGGCTCGAGGAGGCGCTCTGCGCGGCGGCGGCCACCTTCGCAGAGGAGGATGCGCTGCTCACCGGGCTCGCCGCCTCGGGTGCGCACCTGCACCCGGCGCTGCAGCGGAGGGCGCTCCTGGCCCAGGCGGCCGATGCCGGACTGCGCCCCGAGCGGCCGCACATCGAGGCGCTGCTCCGGCTGCTGGAGCAGGGCGGAAGCGTGGATCTGCCGGGCGGGCGCGCGCGAGTGACCTTCGAGCGCCGGGGGGCGCGCCCGGTCGAGGAGGCGGGCGCCGCGGTGGCGGTTCCCGGCCCGGGCGATTACGCTTGGGGCCGTCGCGCGCTGCACGTAGCGCCCGGCGATGCGGAGGGGACCCGCGTGGATCTGACAGAGGCGCCCTTTCCCTGGACGCTGCGGGGCCAGCGGCCCGGCGACCGGTTCCGGCCCGCAGGAGGACGCAGCAAGAAGGTGTCCGATCTGTGGATCGACGCGCACATCCCCCGCGAGGAGCGCACCCGGCTCGCGGTGCTCACCGACTGCAAGGGACGGCTGTTCTGGGTGGAGGGGCTGCGCCCCGGCGCGGCATGCCGTTCACCGGCGGGCGCGACCTTTTGCATCGGCCCGGAAATGAAGCCTCCGGACGGACCGTTAGCATGCAGGCGGCGGCCCGAATCCCATTCTGCTACGATGGTAGAAGGGCCTGACGAGGAGCCACGGTGAGACAGTCGTACAAGACCTTCTTTCTCTGGGCGGTCCTGATCCTGCTCTTCTTCTCGTTCTATTCGATCTTCTCCCGCGGCAAGGCGCCCGAGCCCAAGGAGATCGACGCGAGCGAGTTCTATGCGGCCGTGGATCGGGGCGACGTCTCCACCACCACCGTGAAGGGCAACAAGCTCCAGGGCCAGTTCAAGAACCGGCAGGAGTTCCGCACCGTCTCGCCGCTCGACAGCCAGCTCCTCGAGCGGATGCGCGCCAAGGGCGTCGCCCTGAAGTTCGAGAACGAGGATTCGCAGTCGCTCTGGGCGCAGTTCCTCGTCTCCTGGATGCCGCTGGCCGTGCTCTGCATCCTCTTCGTCTTCCTCATGCGCCAGCTCCAGGCGGGCGGCGGCAAGGCGATGAGCTTCGGCAAGTCGAAGGCGAAGCTCCTGACCGAGAACCACAACAAGGTCACCTTCTCCGACGTGGCGGGCATCGACGAGGCCAAGGACGAGCTGGAGGAGATCATCCAGTTCCTCAAGGACCCGAAGAAGTTCACCAAGCTCGGCGGCCGCATCCCCAAGGGCGTGCTCCTGATGGGCTCGCCGGGAACGGGCAAGACGCTGCTCGCCCGCGCCATCGCCGGCGAGGCCGGCGTGCCCTTCTTCTCCATCTCCGGCTCGGACTTCGTCGAGATGTTCGTGGGCGTGGGCGCGAGCCGCGTGCGCGACCTCTTCGAGCAGGGCAAGAAGCACGCGCCCTGCATCATCTTCATCGACGAGATCGACGCCGTGGGCCGCCACCGCGGCGCGGGCCTGGGCGGAGGGCACGACGAGCGCGAGCAGACGCTCAACCAACTGCTCGTCGAGATGGACGGTTTCGAGTCCAACGAAGGCGTGATCCTCATCGCGGCGACCAACCGGCCCGACGTGCTCGACCCGGCGCTCTTGCGCCCCGGCCGCTTCGACCGCCGCATCGTGGTGCCGCGCCCGGACGTGAAGGGCCGCGAAGGCATCCTCAAGGTGCACACCCGCAAGACGCCGCTCTCGCCGGAGGTGGACCTCGACGCCATCGCCCGCGGGACGCCCGGCTTCTCCGGCGCGGACCTCGAGAACCTGGTGAACGAGGCCGCCCTGATCGCCGCGCGGGGGAACAAGGAGCGCCTCGACAACCGCGACTTCGAGTTCGCCAAGGACAAGGTGATGATGGGCGCCGAGCGGCGCAGCATGATCATCAGCGAGAAGGACAAGGCGATCACCGCCTGGCATGAGGCGGGGCACGCGCTGGTGGCGCTGCTGGTCCCGGAGTGCGATCCGGTGCACAAGGTCACCATCATTCCGCGCGGACCAGCGCTGGGCCTGACCCAGATGCTGCCCAAGGAAGACCGGCTGAACTGGAACAAGAACGCCGTCCTCGACCGCATCGCCATGGCCATGGGCGGGCGCATCGCCGAGGAGCTGCAGTTCAACGAGATCACCTCGGGAGCCAAGAGCGACATCGAGCATGCCACCAAGTTCGCCCACAGCATGGTGTGCGAGTGGGGCATGAGCGACAAGCTCGGGCCGCTCGCCTTCGGCGAGGAGGAGGGCGAGGTGTTCCTCGGCCGCGAGTTCGCCTCGCGCCAGCGCAACTTCTCCGAGGCCACCGCCATCGACATCGACTCCGAGGTCCGCCACATCGTCACCTCGCAGTACGCGCGCGCAAAGCAGCTCCTGATGGAGCAGAAGCCGGCGCTGGAGCGCATCGCGCTGGCGCTGCTGGAATGGGAGACGCTGGACGGCTCCGAGGTCACGCTCCTGATGCAGGGCGGGACGTTGAACCGGAGCAAGCCCGTCTCGACGCCGCAGAAGCCGCCCGAGGTGAAGCGCCCCGAGGTGAAGGAGAAGTCGAAGATCCTCGACGCGCTGGGCGGGCTGACCGCGTCGGTGCCCAAGCCGGAAGCCGGCAAGGCCTAGAGGGGCTAAATGGGGACACCCTACTTAATTCGCCGTGCCGCCCCGAGAAGGTCGCGGAAGGACCCGAATTAAGTAGGGTGTCCCCATTTAGAATTTAGAAGGGCAGCGCCTTCAGATCCGGTTCCACCCAGCCGGTGCGGGCGGCGTCGGACCAGAGCAGCTCGGGCGACCAGTGCCGCAGCGGCAGGTTGGTGTCGGCGAGGGGAGTGCGCAGGAGCTCCTTCACCGTGGCGCCCTGGTGCGCGTTCACGGCGCGCAGCCAGAACCAGGTGAGCGTCTCGTTGTACTTCACCTGCGCGCCCACCTTGCCGATGTACGTGAGCAGCACTTCCCGCGCTCGCGAGGGCTCGCCGCGGAACACCAGCGCCAGCCGCAGGTGAGCGGCATGGTTCATCTCGTGGGCCGGCAGCGTGCCCGACTCGAGCGCCTGGATGAAGGCGGCGTCGTTCATGGCCGGAGTTTACACTTGCGCCCGTGCGATCGCTCGCGCCGCGTGAACACGGGGCTTACGGCCAGCTCGGCTTTCCCCTCCTGACCGCCCTGTGCGTGGCGGCTCCACGGCTTCCGGGAGCGCTCTTCGCCGCCTCGGCGGTAGCGCTCTTCCTCGCGCACGAGCCGGCGCTGGTGGCCTTCGGCCGGCGCGGGCAGCGCGCCAGGGACGAGGACGGTCCGCGCGCGCGGCGCAGGCTCGCCGCCGCGCTCGCGATCGGTGGGGCCCTGGGAGCGTCGGGAGTGTGGCTTGCTCCGGGGCCGGCGAGGCTGGCCGCCGCGGTGGCGGCTGCCCTGGGCGGACTGCTCACGCTTTCGGTCGCGCTGCGCGTCGAGAAGACGCTGCCCGGGGAGATGCTGGCCGCTGCGGCGATGACCTCCGCCGGCCTTCCCGTGGCGGTGGCGGACGGCGTGAGCTGGCCCCTTGCCGTTTCGCTCTGGGGAGCCTGGCTCTTCGCGTTCGCGGCGGCGGTGTTTCCGGTCCGCTCCGCCATCGTCGAGCACAAGCAGCGGCAGGAGTCTCCTGCCCTGCGCATCGCCGGGACCGTCCTTGCCGTCGCCATCGCGGCGGTGCTCGCCGCGGCGGGCGAGCTGCCGCGCGACCTCGTGCTCGCCGACCTCCCCGTCTTCCTGGCCTCGCTCTTCATCGCGCTGCGCCCGCCCTCGATGAAGCAGATGACCCGGGCCGGCTGGACCCTGATGATCGCGGGCGCGCTGACGGCGGCGCTGATGATCGCCGTCCTCCGGCTCGCGTAGTGCCCTGCTAGAGTGCCGCCGATGCGGTTGCTGGAAATCCAGTGCGAGGCGGACTCGCTGCAGGCGTGCGCCGCCGCCGGGGGGCCTGTGCAGGACGGCAGCCTTCGCGGCTGGGCGGCGCTGCTCGGGCTGGAAGACGCGGCGCTGGCGCAGGGGCTGAAGAGCGCGGGGCTCCGCGTGCTGGAGGGGAGGACGGCCTTCCTCGCCCTGGGGAGCCTTTCGCAGCTCGGCCTGGCTGCGCGCGGCATCACGGGCGCAGCGGGCGCTGCCGCGGCCGGGCTCGGGGAACGCGCCGCGAAGGTCGAGAGCCCTCCCCGCGCGAGCGCCTGGAAGCTGCCTCGCGGCACGCTGCCTGCGCGCACCGCCGTGATGGCCATCGTCAACGCCACTCCCGACTCGTTCTCCGACGGCGGCCGCTACGACCCGCTGGCGCACGGGCTGCGCCTCGCCGAGGAAGGCGCCGACATCCTCGACGTGGGCGGCGAATCCACCCGCCCCGGCGCTGCGCCGGTGGACGAGCGCGAGGAGCGGGCGCGGGTGGTCCCGGTGATCCGCGAGCTGGCGAAGAGGACGCAGGTGCCCATCAGCGTCGACACCACCCGGGCGTCGGTGGCCGTGGCGGCGCTCGACGCCGGCGCCTCCATCGTCAACGACGTCTCCGGGTTGGCGCGCGATCGCGAGCTGCCCAGGGCGGCGGCGGGCGCGGCGTTCTGCCTGATGCACATGCGCGGCACTCCCGCCGACATGCAGGCCCGCGCCACCTACACCGACCTGCACGGCGAGGTGCTGGCGGAGCTGGCGGAGGCGCTGGGTCGCGCGCAGGAGGGCGGCATCCCGCTGGAGAGGATCGCGCTCGATCCCGGCCTCGGGTTCGCCAAGACGGGCGTCCACAACCTGGTCCTGCTGCGGCGCCTGCGCGAGCTCGCCCAGCTCGGCCGGCCGCTCCTGACCGGCGCTTCCCGCAAGGCCTTCATCGGGGTGGCCACCGGGAAGGCAGCTCCCGACCGGCTCTTCGGGAGCGTGGGGGCGGCCGTGGCCGCGGCCCTGAATGGGAGCGCCCTGGTGCGTGTTCATGACGTGGCGGCCACCCGGGAGGCGCTGGCCGTGGCCGACGCCATCCGTACGTCAGTTGGCTGACGGCCGGCCGGTGGCTTGCCGCCTGGCCATCCAGGCACCAAGATTTGCTTCCCATCGCCGGAGCATCCAACATGGCCGTCCGCTTGGCAGAAAGACCCATCGAGCCCGCCCGCAAGCTGTTCGGCACCGACGGAATCCGCGGTGTGGCGAACGTCTATCCGATGACCGGCGAGCTGATGCTCCAGCTCGGCCGCGCGCTCGCCTACCAGATCAAGCGCGGCAGCCATCGCCATCGCGTGGTCATCGGCAAGGACACCCGCGTCTCCGGGTACATGCTCGAGACCGCGCTCGCCTCGGGCCTCTGCAGCATGGGCGTGGACGTGCTGCTCTGCGGGCCCCTGCCCACGCCGGCCATCTCCAACCTCACCACCTCGATGCGCGCCGACGCCGGCGCCGTGATCAGCGCCTCGCACAACCCCTACCAGGACAACGGCATCAAGTTCTTCAGCGCCGACGGGTTCAAGCTGCCCGATGAGGTCGAGGCGGACATCGAGGACCTGATCGCCAACGACAAGCTGCACCACCTGCGGCCCACCGCGACCAGCATCGGAAAGGCGTTCCGGATCGACGACGCCGCGGGGCGCTACATCGTCTACGCCAAGAACACCTTCCCCAAGCACCTGACGCTCGAGGGCCTCACCGTGGTGGTGGACTGCGCGCACGGCGCCGCCTACCGGGTGGCGCCGGCCGTCCTCGAGGAGCTGGGCGCGAAGGTGATCGTCATCGGCAACACGCCCGACGGAAAGAACATCAACCGCGGCTTCGGCGCGCTGCACCCCGAGACGATGTGCAGGGTGGTGAAGAAGACCTCCGCCAACCTGGGCATCGCCCTGGACGGTGACGCGGACCGCCTCATCGTCTCCGACGAGCACGGCAACGTGGTGGACGGCGACGCGGTGATGGCCATCTGCGGGCTCGACCTGATCCGCCGCCGCGCGCTGCCGAAGAAGACGCTGGTCGCCACGGTGATGAGCAACATGGGCCTCGACCAGTGCATCGCCAGGGCGGGCGGGCGGGTGGTGCGCACCCGCGTCGGCGACCGCTACGTGGTGGAGGAGCTGCGTCGCAGCGGATACAGCTTCGGCGGCGAGCAGAGCGGGCACCTGGTCTTCCTCGATCATGCCACCACCGGCGACGGCACCGTGGCGGCGCTCTCGCTGCTCTCGGTGATGGTGGAGAGCGGCAAGCCGGTCTCCGAGCTGGCCCGCTGCATGGAGGTGTTCCCGCAGGCGCAGCTCGGGCTGGTGGTGAAGAGCAAGCCGGAGCTGGGCTCGCTCCCCGGGGTGATGCGCGCCATCCGCGACGCCGAGAAGAAGCTGGGAGCGAACGGTCGCGTGCTGGTGCGCTACAGCGGCACCGAGCCCAAGGTGCGCGTGCTGGTGGAGGGGCCGGAGCAGAAGAGCATCGACAGCTACGCGGCGCAGATCCTCGGCGAGCTGAAGAAGGCGATCGGCGCGTAGAGCGGTTGAAGGTGCGGGTCCAAGGGCCCTCCCGAACCTGCTACACTTCCGGCCCATGCGGCTCGGGGTGAACATCGATCACGTGGCGACGCTGCGGCAGGCGCGGAACGGGCGCTATCCCGATCCGGTGGCCGCCGCGGCGATGGCCGAACTGGGGGGCGCCGACCAGATCACGCTGCACGTGCGCGAGGATCGCCGGCACGTGAACGATCGCGATCTCGAGCTCCTGCGCAAGACCGTGAACGGCACGCTGAATCTCGAGATGGCGGCGGTGCAGCCGATTCTGGAGCTGGCGCTGCAGCACCGGCCGGACACTGCCACGCTCGTGCCGGAGCGGCGCGAGGAGCTGACCACCGAGGGCGGGCTGGACGTGATCACCAACCGCGAGGAGGTGCGCAGGGTGGCTCGCGCGCTCCGCGACGCGGGCGTCGAGGTCTCGCTCTTCGTCGACCCGGACCTGGAGCAGGTGAAGGCCAGCCACCGCGCCGACGCGCAGGCGGTGGAGCTGCACACCGGCCGGTACTGCGACGCGCGCAACCCGCAGGAGCGGGCGCGGGAGCTGGCGCGGGTGGTGGAGGCGGCCAGGGCGGCGTCGCGGCTGGGATTGCGCGTGGCCGCCGGCCACGGGCTCGACTACTGGAACGTGCGCGCGGTGGCCGAGATTGAGGAGATCACCGAGCTGAACATCGGCTACGCCATCGTCTGCCGGGCAGTGCTCGTCGGGATCGCGCAGGCGGTCCGCGACATGAAGGAGCTGATCGGATGAGACTCCTCACCGCCGCCGAGCAGCGCGAGCTGGACCGGCTTGCGGCGGCGGAGGCGGAGCTGCCCGCGCGGGTCCTGATGGAGAGCGCAGGGGCGGCGGTGGCCCGGGCGGTTGCGGCGTTGCAGCCGCGCAAGGTGGTGGTCTTCTGCGGTCCGGGGAACAACGGAGGCGACGGGTCGGTCGCCGCGCGCCTGCTCCACGACACCTGCGACGTCTATGGCTGGTATACGCGATCCCCGGAGACGCTGAAGGGCGATGCCGCGCTGGCGGCCAGGGCGTGGCTCGCCACCGGCGGCGAGGCGGCGCGGAGCGCGATGCGCGGCGGCCCCGGCATCGTGGTGGTGGACGCGGTGTTCGGCAGCGGGCTGGCCCGGCCGCCCGAAGGCCGCGAGGCCGAGGCCATCCGCACCATGAACGCTGCGCGGGAGCGCGGCGCGAAGCTCGTCTCGGTGGACGTGCCGAGCGGCGTGGACGCCGACAACGGCCATGTCTACCCGGTGCACGTGGCGAAGGCGGACCTCACCGTCACCCTGCATGCCCCCAAGCGGGGCCTCTATCTGCACCCCGGCGCGGAGTGCGCCGGCCGCATCGAGGTGGCGCCCATCGGCATTCCCCGCGCGCTGGAGCAGAAGCTCTCCGGCCCGCCCTGCGAGCTGATCGACGAGGAGTGGGCGAAGGAGCGGTTTCCGCCGCGGCCGCGCAACACCCACAAGAACGACTTCGGCCATGCGCTGGTGGTGGCCGGCTCTGCGGGCAAGAGCGGCGCCGCGGCGCTGGTGTGCGAGGCGGCGCTGCGCTGTGGGGTGGGGGTCGTCACCCTGGCCGCGCGCCCCGAAGTGGCCGCGGCCCTGCACGGGCTTCCCGAGGCCATGTTCGTTCCGCTCCCGGGCGAGGGGCCGCTCTCGCCTGCGGACCTGCCCGCGCTCCTCGGTGCGCTCGAGGGAAAGAGCGCGCTGGCCATCGGTCCCGGCATCCCGCGCGGCCCGGGCACCGGACCGTTGATCGGCGAGCTTCTCGCCGCGGCGGAGGCGGCGGTGCTGGACGCCGACGCGCTCAACGCCCTGGCCGGTCACCGCGAGCGCATCGCGGAGTGGGTGGCGAAGGCGCCGACCCGCCCGCTCTTCACCCCGCATCCCGGCGAGTTCGCGCGGCTCACCGGCGAGGAGACCGAGCGGGTCCTCGCCGATCGCCTCGATGCCGCAGCCCGCGCGGCGCAGCGCTTCGGCGCCTCGTTCGTGCTCAAGGGCGCGCACAGCGTGGTGGCCGATCCGGGAGGCGCCACCGCCGTCTGCGCCGCGGGCAATCCGGGGATGGCCACCGCCGGCGCGGGCGACGTCCTCACCGGCATCGCCGCAGCGCTCTTCGCCCGCCGCGGCGGGGTGGGCGGCACGGCCGAGCGAGCCCGGCTCGCGGTCTTCCTCCACGCGATGGCGGGCGACCTGGCGGCCGGCGAGATCGGCGAGACACCGCTGGTCGCAACCGACATCGTCCGCACCGGGCTGCCGCGGCTCTTCCGGCGCTGGCAGCGATGACGCGCGAGCTGCCGCTGAAGGGCCCCGCCGCCACGCGCGCGCTCGGGCGCAAGCTCGGCGCCGCGCTGCGGCCGGGAGATTTCGTCGCTCTCACCGGCGATCTGGGCGCAGGGAAGACCCTGCTGGTCAAGGCGGCGGCGCAGGGAGCGGGCGCAGAACCCGCGAGCTCTCCCACCTTCGCGCTGGTGAACCTGTACCGCGGGCCGGTGCCGCTCCAGCACATCGATCTCTACCGCCTCTCGGGGCCGGCCGATCTGTTCGCGCTGGGCTTCGACGATCTGCTGGCGGAGCCCGCGGCCACGCTCTGCGAGTGGGCGGAGCGCGCCGGGGCGGCGCTCCCTCCCGATCGCCTCGAGATCGCGCTCGACCACGCCGGTCCCGACGCGCGGCAGGCGCGGCTGCGCGCCACCGGACCGCAGGGTGAGCGGCTGCTGCGCGCGCTCGACGAGGCTACTGCGGCAAGAGCGAAGTGACCTTGAGGCGCAGGTCGCAGTCCACCGCCACCAGCGCCTCGTCCGGCAGGAGCCGCCACGCGTGCCGTCCTCCCGGAGGCGGCTCGCCCGGATCCTCGCTCGCCACCGCCACGTAGGCGCAGCGGCCCTCACGGTCGGGCGCCGGCGAGGAGAGGAAGAGCGTGCGCCCGCGCCTGCAGGCGAGCAGCAGCCGCCCATCGGTGGCGAGGAAGGTGGTGCTGGCCGTGCCGCCGCCTGCCTCGAAGATCTCGCGCACCAGCGCCACCGTCTCCGCCAGCGCGGCCGCGGCGGAGCCCACGTCGGCCCGGTCGACGCTGCAGAGGCGGCGCAGCCGCGAAAGGAAGAGCAGGAAGCAGCGCTCGCTGTCGGTGTCGCCGCGCAGCTCGGCGCGCAGCGAGGGATGGATGAGATCCTCCAGCGGCCCCCGCCTGCGCTCCCATTCCGGCAGGGTGCCGTTGTGGGCGAAGAGCCAGCGGCCGCGCTGGAAGGGATGGGTGTTCTCCGCGGCCACCCGGCCCACGCTCGCCTTGCGCACGTGGGCGAGCACGGTGTGCGCGCTCACGAAGCGGGAGAGGCGCTCGAACTCTGCGTCGCCGTGGGCGGGAGTGAGACTGCGCACCACCCGCGGCGCGCTGCTCTCGTACCAGGCCAGTCCCCAGCCGTCCGGGTGTTCGCGGCTCTGCACCCGCAGGGCGTTGGCGCCGTGAAAGAGCTCGTGCGAAACGGCCCCGGGCTCTCGGGAGCGGCAGCCGAAGAGGCGGCACATTGCACCTGCGAGTGTAGTGCAGGATGCTGGGTGCAGTACCGCAATTTTCTTGGGCGCGCCGGCGCCGGAATGGGAGGATGAGCCCATGTGGGCAGCGCTCGCATCGGCCGTTCTCGCCACCGCGGCGCCGCCCCCGCTGGTGGCGCTGTTGCCGCTGCACCCGCTCGGCGCTCCCGCGGACATGGTGCACGCGCTCGAAGTGACGCTGCGCAACGAGCTCTCGCAGCTCGCCGAGGCGCGGCTCGCGCCGGAGAAGGAGGTGGCCGCGGCGCTGCGCCGCGAGCCCGATTGCGAGGCGCGGATTCCCTGCGCCGCCGCTGCCGCGCTGCACGCGGGCGCGCGCCAGCTGATCGTCGGCACCACCAGCCAGCTGGGCGAGTCGTTCATGATCGATCTCAAGCTCCTCGACGCGAAGAACGGCCAGGAGCTGCGGCGCTCGACCCTGCCGGTCAGCGGCTCGCAGAACGCGCTGATCGAGACCATGCGCGAGGCGGCCGTCCAGCTGCTCGCGCCCGCGCGCTTCGTCGGGTCGTTGCGGGTGGAGGTGCCGGGCGCGCAGGGGGCGCTGGTCTTCGTCGACGGCCGTCCGGCGGGCACGCTGCCGCTCGCCCAGCCGCTCTCGGGCCTCGTTCCCGGCCAGCACGTGGTGCGGGTGAAGGACAAGCAGTCGGAAATCAGCTCGTTCGTGGAGGTCCGTTTCGGCCGCACCACCGAGGCGAGGCTGGAGATGGGCGCGGCGCCGGTGGTGGGGGTCCCGGCCGCGGCGCTGCCCGCGGGCGTGGCGCTGGAGGCGCCGCGAAAGCCTGCCTGGCTGCGGCCGGCGGCCATCGGCGCGCTAGGCGCGGGGGTCGCCAGCGCGGTGGTGGGCATCGCCTTCCATTCGCGCGCCTACTCGACCGCATCGGACCTGAACCGCCGCGCCTCGACCAACCAGCTCCAGCCCCGCGACGCGGCCGCCTTCGCCGACGTCGATCGCGACACCAACCTGGCGCGCGGCTTCTACGTGGCGGCCGCGGTGCTCGCCGCCGCCGGAGGTGGTCTTCTGTGGTGGGACCTGCACACGGATTCCGTGGGCGTGCAGACGCGTTTCTGAACCGCGTCCGGAAACCTGCCGCGCCCGCGCCGGCGTGCTAGCGTCGCCGCGTCGTCGATTCCACAGGAGGAGCCTTGTCCCGGCGCGCCGCCCTTTGCCTCGTCTCCCTGGCCTTCGCGGCCTGCCACAGGACCACCGGGCCGGACGAGAACTATCAGCGGGCTGCCGCGCTCTATCAGCAGCTCTATGCCACCCAGCTCGACGACGCCTACGGCGATCCGCGCATGGACGAGGTGGTGGCGCTGCTCCGCAAGGTGGATGGCCGCTCCGTCGACGCGGGGGCGGCGAAGACCATGCTCGGCGCCATCGAGCACGGGCGCGAGGCGCTGGCGAAAGAGCGGGCCGAGCGGGAGAAGCTCTCCTCGGCGGCCACGGCTCCCGCGGCAAGGGTGAGCATCGATCCCCAGGCCGTCCTCGCCGCCAACGCGGAGGACGCAGGGACCCCCACCGAGCAGGATCCGTACGGCCCCGGCGCCTCCATCGCCGAGTTGAACACGCAGACCGGCGGGTGCCTGGTGGACAACGAGCCCTTCAACGAGCAGGTCACGGGCAAGACCGGCACCGTGTACCGGCTCGCCCCCTCCGAAGCCTGCAGGAACAAGCTGCCGGGAATGGCGGGCCAGGCCGTGCTCGTCTCGGAGGGAAAGATCTACCGGCGCATTCCCGATCCGCGTCCGCCCGAGCCGCCGCGACCCGCCGCCGCGCCGGACGCCGGAGCGCCGGCAGCGGCCGCCCGCCCGCGCGCCGCGCCTCCCGCGCAGAGCCAGGATGCGGGCGAGCCCGAGTACCGGATCGTCATTCCCGGCGCGCCCCAGCCCGGCGCCACGCCCCCTCCCGCCGAGGGACAACCGCAATAGCGTTCCGCTGCGCTCCCTGCTAGACAACGCAGCCCGATGCCGGAGCTGTCGTACACGCTTTTGCGCCTGCTGCCCAAGAACACGCTCTCTCGCGCGGTGGGGGCCGCCTGCAGGATGAGCGCGCCGAAACCGGTGCTTCGCGCGGTGATCCGCGCCTTCGCGAAGAAGTACGGCGTGGACGAGAGCGAGGCGGAGCGGCCCATCGACGAGTACCCGACCTTCACCGAGTTCTTCACCCGACGGCTCAGGCCCGGCGCGCGCGCCATCGCTCCGGGAGAGCTCTTGCCCGTATCGCCGGTGGACGGCACGGTGGGGGAGCTGGGCGACATCGTCGCCTCCCGCCTCTACCAGGCCAAGGGCAAGCACTACACGCTGGCCGAGCTGATCGGCGGGCCGCGCGCGGAGGAGGATGCGCGCCAGTTCGAAGGCGGCGTCTTCTGCACCATCTATCTGGCGCCGTACAACTATCACCGCATCCACGCGCCGCTCTCGGGAGAGATCGCGGGGTACGTCAACATGCCCGGGCAGCTCTGGCCGGTGAACCCCACCGGCGTGCGCACCGTGGAGAAGCTCTTCTGCGTCAACGAGCGCCTCACCACCTTCCTGCGCACGCCGCGCGGCGCCTGCGGCGTGGTGGCGGTGGGCGCGACCAACGTTGGCCGCATCCGCGCGCTCTACGACGACGTGATCACCAACGCGAGGCGCACCCGCAGGCCCGCGCGCGTGATGTACGAAAGGCCGGTGCGGGTGGAGAAGGGGGCGGAGCTGGCGGTGTTCGAGATGGGCTCGACCGTCGTGCTGCTCTTCGCGCCCGGCGTGAAGCTCGCCGGCCGCCTCCAGCCGGGGCTGCCGGTGAAGCTGGGCGAGGCGCTCGAATGAGCCAGAAGATCCGCGGGGTGAAGGGCACGCGGGACGTGCTGCCCATCGACACCTACGTCAAGGACGACGATCCCTGGGTGCGGATCGGCCACTACCACCTGGTGGAGCAGGCCGCGCGCGACCTCTTTCCGCTCTACGGATACCGCGAGGCGCGCACGCCGGTGCTCGAACGCACCGAGCTGTTCGTGCGCGGCATCGGCGAGGTGACCGACATCGTCGGCAAGGAGATGTACACCTTCGACGACCGCGGCGACTCGGTGACCCTGCGCCCGGAGAACACCGCCTCGCTGGTGCGCGCGTACATCGAGCACAACGTCAACCAGCACGAGCCGGAGACGAAGTGGTGGTACCTCGGGCCCATGTTCCGGCGCGAGCGGCAGCAGCGGGGCCGCTACCGGCAGTTCACGCAGATCGGCGTGGAGGCGTTCGGAAGCGCGGGGCCGCGCATCGACGCGGAGCAGGTCGAGCTGCTCGACACCTGGCTGCGCGCGATGGGCGTGCCCTTCGAGATGCACCTCAACACGCTCGGCGACGCGAACTGCAGGCCGCAGTACCGGGCGGCGCTGCAGGCGTACCTGCGCGCGCACCTCGACGACCTCTGCGACGACTGCAGGAAGCGGGTGGAGACCAACCCCATCCGCGTGCTCGACTGCAAGAACCCGAAGTGCGCGCAGGTGGCGGCGGGCGCTCCGGCGATGGAGCAGTTCCTCTGCGATCCCTGCAGGGCGCATTTCACCGGCGTGCAGGACGCGCTGCGCGCCGTCGGAGTCCCCTTCGTGGTGGACGCCAGGCTGGTGCGCGGCCTCGACTACTACACGCGCACCACCTACGAGGCCATCGCCACTTCCGGGCTCGGCGCGCAGAGCACGGTGGCGGGAGGCGGCCGCTACGACGGCCTCGTGCGCGAGCTGGGCGGCGCGGACGTTCCCGGCATTGGGTTCGCCGCCGGCGTGGAGCGGCTCGCGCTCCTGCTCGCGCAGCAGGGCAAGGAGCGCGCCGCGAGGCCGGTGCTCTTCATCGCTCCCCTCGGCGACGCCGAGGCCGCCCGCGCCGACGCGCTCGCGCACGGGCTCCGCTCCAGGGGCCTTGCGGTGGAGGTGAGCTTCCGCAAGGCCAACCCCGGCAACCAGCTCAAGCGCGCCGACGCGCTGGGGGCGCGCTTCGCCCTGGTGCTGGGCGATCAGGAGCTGAAGAGCGGACGCGGCCGCCTCAAGGAGCTGAAGACGGGCGCGGAAGCCGAGGTGTCGCTCGACGCGCTGGCCGAGGAGCTGGAGCGGCTGGGCGGGTAGCCGCCGGGCCGGCGAAGCCGGTCAGAAGATGCCGCCCAGCGCCGCATAGCAGTCGAGCACCGCGAGCGGGCCGGCCTCGAGGCCATGGGCGCAGCCGAAGCGGAGGTCGGCGGGAAGGATCCAGCCCAGCACCACCTCGGCGCGAAGCTCGGCGCCGGCGCCGGCGTGCAGGTCGAAGTCGTGCCGGTTGAAGCTGAAGGCGTCGCCTGCGTCGCAGAAGACGGCGCCGTGCAGCCTGCGCAGGTAGACGGGCAGCGTCCAGGCGCCGGTCTCCACGTTCCAGATGGGAAACCGGTACTCCGCGCTCCCGAGCGCGAAGGCGGTGCCGTGGAACGCGTCGCCCACGAAGCCGCGCAGGACGCGCACCGGCGCGTTGGCGGGGCTGATCACGCTCTGGATCGGGTCGCCCTGCTGGAAGCCGCCGAGAAAGAAGTCGTGGCGGTTGGAGAGGTCGCCGTCGGAGACGCCGAAGGAGGCGCGCAGCGCGAGGGCGTGGTGCCAGGGGGCGCCGGAGGTGTTGAAGGGGAGCGCGAAGTACTTCGAGCCGGTGGTGGAGAGCTGCCAGAAGGAGAAGTCGCTGCCGAGGGCGGGGTGGGAGAAGCGGAAGGCCACGCTGAAGCGCTGACCCTCCTCGCTGGAGATGCTGCGCACGAACCTGCGCGCGTCGGAGTACGACCAGCCCACCGTGGCGGCGGCGAGCAGGCCCGGCGATGTGGCGACACCGAGCGGGTTGGCGTGCACCGAGAGGTGGTCCAACTCGTAGGTCAGGAAGAGCGCCTGGGTGCGCGCCACCTGCGAGAAGGGAAAGCTCGCGCTCACCGAGCCGCCGATGGCGGTCTCGTAGTAGAAGCCGCGCGCATCGATTCCCCCCGCCGCCTGCGGATCGTCCAGGTTGCGGGTCAGCTCCAGGGTGAGATCGGGATAGAAGGAGTGGTTGACGTAGAGCAGGTCCCACCCGGGCTCCCTGCCGTCGATGCCCCACCAGGCGGCCGCGGCGTATTCGTGGCGGTCCACCGCGTCGAGGCCTGCGGTGAGCGCGCCCACCGTGGTGCCGTAGGCGTCGGCCGCCGCGAAGGGCAGCCAGAAATGGGGCCGCAGCGTCTCCCACGGCGAGTAGGGATGCGAGGGATAGGCCTGGTCCGCGGGGAGCGCGGTCACCCCGGGCCGTTCCTGCGCCACGGGAGGCGCGGTCACCTGCCGCCAGGAAGCGGGGTCCAGCGGCATGCTGCCGACGTCGTAGCCGCGAGCGCTGTAGGTGACGAGCGCGAGCCGCTTTCCGTCAGGCGAGGGCGCGGGCTCGAAGGCGCCGAGCACCACGTCGGTGATCTGGCGAAGCTCGCCGGCCCGCCAGGCGTAGAGGTCGTAGACGCCGGTGCGATCGCTGCTGAAGAGCAGCCACTGCCCGTCGGCCGTCCAGGCGGGGTCGCGGTCCAGCGCGCGGTCGTGGGTGACGTCGGTCACCGCGAGGGTGCCGCGGTCCACGATGCGCAGGTCCCACCCTCCCTCGCGGTGGTGGAGGAAGGCCACGCGCGAGCCGTCCGGAGCGTAGCGGGGGCTGTCCACCGGCTCGCCCGAAGGGTCCTCGAAGAGGACGCGCGGGAGCTCCGCTCCCGGGCGAAGCTCGGCGATGGCGGTGGCGCCGCCCGGCCTGCGCCAGACGAAGGCCACGGCTCCGTCCCTGGCGACGTCGGGCCCGCGCGCGCGCAGGCCGCGGGTGAGGCGGCGCTCCCTGCCGGTCCCTGGATCCACTGAGTATAAATCCTGGAGGAGCTCGAACTGCTGGTACACCTCGGTCCGGGAGAAGACCACGCTGCCGTCGGGCGCGACCGAGACGCCGTCGTCGCCGGCGCCGTCCGAGTAGAGCGTGGCCAGATGCCGGTCGACCGGAGCCGGCGGAGCCGGGCCGCCGGGAGTGAGCGCGCGGATCTCCGCCCGCCGGTCGGGGCCCGCCCAGGTGTAGTAGAGGGTGGAGCCGTCCGCGCTCCAGCGCGGCGTGCGCACCCACTCGCCCAGGTGGGTGAGGGGCGCGATCTCGGTCTCGCCCCGGGCGCGCACCTGGTCCCGGACGCCTTCGGCGCGGCGCCGCTCGTACGCCGCGAACTCGTCGTAGAGCTCGAGGTACGTCTTTCCCAGCACGCGCGAGGCGCTGAAGTTCATCGCGAAGGGAATGGCGCGCCCCCCGAAGTCGTGGGAGAGGTCGCGCAGCGCGCCGAGGCCGTACTGGTCGCGGATCCACTCCAGGAACCGCGAGCCCACCGTGTACTGGCCGAATCCCCGCGGCCAGTCGAGGGCCGGGTTGGAGAGGTTGTCGATGCGCGGCAGCTTGCCGGCCAGCGCCTCGGCGCGCACCAGCATCTCCTCTTCTGAGCTGCGCACGCGTCCGGCGCCGCTCACCTCGCTCTCGGCGAAGGTGGCGATGCCCTCGATGAACCAGAGCGGCTGGCTGCCGTTGGCGATCCAGAGCTTGCCGAAGACGTCGTTCACCGCCCGGGGCAGCCCCAGCACCGTGTCGAGGTGGAGGATGTGCGTGTACTCGTGCGAGACCAGCTCGTAGACGTTGTCGTCGAAGTCGGCCAGCGTGCTGCGCGAATCCGGCGGGGCCGCGTAGGCATGGATGAGGTTGTAGAGCAGCGGGGTGGCGTTGCCGTTGGCGAAGTCGGTGTCGTCCTCGACCACCAGATGCGTGCGCTCCTCCGGGACGTGATCGAGCAGCGGCACCAGCCGCGCGTACGACAGCTCGGCGGCGCGGGCGGCCTTCTGCGCGTAGCGGTACATGCCCTGGTGGTAGTGGACCTGGAAGTGCGGCGTCTCCAGCGTCTCCCAGGCGAAGCGCGGATCCAGCGCGAGCGCGGGAAGCGCGAGGAGCAGGAGGAGCGCCGGGAGCCGGATCACGCGCTGCGCAGCTTCTTCTGCTTCTTCTTCGCGGGAAGCGCGGCGAGGAACTTCTCCAGCCGCAGGGCGATCAGCTCGGGCTGCTCGATGGGGGCGACGTGGGTGCCGCCCGGCACGGTGAGCAGCTCGGAGCCGCGGATGCGGTCGTGCATCTCCTCGCTCAGCCAGTAGGGGGTGAAGGTGTCGTCGGTGCCCGCCACGATCAGCGTCGGCACCGCGACCTTTGGCAGGTGGTCGTAGGCGCTGTGCTCGCTCGCGTGCCGGAGCATGCCGAGGAAGAGCTGCGGGTCCATGCCGGAGAGGTGGGTGAAGTAGGGCGCGAAGTCATCGCGCTTGACCAGCTTTCCGTTCACCTCCAGGTGCGTGGCGATCTGGTAGGCGAGCTCCCCTCCCGAGACCAGCCGCCAGATCAGCGCCATCGCCTGCGGGTACTTCTCCGCCGCCGCGATCATCGAGGGCAGCAGGATCTTCAGCGCCTTGCTGTCGTGGAAGGTGTCCAGCGGCAGCCCGTGCGAGCCGCAGATCAGCACCAGCGCCAGCACCTGCGCCGGGTGCCGGCGGTGGTACTCGAGCGCCACCTGCACGCCCATGGAGTGCCCGAGAAAGACGGCCTGCGAGACGCCGGCCGCCTCGAGGACCGCCTGCAGGTCTGCCGAGGTGTCGTCGAACCCCACCCTGCTGCGGTCCTGGGGAAT
>DASSQZ010000183.1:0-33401 GCA_035702105.1 Myxococcales bacterium | reverse complement strand
CGCGGCGATCTTCTTCGCCTTCTCGCGGATCTTGCGCGCCGCCATGGCGCCCGCGGCGCCCGCGGTGGGCGTCGACCGGCTGGCGTAGGTGCCGAGGCCGTACGGGGCGGTGTCGGTGTCGCCTTCCTCGACCTGCACCTGTGAGGCGGGAATGCCCAGCTCCTCGGCGACGATCTGCGCGTAGGTGGTCTCGTGCCCCTGGCCCTGGGACTTGGTTCCGAAGCGCGCGATGGCCTTGCCGGTGGGGTGGATGCGGATCTCCGCCGAGTCGAACATCTTCAGGCCGAGGATGTCGAACGTCTTGCTCGGTCCGGCGCCGACGATCTCGGTGAAGCTGCAGATGCCGATGCCCATCAGCTCGCCGCGCGCCCGCTTCTCGGCCTGCTCCTTGCGCAGCGCCTCGTAGCCGACGATGTCCATGGCCTTGCGCAGGGCGGCCGGATAGTTGCCGCTGTCGTACTCCCAGCCCAGCGCGGACTTGTAGGGGAACTTGTCCGGCTGGATGAAGTTCTTCATCCGCAGCGCGGCAGGATCCATCTTCAGCTCCTGCGCGAGCACGTCGGTGATCCGCTCGATGGCGTGCACCGCCTCGGTGACGCGGAACGAGCAGCGGTAGGCCACGCCCCCGGGCGGCTTGTTGGTGTAGACGCCGTCCACCTCGGCGAAGGCGTTCTTGAGATCGTAGGAGCCGGTGCAGATGGAGAAGAGGCCGGCGGGGAACTTCGAGGGATTGGCCGCGGCGTCGGCGTAGCCGTGGTCGGCCAGCGTCTTGATGCGCAGGGCGGTCATGGTGCCGTCCTTCTTCGCCGCCAGCTCCGCGTGGATGTGGTAGTCGCGGGCGAAGGAGTCCGCCTGCAGGTTCTCCATCCGGTCCTCCACCCACTTCACCGGCTTGCCGATGACCACCGAGGCGGCCACCGCGATGACGTAGCCGGGATAGACCGGCACCTTGCCGCCGAAGCCGCCGCCGATGTCGGGCGAGACGATGCGGATCTTCTCCTCGGAGAGGCCGACGTGACCCGCCACCAGCGCGAAGACGGTGCGCACGGCGTGCGGCGCCTGGGTGGTCATGTAGACGGTGAGCTTGCCGGTGACGCGGTCGAAGTCGGCCACGCAGCCACAAGTCTCGATGGAAGCCACGTGGATGCGCGGCAGGTACATGTCCTGCGCCACCTTGACGTCGGCCTCGGAAAACGCCTTGTCCACTGCGGCGCGGTCTCCCGCCTGCCAATGGAAGATGCGGTTGTCCTTCTTGTCCTTCTTGTCGCTGCGCAGGACCGGCGCCGACGGATCGAGCGCCTTGAAGGGATCGATCACCGGCGTCATCGGCTCGTACTCCACCTCCACCGCCTCGACGCCGTCGGCGGCGGTGTAGCGATCGGTGGCGATCACCGCCGCCACCTCCTGCGCCTGGTACATCACCGTGTCGGTGGGAAGCACCATCTGGGTGTCCGACATCAAGGTCGGCATCCAGTGCAGGTTGTATTTCTTGAGGGTCTCGCCGGTGATCACCGCCAGCACGCCGGGGATCTTCAGCGCCTTCTCGGGGTTGATGGACTTGATCTTCGCGTACGCGTAGGGGCTGCGCACGATGTCCATGTGCAGCATGCCGGGAAGCTGGAGGTCGTCCACGTAATTGCCGCGGCCGCGGATGAAGCGCGGATCCTCCTTGCGCTTCATCGAATGACCCATGCCGCAAACCGTCGCGCTCGTCTTGGGCTCCGCCATGGATTCTCCTATTGCTGCCGCAGCTTGTCGGCTGCGAACTCGATGGCCTTGACGATGTTCACGTAGCCGGTGCAGCGGCAGAGGTTGCCGCTGATGGCCTCGCGGATGTCCGCCTCGGTGGGGCTCCGGTTGCGGGCGAGCAGCGCGCAGGCGGTCATCATCATGCCCGGCGTGCAGTAGCCGCACTGAAGCCCGTGCTTCTCCCAGAAGCCTTCCTGGACCGGGTGCAGCTTGCCGTTCTGCTCCAGGCCTTCCACGGTGGTGATCTGCGCGCCGTCGGCCTGCACGGCGAGGATGGTGCACGACTTCACCGGCTCGCCGTCGAGGAGCACGGTGCAGGCGCCGCAGTGGGTGGTGTCGCAGCCGATGTGCGTGCCGGTCAATCTCAGGTTCTCGCGGAGCAGGTGCACGAGCAGCAGCCGCGAGTCGACCTGCACCTCCTTCAGCTCGCCGTTCACGGTGACCTTGATGTCGTGTTTCATGGCTATTTCCCTCCCGCGCGCTCGACGGCCAGCCGCAGTGCGCGGGTGGCCAGCACCCTCGCCATCTCGCGCTTGTAGTCGACGGCGCCGCGCCGGTCGGCGCTGGGGGACGCGGCCTCGGCGGCCCGCCTCGCCCCCTCGGCGATGCTGGCGTCGTTGGCCCGCTTTCCCACCAGGTACTGCTCGGCCGCTGCCGCACGCGCCGGCACCGGCCCGGCGTTGGTGAGCGCGAGGCCCACCTGCGCGAAGCCGCCGGCAGCGTCCAGCGTCACCTGCGCCGCCGCCGCCGCCGTGGCGTAGTCGCCGACCTTTCGCTCGAGCTTCACGTAGGCGCCGCCGCTTCCCCTGGGTGGCGTGGGGATGCGGATCTCGGTGAGGATCTCGCCGGGCGAGAGCGCGGTGGTGAAGAGCCCGACGAAGAACTGATCGATGGGGATCACGCGCTCGCCGCCCGGGCCCTGCGCAACCACCTGCGCGCGCAGCGCCAGCATGGTGGCGGGATGATCGTTGGCGGGGTCGCCGTGGGCGAGGTTGCCGCCCACGGTGGCGCGGTTGCGCACCAGCGGATCGGCGATCACCTTCGCGGTGTCGAGGAGGATGGGATAGCGCGCCCGCACCGCGTCCGAGCGCTCGAGCAGCGCCTCGCGCGTGCGCCCCCCGATGCGGAGGAAGCCGCCCTCCTCGCGCAGGTACTCGAGGCCGGGGATGCGGCCGATGTCCACCAGGTGCTCGGCGGCGCCCAGCCGCAGCTTGAGCAGCGGCAACAGGCTCTGGCCTCCCGAGATCACCTTGGCCGAATCGCCCAGCCGCGAGAGCAGGGCGATGGCCTCGGGAAGCGAGGCCGGCGCGTGGTAGTCGAACGCGGACGGGATCATCTCTCCCTCCTTGGTCAGCGGAGCAGCAGGAACAGGGCGGCCGCGGCCACTGCCACCGCCACCCAGAACACCGGCGCCCGCAGGGCCGCCCTGGCCCCGATGGCGCCGATGTCGAGCGCCTCGGGCTTTGCCGCGGCGAAGGGCGGCGAGACGGGCACGGGAAGTGGAGAGGCGGCAGGCTTCACCGCCGGCTCGCCCGGAGCGGCGGGCGCGGCCGTAGCGGCGGCAGCGGCGGCAGGAGCGGCGCCCTCCAGCTCGGCGCGCATGCGCTGCGAGAAGATCTGGAACATCTGATCGCTCACGTCCTGCACCATGCCGCGGCCCATCTGGGCTAGGATCCCGGTGATGTTGACGCGCGAGGTGGTGGTCACCTCGGTCTCGCCGGGCGCCTTTGCCAGCAGCGCGCTGCTCAGGCGCAGGTCGGCGCCGCCCTTGCCGCGCACGTCCTGGCCGGAGGCCACGATCTCGGCGGTGCGGGCGGCCGGGTCGAGCTTCTCGAACGAGACCTTGCCCTTGTAGCTGGAGGAGACCGGTCCGACCTTGACGTTGATGGTGCCCTGCCAGGTCTTCTCATCCAGCCTGCCGGTGATGGCCGCGCCGGGAAGGCACCTCGCCACCTTCTCGGGATCGGTGAGGAAGTTCCACACCTGATCCGGGGACGAGCGGACCACGAAGGTCTTCACGATCTCGAACGCCATGTCCTTTGGTCCTCACGACGCCAGGAAGCGAAGCGGATCCTTGAGGAACTTGTCCCTGCAGCGCGGATTGCAGAAGTAGTAGTCGCGGCCCTTGTGGGCGACCGTATGGCGGGCCATGGACACGTCCACTGTCATACCGCAAACCGGGTCGATGGTGGTCTGGGCAGGCAGCGCCTGCTGCGGCTGGCCGGTATTCCGGAGCTGGATGATCTGCGCGAAGATGCTCAGCGCCACCTCTTCCGGCAGGTGGCCGCCCAGGTCGAGGCCCGCGGGGCTGTGCACGCTGTCCAGCGCCTCGGCGCTGATGCCGCGGTCGATCAGCGCCGCGCGGATCTCCGCGAAGCGCTTGCGGCTGGCAACCACGCCGACGTAGGAGGGCCGCGCGGCCAGAGCGGCGGCGAGCGCGTCCTCGTCGTTCTCGCCCATGGTCGCCACCACGGCGAAGGTGGCTCCGGGGCGAGCGGCGGGGGCCTCCGCAGGGTCCTGCACCGGCTCGACGCTGTAGCCCATCACCTCGCCCAGCCAGGCCAGCGCGCGCGCGCAGGGCGACTGCCCGAAGAGCATCAGCCGCGGCGCCGGGAGGATGGGTTCCAGATAGATGTCCACCGTTCCTCCGCTGTGGCAGGTCATCTGCAGAGCGAGGACGCCGGGCCGCGGCTGCGGGTCGGGAGAGAGTGACACCAGTCGGGGCTTGCCGTCGAGCAGCGCAGCCTGCGCCTCGCGCTTGACGGTGGGTTGCGTACAGTTCCCGCCCAGCCAGCCATGGTACTGGCCGTCGGCGGTGATCACCGCCATGTCGCCCTGCTGCGCCGAGCTGGAGGGCTCGCGCCGCACCACCATCGCGAGCACGAACGGTTCACCACGCCGCGACAGGTCTGCCGCAAGCTGAAGCAGCTCAGCCCGCATCGGTTGTTCCCTTCGAGGTGTTGACGGAGCCGGCGACGGGCGGAGCCCGGAGTTGGAGGCCGATGCGCTGCAGGTCTTCGGGCACGTCGAGATCGGTGAGTCGCTCCGCCGGCCAGGGCAGCTCCACGGCCTCCTTGCGGTGGCGCTTGACCACGCTCTTGCCGCAGGCCTCGTCGTCGAGAGCGCGCAGCTCGCCGAAGAGGGCGCGGCCGTAGAGGATGGGCGGCGCCAGCACTTCGCCGTAGGTGGAGACAAGGAGCTTTGCCCGCTGGCGCCGGTATCCTTCCGCCAGCGCGCGAAGCATCCCGGCGTCCACCAGCGGCATGTCGCCGAGCAGCACCACCGCGCCCTCCACGTCGTCGGGCAGGGCGCGGATGCCCGCGCGCAGCGAGGTGTTCATGCCCCGCGCGTACTCGGCGTTCTCCACCGCCGTGCAGGGGAGCCCGCCCAGCTCGGCGCGGACGCGCTCGCCCTGGTGGCCCAGCACCACGACCACCGGGTCCAGCCCGGCCGAAAGCGCGGTGCTCACGGCGCGGCGCACCAGGGAGGTGCCGCCGAGCTGGAGGAGCATCTTGTTCGTGCCCATCCTGCTGGAGAGGCCCGCCGCGAGGACCACGCCGGCGATGCGCTCACGAGGCATGGATGCCTGCTTGACGGACGCGCAGGTGCGAAGGCTCGCGCCGCGCGTGCACCGCCAGCATCTCGGCAACGATGCTGACCGCCACCTGCTCGGGACCGTCCGCGCCCAGATCCAGGCCGATGGGCGCGAAGAGCTTCTCCGCATCCACCGCCACCTCCCGGAGCACCTGCTCCTTGCGCACGCGCGGTCCGAGCAGGCCGATGTACGCCAGCGGCTGGCCGGCGAGCGCCCGCAGCCAGTCGCGGTCGTGGGCCAGCGCATGCGTCTGCACCACCGCGAAGTTCCGCCGCGAGATGGTGAGCGGAAGGCCGGCCACGCCATCCGAGGCTCGCCGCAGGGCGAGATGGAGCGGCGGCGGGAAGCGCTCGGCCGTCAGGTACGCCGGCCGGTGGTCCACCACCGTGACCTCGAACCCGCTCTGCGCCGAGAGCCTCGCGAGCGGCATCGCATCGTCGCCGGCGCCGAAGATGAAGAGGCGCGGAGGCGGCCGGAGCACGTCGATGAACGCGTCGCCCATGCGCTCCGCGCCCGCGTCGCCCTCGAGCAGCGGTCCGGCGCGCCGGGAGAGGGCGAGGTCCGTCTCCGCCGACCCCGAGGTGCCGCTCAGGACGCCGCGCGCCAGCACCAGCGTG
This sequence comes from Myxococcales bacterium, assembly GCA_035702105.1. Classification (GTDB taxonomy): domain Bacteria; phylum Myxococcota; class Myxococcia; order Myxococcales; family 40CM-4-68-19; genus 40CM-4-68-19. The sequence continues at coordinate 27,440 of DASSQZ010000183.1, read as the reverse complement.
CGCCCCTCCGCCGGCCCGGCCAGGAGCGTGATGGGCGCGAAGGGAACCCCGGCGTGCGCCAGCTCGGCCATCTGCTTTCCGGGTCCCTCCATGAAGGCCCCATCGATGCGCTGCACGTAAACGTCCACGGCGCCTTCGCACCCGAGGCCGAGGCCCCAGAGCGTCTCCTCGTCCGATCCGGTGTCGTAGTGGAGCAGGCGGTTCGGGGCGCCGCGCAGCACCTCCAGGGCCTGCGCCCGCACGTCGGATTCCAGGCAACCTCCGCTCACGCCCCCGCGGGTGACGCCGCTTTCTTCGATGAGGAGCTTGGCGCCGGGGCGGCGGTAGGCCGAGCCGGAAATCCGCACCACCGTGGCCAGAGCTGCGGCGTGCCCCTGTCCGGTCAGCTCCACGAGCCGATCCAGAATCAGTGCGGTTTCGACCCAGTGCTTCACAGACAGGCCCCCCGGCCACGGCGCGAACCTACATAGTAGCAGCAGGGATGTGGGATTCAAATCCGGCGGGATCGATTCGCTGGTTTGACGCGCCGGTCGGCGGCATGCTTCTGTGCCGCGAACTTGCGAGGTGCGCGTGGATCGCATCGCACAGCTCATCGGACAGCTCGACCGCGAGGCGTACGTCGCCGACCCCGCCATCGCCACCTCCCTGCACCTGGCCATGGAGCTGCGCAAGCCGCTGCTCGTCGAAGGCCATGCCGGCGTGGGAAAGACGGAAATCGCCAAGGTGCTGGCCCGCGTCATGGGCGCAGACCTGATCCGGCTGCAGTGCTACGAAGGCCTCGACGCCTCGACCGCGCTCTACGAGTGGAACTACGCACGGCAGCTCTTGCACATCCGGATGCAGGAGAAGGACGGCCGCGCCGCCCCGGAGGCCGAGGCGCGCATCTTCAGCGAGGAGTTCCTGCTCAAGCGCCCGCTCTTGCAGGCCATCGCGCACCAGGGGCGGCCGCCGGTCCTGCTGGTGGACGAGATCGACCGCAGCGACGAGGAGTTCGAGGCGTTCCTCCTCGAGGTGCTCTCCGACTTCCAGGTCACGGTGCCGGAGCTGGGCACCATCGTGGCCAGGGAACGGCCCCACGTCATCCTCACCTCGAACCGCTCCCGCGAGTTGTCGGACGCGCTGCGGCGCCGGTGCCTGTACCTCTGGATCGACTATCCGCCGTTCGAGAAGGAGCTCTCCATCGTGCGCCGCAAGGTGCCCGGGGCCGGCGAGGCGCTGGCGGCGGAGATCGTCGGCCTTGTGCAGCGGCTGCGCTCGGCCCGGCTCTCGAAGGTGCCCGGCGTCTCCGAGACGCTGGACTGGGCGGCTGCGCTCGCCGTGCTGCACGCCTCGCACCTCACGCCGGAGATCGTGGGCGAGACGCTGGGCTGCGTGGTGAAGGACGAGGCGGACCTGCGCAAGGTCCGCGGCGAGCTGCTCGCGGGGCGGCTGCCCGTGGGCGCGGTGTGAACGGCGACCTGGTCCACCGGGTCCTCGGCCTCTGCCGCGCCCTGCGCGAGCGGGGAATGATGGTCACCACCGGCCACGCCATCGACGCCGTGAGGGCGCTGCGCTTCGGCGCGCTGGAGTCGCGCGAGCGCACCTGGCTGACCCTTCGCTGCGTGCTGGTGGGGCGGCCGGAGGAGATGGAGATCTTCGACGAGGTGTTCGCCGAGCTCTTCGCGGACGAGGAGCCGGCGAAGGAGGGGCCGGTGCGCGTCACCCGGCGCTCTCCCCCGCGCGAGGAGGCCGGCGCGCCTTCGCTCTCGTCGTGGAGCGAGCCCGGCGAAGGCGCCGAAGGGGACGAGTCCGAGGAGGTGCCGGCGGCGAGCGACGCGCACGCCGTGGTGGACAAGGACTTCAGCAGCTTCGGCACCGAGGAGCTGGACGAGATCCGACGCATCGCCTCCCGGATCGCGCGGCGGCTCGCGGCCCGCCCCAGCAGGCGCTGGAAGTCGGGCCGGCGCGGCCCCAGGGTGGACCTGCGCCGCACGCTGCGGCGGACGCTCTCCAACGGTGGCGAGGCGCTGGACCTGCGCTTTCGCAGGCGCAGGCCGCGCAAGACGCGCATCGTGGCGCTCTGCGACGTCTCGGGATCGATGGACCTCTACAGCCGCTTCCTGCTCCAGTTCCTCTACGCGCTGCAGGGGACGGTGGCGCGGGTGGAGAGCTTCGTCTTCTCCACCACGCTGCGGCGGGTCACGGACTTGTTGTCCGAGCCCGACTACGCCCTCGCGCTGCGCGGGCTCTCCGCCGAGGTGCACGACTGGTCCGGCGGGACGCGCATCGGCGCCTGCATCGCGGAGTTCAACCGCGACCATCCCGAGCTGGTGGACGGGCGCACCGTGACGGTGATCCTCAGCGACGGCTGGGACACGGGCGATCCGGCGACGCTCGGGGAGGAGATGGAGGTCCTGAAGCTTCGCAGCCGCAAGGTCATCTGGCTCAACCCGCTGCTGGGCAGCCCCGGCTACGAGCCGCTCACCCAGGGGATGCAGGCGGCGCTGCCGCACGTCAGCGTCTTCGCGCCGGCGCACAACCTCGCGGCGCTGCGGGCGCTGGAGCGGCACCTGCTCGCGTAGGAGGCGTTGGCGATGAAAGCGCGACGGATCGTGCGGGGAGAACGCATCGCGCCGGGACTGGTGCTGGTGCGCAACGTGGGCGGGCTGCCCAAGGGGCGCGTGCTCTCCGCCGGAGACGTGAGCGCGCTCGATGCCCTGCCCTGGACCGAGGTGCAGGTGCTGGAGCCGGAGCCGGGCGACGTCCATGAAGAGGCGGCGGGGCGGAGGCTGGCGGCGGCGGCTGCGGGGGAGGGAGTGGAGGCGGCGCCGATGGAGGGCGGCTCCTTCCCGCTGGTGGCGCGGCGCCGCGGCCTGGTGGAATTCGACCCGGAGCGGCTGGCGCGGATCAACACCATCGCCGACCTCGCGCTCTACGCGGTTCCGCGCCAGTCGGTGGTGATGGAAGGAGACGTGATCGCCCGCGCCAAGATCGTCCCCTTCGTGACGCGCGAGGAGCGCGTGCGGCGGGCGGAGGAGATCGCGGCGGGCGGGCTCGTCCGGGTGCGGCCCTTCCTGCCGCTGCGCGGGGCGCTGCTGGTGCACGAGCAGATCGCCGAGGCCGCGCTGCAGCGGGCGCGCGGCGCCTTCGAGCAGAAGCTGGCCTTCTTCGGCGGGCAGCTCGCCGTGGCGAGGGCGGTGCCGGGCAATCCGGAGGCGCTGGCCGCGGCCATTCGCGAGGAGGAGCGGGGCGGCGCCGGCCTTCTCGTCCTGGCGGGCAGCCGGTCGATGGATCCGGAGGACCCGGTGCTTCGCGCGCTGGAGCTCACCGGGGCGCGGATGGAGCGCCACGGCGTGCCGGCATATCCGGGGACGCTGCTGTGGATCGCCTACCTGGGCGACCTGCCGGTGGTGGGCGCGCCGTCCTGCGGCATCTTCAGCCGCGCCACCTCGCTGGACGTGGTGCTGCCGCGCCTGATGGCGGGGGAGCGGATGGACGTGACCGCCATCGCCGAGCTGTCCGCGGGCGGGCTCTTCGCCGAGGAGAGCTCGTACCGGCTGGCGCCGTACAGGCGCGGCGTGCCGCGCGGGCAGCTCGAATGAGCGCACCCTACGGCGCGGTGGTGGTGGATCACGCGAAGAACCCGCGCAACCGCGGCGCGCTCGAGTCGCCCGACCTCGCGCGCGAGGGCACGAACCCGCTCTGCGGAGACCGGGTCCGGCTGGAGCTGCGGCTGCGCTCCGGGCGCATCGAGGCCATGGCCTTCCAGGCCGACGCCTGCATGGTCACGGTGGCTGCCGCGTCGGTGCTCACCGAGCTGGTGACTGGCGCGCCGGTGGAAGAGGTGCGCGCGCTGACCGACGAGCGGCTCCTCGGCGCGCTGGAGTCGGAGCTGCGGCCTTCGCGGATCGGCTGCGCGCTCTTGCCCTTGCAGGTGCTCCGCGAGGCGCTGCGCTGAGCGGGAGCGCCGCGAATCCGGGCGCTTCGGCTGGAATCTTTCCCACAGCCTGGAGGATTCGATGAAGCCAAGACTCAACACCGCGGCCGTCTCTCCCACCGCCTACCGCGCCATGCTCGGGCTGGAGAAGTTCATCCACGAAAGCAGCATCGAGCCCAAGCTCGCCCACCTGCTCAAGATGCGCGCCTCGCAGATCAACGGTTGCGCCTACTGCCTGGACATGCACTCGAAGGACGCCCGGGCGCTGGGCGAGACCGAGCAGCGCCTCTACGGGCTCGATGCCTGGCGGGAGGCGCCTTACTACACGGAGCGCGAGCGGGCGGGGCTGGAATGGACGGAGGCGCTCACGCGGGTGGCGGAGGGGCACGTTCCCGACGACGTCTACGAGCGCGCGCGCAAGCAGTTCAGCGAGAAGGAGCTGGTGGAGCTTTCGATGATCGCCGTGGCGATCAACGGCTGGAACCGGCTGGCCATCGCCTTCCGGTCGGAGGCGGGATCCTACCAGCCGCAGGCGCAGAAGTAGCCGCGCCGCGCCCGATTCGACGGACGCGGCCGGAGGGCATGTGCCGCCTCCCTCCGGCCGCGGATCCGATCACTGGCGGATTCGCGTCAGCGCCGAGGGCGCGCTCAGCCCGCCCAGGCTCGACTGCACCATCAGGGGCTTGGCTGGCGGAGTTGCGGGCTCGATGACGCCCACCGCGTCGAACACGTAGTTGCCCGCGCCGAGGTTGGTCATGGTGCAGCCGATGCCCGGCGGGCAGAGGTTCCAGGTGGCCCCGTCGATGGCGACGTAGGGCTCCAGCGTGAGGACGACGTTGGGGCTGACCACCGAGGTGGTCGCGTTGACGATGAGGCGCTGCTTCAAGGTGCGGTACTCCGCCGACGTGATCGTCACCGTATCGGGGAATTGCTTGACGGTCACCGAGGTAAGCGCACGGCCGGAGCGCTGCCCGAGCGAGTTGGTCGCCTGCGCGTAGAGGTTGATGGTCTGGCTGGGCGAGTCGAAGGGGAGGCTCACGGTGAAGCTCAGCGGGCAGGTCACCGTCCCGGCGGCCGGACCGCAGACCATTGGATTGGGATTGACCACGACCGGCACGCCGGGCGTCCCCGCGTTCGTCTGCGTCCAGGCGACGCTGACGCCGAACCCGCCCGGATCGACGCCGGTGGCGGAGACGCTCGCGGGCGTCCCGCTGACGACGGTCACCGGATTTGCCGGCGTGAGGGAGACCGTCGGGATGGACGACGAGGCGATGGTGACGGCGATCGAGGTGGTCGAGGCCACTCCGCAGGCGGACACGGTCAAGGTGAAGTTCAGCGTTCCGCCCGCGGTGAGACCGGGGGCGGTGAACGTCGCCACCGAGGTGTCGGCATTGGCGAGCGTCACCAGCGCCGGATCGGTTGCCGCCTGCGTCCACTGGAACGCGATGGGCGGTCCGCCGATGCTCGACCTTCCGTCGAGCGTCACCAGGTCACCCGCGGCGGCGGACCCCGGCCCGCCTGCCACGGCGGTGGGAGGGGCGCAGGTGCCGCCCGTGGCGCTGGACGGGAACGGGACCAGCGGACCCGGGGCGAGCACGCCCGACACCGAGCTGTACCCTCCCGAGGCGAGGAACGGGATGGTGTCGAAGTTCGCCGGCGGAACCGGGGCGCCGAGGATCTGCTCGGGGAAGATGTATGCGGCGATCGGCGCATGGTACTGGCCGGTCAGAAGGCCGTTGCCGGCGATGGTATTGCAGGGCGGCTTGACTCCGCTGGCGCAGACCGGCGCGCCCGCCGTCCACGCCCCTTGCAGGACGGCGCGCACTTCCCTCGTCGCCGGCAGGAAGACGCCGTTCGCCGGCCCGACGCAATCCTTGAAGCTGATCGACCCCTTGCAGGGAGGGCGGAAGCGCCAGCGACCCTTGACCGCGCCGGTGGGCGGGCCGGGATCCACGCCGGTGCTGCCCCAGTCGCGATCGCTCTCGGCGCCGGCGGAAGTGAGGTCCATTCCGTAGAGGTGGATGAAGCGCGAGGGATCGGTGGTGAAGCCCTCGAACCGCGTGCGGTTCGCCGCCTCGGTGCCGCCGACCACCGTCACGCCGCCAGTGCCCATCAGGGTGACGTCGAGGGCCACGTAGGCGGGATTGGTGCCGGGCCAGGTGTAGATGGCGACGTTGTTCACCAGCGTGTGCGCGGAGAGGTAGGTGGCCGCGGCGCCGGGCCAGGGGCCCACCGTCGCGCCGTCGCCGAGAGCGAATCCGCCCGCAGGGCTTTCCTTGACCAGGTTCCCGCTGAAGGTGACGTAATCGCCCACCTCGAACGGCGCCTGCTTCAACGGATCGGGCGGCACGCCGATCAGGCCGGGATTGGTCGGATCGTTCATCTGGACGGAGCCGGCGTACACCACCGGCGGTCCGGGCGAGACGATGGGACGCTGCGCCTGGGGGCAGAGCGGGTCGTCAGCGATCGCGGGGTCGGTCCGCGGGAGGCACATGGGGAAGCCGCTGCCGCTGCGGATGGTCGGGTTGTCCTGGTCGACCATGAACCTCACGTCCGGCGACTGTCCCGCGGAATAGCGACCGCTGCCGATGCCGGGAACGACCGGATCGTTGATCCGGACCCGCGTGACCGGGTTGGCCGCGTTCCCGGTTGCGACCTGCAGCTCGGTCTCGGTCGCGCCGGTCGCGGCGTTGGTCAGGTAGGCGATGGCGGTGACGTAGCCCTGGCCCTGGTTGAGGCTCTGCTGGGAGAAGTCGACGAGGCCGGCCACCCACTCGGTCCCTTCGACGTTGCCGACGACGTGCACCTCGTGGGTGGTGAGCGGAGGCGCCGGACAGACGCCGGGAACGACGGCGACCGCGGCGCAATCGGCCATGGCCATTCCCGTGGTGGGCAGGAGGGAGGTGACGCCCGGATTGCCGGGAATGCCCCAGGGCGCCGGCGCGTAGGCGAACAACTCCTGCCAGGTGAGCGCGCTGGCGGGAAGCAGCACGATGGTGTTCGCCGGCACCGTCACCACGTGGCCGTTGACCATGAGCCTGCCGCCGGAGAGCGCGTTGCCCGCATCGGCGACCGTCGCCTCCTGCAGAAAACCGGTGAGGTCGAATTGCCAGGGCGTTGCCGGCGGAGGCAGTTGCGCCCTCGCCGCTCCCGCCAGGCAGAGGATGGTGAAGAGTATGGTGGATGGAACCGCGGAAATGACCTGCGGCCTGCGCGTCGCGTTCATGGCTTTCCCCCCGTGCCGGAGGCAAGCCCCCGGCAGGAATGTCAATGACGGCAATCGTGCTTGCAGTTGTTGTTCAGGCAGCGCCGACCTGATCGGTCGCGCTGCCGCGAGCGCGACGTCGTCGCGCGCAACGAGCCTCCCCCCCCACGATGTCAACACCGTGGGCGGCCCGGCAGCGAGGATGCAAGAGGCAGGTCACCGCAGCGGCAATCGGTCGCGATCGACGGCGGACGCGACCCCGGAAATCGAGCCAATTCCTGTACTCGCGGACTTCGCCGGAAGGTCAGGGGCGGCAGGGCGCCTGGAATTTGAACTCGGACACGCGCAGCCGCATGGAGGCCACCGCGGGGGGCTCGATGGCGCCGCGGGAAGTGGCCGCCTTCATCGATTGCTCATTCAGGCCGTGCATTGAACGCGCGGCGAAATCCGCGCGCATGCGAAGGCCATCGGCGCGCGGCCAGGAGGGCCGGGCCGGGCAGCGGACGCTACTTCTCGCGCGCTCGCGCCAGTGCGCGCAGCACTGCGCGCTCGGTGTAGACCGAGGCCAGCTGCGCCTTGTACGCCGGCGAGCCGGTCAGGTCCTCACGAAGCTCGATTCCTTCCGCGGCGCGCGCCGCCGCCGCCTTGACCGCCGCTGCGTCGGACTTGCCCTGGAGCGCCTGCTCCACGTACCCGGCGCGCGTCACCTTCGGGCCCAGGCCGGTGAGCGCGATGCGCGACCACGCCACCCCGCCGCGCGCGTCGAGCGAGACCTCCGCCGCGACGCCCACCACGGCGAAGCGCGAGGCAGGGTTGGGCAGCTTCTCGTAGGCTCCCGCCGTGCGCGCAGGCGGCAGCGGAATCCGCACCTGCACCAGGATCTCCCCGGGCTGCAGCGACGTGGTGAGCGGCCCGACGATGAGCTGCTCCACCTTCACGGTGCGCTCGCCGCGCGGTCCCGCCACCACCACCGACGCGTCCAGCGCGGTCAGCACCGCCGGCCAGTCCGCCGACGGGTCGGCGTGCGCCAGGCTCCCGCCGATGGTGCCGAGGTTGCGCACCTGCGCGTCACCGATCAGCGCTGCCGCCTCCGCGGCCATGGGCAGCCGCTTGCGCACCAGCTCGGAGCCGGCCATCGCCGCGTGGGTGGTGAGCGCGCCGATCTGGAGCGTGCCCTGCGCCTCGCGCACGCCGGTGAGGCCGTCCACCTTGCGCAGGTCCACCACGTGGGCGGGCTGGGCCAGCCGCAGCTTCATCAGCGGCACCAGGCTCTGGCTTCCCGCCAGCACCTTGGCGTCCTCGCCGTACTTGCCGAGGAGCGCGAGCGCGTCCTGGAGCGTCGCCGGCGCGTGATACTCGAAGGAAGCAGCGTACATGGTCGTCTCCTCAGGCGCCGTTGGGGTTGCGGCCGCGCAGCGCTTCCCAGATGCGGCCGGGGGTGAGCGGCATGTCCAGGTGCGTGATTCCGAAGGGCGAGAGCGCGTCCATCACCGCGTTGGCCACCGCCGCGGTGGAGGCGATGGTGCCGGTCTCCCCGGCGCCCTTGATGCCGAGCGGGTTCACCGGGCTGGGCGTCTCGGTGCGTCCCACCTCCAGCGAGGGCACGTCGTCGGCGTGGGGCATGGCGTAGTTCATGAAAGAGCCGGTGACGAGCTGCCCGTCCTCGTCGTACTCCGCGTGCTCCCAGAGCGCCTGCGAGACGCCCTGCACGATGCCGCCGTGCACCATGCCGTCCACGATCATCGGGTTGATCACCCGCCCCAGATCGTCGACCGCGAGGTAGCGCACCACCTTGACCTGGCCGGTGTCGCGGGCCACCTCCACCACGCAGACGTGGGTGCCGAAGGGGAAGACGAAGTTGCCCGGGTCGAAGAAGCTGATCGCCTCGAGCCCCGGCTCCAGGTTCTTGGGCATGTTGTGGGCCAGGTAGGCCATCAGCGCGACGTCGCCGAAGGTCTTGAAGCGGCCCGGCGAGCCCTTCACCGCGAACTTGCCGCTCTCGTAGATGACGTCCGCCTCGTTGGCCTCGAGCAGGTGGGCGGCGATCTTCTTCGCCTTCTCCTTGATCTTCTGCGCGCCCATGTAGATGGCGGCGGTGCCCACCGGTCCGCTGCGGCTGCCGTAGGTGCCCATGCCGAAGGGCACCTGCCCGGTGTCGCCGTGGACGATCTCCACGTCCTCGATGGGAAGCTGCAGCTCGTCGGCGGCCACCTGCGCGAAGGTGGTCTCGTGTCCCTGGCCGTGGCTGTGCGAGCCGGTGAAGACCGTCACCTTGCCGGTGGGATGCACTCGCACGGTGGCGCTCTCGTAGAGGCCGGCCTGCGCGCCCAGGGCGCCCGCCACCTGCGAGGGCGCGAGCCCGCAGGCCTCGACGTAGGTGGAAAAGCCCACGCCCAGGTAGCGCCCCTGCCTGCGCGCCTGCTCCTGCTCCTTGCGGAACGCCTTGTAGTCGAAGGTCTGCAGCGCCTTGTCGAGCGCGGCGTCGTAGTTGCCGCTGTCGTACATGACCGCGACCGGCGTCTGGTAGGGGAACTTGTCCTTGGGGATGAAGTTCTTGCGGCGGATCTCCAGGCGGTCCACCCCCAGCGCGTGCGCGCAGAGATCCATCATCCGCTCCACCAGGTAGCAGGCCTCGGGACGGCCCGCGCCGCGATAAGCGTCCACCGGCGTCGTGTTGGTGAAGGTTGCGGTCACGTCGACGTGGATGGCCGGCGTCTGGTAGCAGCCGGCGAGCAGCGTGCCGTACAGGTAGGTGGGAATGGCGGGCGCGAAGAGCGAGAGGTAGGCGCCCATGTTGGCGTTGGTCTTGACCCGGAAGCCGAGGATGCGTCCGTCCTGCGAGAGCGCCATCTCCGCGTCGGTGTAGTGGTCGCGGCCGTGCGCGTCGGTGAGGAAGCTCTCGCGCCGGTCGGCGGTCCACTTCACCGGCCGGGAGAGCGCGCGGGTGGCCCAGGTCACCACGCACTCCTCGGGGTAGACGAAGATCTTGGAGCCGAAGCCGCCGCCCACGTCGGGCGAGATCACCCGCAACTTGTGCTCGGGCATCCCGAGCACGAAGGCGGACATGAGCAGGCGGTGCACGTGCGGGTTCTGGGTGGTGAGCCAGAGCGTCACCTCGCCGGTGCCGGGGCTGGAGCTGGCCAGGCAGGCGCGCGGCTCGATGGCGTTGGGGATGAGGCGGTGGTTGCGGAAGCTCTGCTTCACCACCTTTGCCGCGCCGGCGAAGGCCTTGTCGGTGGCGGCCTTGTCGCCGAGTTGCCAGCGGAAGCTGACGTTGTCGGGGGCCTCGTCGTGCAGCGCGGGTGCGCCGGGCTGCAGCGCCTTGACGCCGTCGGCCACCGCGGGCAGCGGCTCCCAGTCTACGCTCACCAGCTCCGCCGCGTCGCGGGCCAGGTAGGGCGACTCCGCGAGCACCACCGCGACCGCTTCTCCCATGTGGCGGGCGCGGTCGACCGCGAGCGGGTAGCGGGCCGGGATCTTCATGTTGGGGATCAGCCAGCCCACCGGGATGGGCTTCATCCCGCCGGCCACCAGGTCCTTGCCGGTGTACACCGCGGCCACGCCCTTGAGCTTCTTCGCCGCGGTGGTGTCGATTCCGCGGATGCGCGCGTGCGCGTGCGGGCTGCGCACGAAGGCGGCGTGGAGCGTGCCCGGCAGGCGGACGTCGTCGACGTAGTTGCCCTTGCCGGTGATCAGGCGCGGGTCCTCGCGCCGCTTGATGCTCTGCCCGAAGAGTTTTTCCGTCATGGCTGCCTCGCCGCCGCGGCCTGCTGCACCGCCTTGACGAGGTTGTTGTAGCCCGTGCAGCGGCAGAGGTTGCCCTCGAGCCCGGAGCGGATTTCCGCCTCGGTCGGGTGCGGGTTCCGGTTGAGGAGCTCGCAGGTGGAGACGATCATGCCCGGGGTGCAGAAGCCGCACTGCAGCCCGTGCTGGTCCCAGAACGCCTGCTGCACCGGGTGCAGCTTGCCGTCCGCCGCCAGCCCTTCGATGGTGGTGACCGACCGGCCCTCCGCCTGCACGGCGAAGAGCGAGCACGACTTCACCGCCGCGCCGTCGAGCAGCACGGTGCAGGCGCCGCACTGGCTGGTGTCGCAGCCCACGTGCGTGCCGGTGAGGCCGAGCACGTCGCGGAGGAAATGGACGAGCAGCACCCGCGGCTCGACGTCGCGAGTCTCGGAAACGCCGTTGACTTTGATCGTGATGGAGGCCACGCATCCCCCTTCCAGGCCACACCGCATGCGACTGCCCGGGGTCGTCGTTGCGCGTTAGCATTCCGAACATGGACGGTCAACTCCGGCGCGGCGCGCACCGTTTGCCCGCGTCGTTCATCGATCCCGGAATTCGAAGGGAGGCCTCCCATGATGAAAGTGGCCCTGTTCGCCCGCCTGCGCGCGAAGCCCGGCAAGGAAGCGGAGCTGGGGAAGTTCCTCGAGAGCGCCCTGCCGCTCGCGGAGAAGGAACCCAAGACGCTGGTCTGGTTCGCGCTCAAGTTCTCGCCCGGCGAGTACGGGATCTTCGACGCCTTCGAGGATGAGTCCGGCCGCAAGGCCCACCTCGAAGGGCCCATCGCCGCGGCGCTGATGAAGAAGGCGCCGGAGCTCCTGGCGGAGGCGCCGAAGATCGAGCGGGTCGACCTGCTCGCCGTCAAGAGCTGACAGAGATCCGGGGACACCATACGCAACTCCGCGTGCCATTCGAATTGGCACGGAGGGTTGCGTATGGTGTCCCCGGATCAGCTCGATCAGCGGATCCAGGCGCGGCGGCGCGCGCGCTCGACGTGTGCCGCGATCTCGTCCACCCCGACGCCGCGGGTCACCTGCGCGAAGACCAGGGGGCCGTCTCCGCGCATGCGCCGGGCGTCGCGGTCCATCACCGCCAGGTCCGCGCCGACGTGCGGGGCAAGGTCGGTCTTGTTGATCACCAGGAGGTCCGATTGCGTGATGCCGGGGCCCCCCTTGCGCGGGACCTTGTCGCCGCCCGCGACGTCGATGACGTAGATGGTGTAGTCGGCCAGCTCGCGGCTGTACTGCGCGGCCAGGTTGTCTCCGCCGCTCTCGACGAAGAGCAGCTCGGGGTGCATCTCCTCCATCAACTGCTCGAGCGCGAGCAGGTTGTGGCTGATGTCCTCGCGGATGGCGGCGTGCGGGCAGCCGCCGGTCTCCACCGCGCGGATGCGTTCTTGTGGGAGCGCCTGGTTGCGGACCAGGAACTCGGCGTCCTCGCGGGTGAAGATGTCGTTGGTCACCACCCCGAGGCTCAGGCGGTCGCGGAGCGCGCGGCAGAGCGCGAGCAGGAGCGCGGTCTTGCCGCTGCCCACGGGGCCGCCGATGCCCACGGTGAAGGCGCGGCGGGAGAAGTCGCGGCGCCGCGGCGCCTCGCGCTCGTCGAAGTGTCCGGGGTGGTCGGCGTGATCGTGGTCGCCTTCGTGCGCCATCGGATTCTCCTTGCGGGGACACCCTGCAGTCCGCAGGACGCAGGGTGTCCCCAGGTCCTCATGACTGAAAGAGCCTGGAGTACAGCCGGTCGTGCGCGCCCTGAAGCAAATCTTGAAGGGGCGCGGTCTGCGCCAGCGCCTCCGGCGGCAGCGCGGCGCAGGCGGCGTGGGCTTCGTCGAGCACCGGGGAGAGCCCCGCCAGCAACGCCTGCCCTTCGTGGGTGCCGCAGAGGCCCAGCCGGACCGCGGCCGAGAGCATGCCCCGCGCCAGGCTCCAGAGCAGCAGGCGCTGCGTCTCGTCGGCGCCGAGCCCGAGGGAGCGGCAGACCGCGCCCCAGAGCGGACCGAGGTGCAGGCGCAACCCGCGCGACGCGGCGACCACCGGGGCAAGCTCGCGGGGGAAGATGCGCTCGCAGGTGGAGAGCAGCGCGCGGCCCTGGGTGCGGCTGGCGCGGTTCGCGACGTGATTGACGAGAAACGCGTCGGCCTGCGCGTCCAGGGCGGGGAGCGCGGCGAGATCGAGGAAGGCCGCGCGCGCGAGCGGCAACAGGCCGTGGCCCGCCTGCCAGATCGCGTCGCGCAGGTGGCGGCGCAGGTCGGGCACCTCGCGTGCCTGCGCCGCCGCCTCCAGGCCGGAGGAGTGCGCGAATCCGCCGGTGGGAAATGCCGAGTCGGCGATCTGCAACATCCTCCACATGCGCGCCTCAGAAGAGCGAGTAGCGCTGCGTCAGCGGCAGGGTGACGGCGGGATCGCAGCGGAGCAGGACGCCGTCCGCGCGCACCTGGTAGCTCTCCGGATCCACCTCCAGGCGCGGCAGCGCGTCGTTCAGCTTCATGTCCTTCTTGCCCAGCCCCCTGCAGCCGCGCACCGCCGACAGCGTCTTGCGCAGCCCCAGCCCGGCGGCGGTTCCCTCCTCGAAGGCCCGGCGCGAGACGAAGGCCAGGCTGATGGCGCCCGGCGCGCGCGCGCCGAACATGGGCCGCATGATCAAGGGCTGCGGGGTGGGGATGGACGCGCCCGCATCTCCCATCTGCGCCCAGGCGATGAAGCCGCCCTTGATCACCAGCTCGGGGCGCAGGCCGAAGAAGGCCGGCTTCCAGAGGACCAGGTCGGCGAGCTTGCCGGGTTCGACCGAGCCCACCTCGTGGGCGAAGCCGTGCGCGATGGCCGGATTGATGGTGTATTTCGCCAGGTAGCGGCGGATGCGCAGGTTGTCCGCCTCGCCGGTCTCGCCTTCCAGGCGCCCGCGCTGCTCGCGCATCTTGTGCGCCGTCTGCCAGGTGCGGGTGATCACCTCGCCCACGCGGCCCATCGCCTGGCTGTCGCTCGACATCATGCTGATGGCGCCCAGGTCGTGGAGGATGTCCTCCGCCGCGATGGTCTCGCCGCGGATGCGGCTCTCGGCGAAGGCCACGTCCTCGGGGATCTCCCTGTCGAGGTGGTGGCAGACCATCAGCATGTCGAGGTGCTCGTCGAGCGTGTTCACGGTGAAGGGCCGCGTCGGGTTGGTGGACGAAGGCAGCACGTGGGGCACGCCGCAGACGCGGAGGATGTCGGGCGCGTGCCCGCCGCCCGCTCCTTCGGAGTGGTAGGTGTGGATGGTGCGGCCCTTGAAGGCCGCGATGGAATCGTCGACGAAGCCCGACTCGTTGAGGGTGTCGGTGTGGATGGTCACCTGCACGTCCTCGGGCTCGGCGGCGGCGAGGCAGCAGTCGATGGCCGAAGGAGTCGTGCCCCAGTCCTCGTGCAGCTTGAGGCCGATGGCGCCGGCGCGGATCTGATCGAGCAGTCCTTCGGGGCGCGAGGAGTTGCCCTTGCCGGTGAAGCCGACGTTGAGCGGCAGCCCGTCCACCGCCTGGAGCATGCGGGCGAGGTTCCAGGCGCCCGGCGTGCAGGTGGTGGCGTTGGTGCCGGTCGCCGGGCCCGTGCCGCCGCCCACCCAGGAGGTGATGCCGCTCGCCAGCGCCTCGTCCGCCTGCTGCGGGCTGATGAAGTGGATGTGCGAGTCGATCCCGCCCGCGGTGAGGATGAGCCCCTCTCCGGCGATGGCCTCGGTGGTGACGCCCACCACGAGGCCCGGAGTGACGCCCGCCATGGTGTCGGGATTGCCCGCCTTGCCGATGCCGCGGATGCGGCCGTGCTTGATGCCCACGTCGGCCTTGTAGATGCCGGTCCAGTCGAGGATCAGCGCGTTGGTGATCACGCAGTCGAGCGCCTCGGCGTCGGTGGCGCCCGCCTTCTGCCCCTGCGCGTCGCGCAGCACCTTGCCGCCGCCGAACTTGCACTCGTCGCCGTACGAGGTCAGGTCGCGCTCCACCCGGGCCACGAGGGCGGTGTCGCCGAGGCGCACGCGGTCGCCCTCGGTGGGGCCGTAGAGGTCGGCGTAGTGCCTGCGCTCGATCCGGCGGCTCATGGCGCGCTCCCCCCGGCAAAGGCGACGAGCTGCACGGTGCGGGTCTCGCCCGGCTCGAAGCGCACCGCGGTGCCGGCCGGGATGTCGAGGCGCATGCCCTGCGCGCGCCCGCGGTCGAACGCCAGCGCCCGGTTGGTCTGCGCGAACGGATAGTGGCTGCCCACCTGGATGGGCCGGTCGCCGCGGTTCACCACTTCGAGCGCCACCGCCTTCCTGCCCGGGTTGAGCTCGATCTCGCCCTGCGCCACCAGCACCTCGCCGGGGAGGGGCGCGTCGGCGGTGGGCACCTGGCGCGCCGGCGTGGGCAGGAAGCTTCCGTAGAGCGCCAGCGCCAGGTCGCCGCTCTCCAGCGCGATGGGGTGATGCACCGTCACCAGCTTGGTGCCGTCCGGGAAGGTGCCTTCCACCTGCACCTCGTCGATCAGCTCGGGGACTCCGGCCATCACCTGCGCCCGCCCCAGCATGCGGCGTCCCAGGTCCATCAGCTCGGCGACGCCGTGGCCGTCGCGGATGAGCTCGAGGAGCTGGGTGGCGATCAGGGCCACCGCCTCGGGATGGTTGAGGCGCAGCCCGCGCGCGAGGCGCTTCTGCGCCAGGACGCCTGCGCCATGCAGCAGGAGCTTGTCGAGATCACGCGGCGTGAGGTGCATCGAGCCTCCAGGGATCGTCTCCGAGGGCTGCGCGGAGGGCGCCGAGATGTTCCCGCAGCGCCGCGAGCAGGATCTCCACCCGCTCCGCGGCGAGGCGCACCACCAGCGCGTCGGAGCCGAGCGGGCTTGCGGATTTCAGTAACCGCGCCCCTGGCAAGAGCGGCCGCGCGTCGACGGCCTCGCGCACGCCGCCCGCGTCCAGGAGCGGACCCGCGAGGACCAGCGTGCCGATGGCCTGGAAGCGGCCGAACCGCTCGCGGACCGGGCCGTGGGCCGCGTCGAGCAGCCACGCCTCCTCGAGGAGCGCGCGGCCTTCGCGGCGAAGGGAGATGGCGCTGCGGCAGCGGGCGAAGTCCCAACCGTCGCGGCCAGAGGAGAGCACGTCCCAGAAGGCCAGGGAGGCGCCCGCCGCCAGATCCAGCGAGGTGCGCTGCTGGAAGCGCGCGCCCGAGAAGCAGGCCGCGGGCGCCGGCAGGAGCGCGAGCAGGGCGCCTTCCTCGACGCGCGCCGCGGTCTCGCTCTCGCAGCCGCCCGGCGAGCGGAACACGCGGGTGGGCCCCTGGGTGGTGACGAGGGCGCGCGCTCCCGCCCCGACCTCGATGCGCACGCGGACCCGGTCGCCGTCGACGAGGCCTCCGCCCAGCGTGCTGGTGTACGCCCAGGCGGCGCCGCCGTGGTTGCGCGGCGTGAGCAGGCGCAGCGGGCTCTCGGCGTACGCGGTGCGCACCGCCGTTCCGGCGCCGGCGCGCTCGAAGGCGAGATGGCCCTGCGCGACCCGAGGCACGGCTGGCCTTGTACCGCGAATCACAGCGCCAGGTGCCGCCGCGCCTGCATCGGGTCCAGGTCGGCGATCCGCCCGCGCATCACGATCTCGCCGCGGGAGAGGATGGCGTAGTGCTCCGCCAGCTCCAGCGCGAACTCGAGGTACTGCTCCACGAGGAGGAGCGTCATGCCCCGCTGGACCAGGAGCCGCAGCACGCGCCCGATCTCCTTGATGGTGGAGGGCTGGATGCCTTCGGTGGGCTCGTCGAGGAGCAGCAGGCGGGGGCGCGAGACCAGCGCGCGGGCGATGGCGAGCTGCTGCTGCTGGCCGCCGGAGAGATCGCCGCCCCGGCGCCTTTGCATGGTGCGCAGGATGGGAAAGAGCTCTTCCAGCTCGGAGCGCGGCGCCACGTCGCCCGCGGCGGCGGACTCTCCCACCGCCAGGTTCTCCGCGACGGTCAGGCGCGAGAAGATCTCCCTGCCCTGGGGCACGTAGCCGACGCCGTGCCGCGCGCGCTGCCAGGCGGCCAGCCGGGTCACGTCGCGCGAGTCCAGCGTCACCGTGCCCGAGCGCACCGGCAGCTCTCCCATCAGGCAGCGGAGCAGCGTGGTCTTGCCCACGCCGTTGCGGCCCAGCAGCGCCGTGCAGGATCCCGCCGGCACGTCCAGGTCGATGCCGCGCAGCGTGTGGCTGCCGCCGTAGTACTGGTTGAGCCCGCGGACGGAAAGCATCAGCGCCCCAGGTAGACTTCGACGACGCGCGGGTCGTCGCGCACGGTGTCCATGGTGCCTTCCACCAGCACGCGGCCCTCGTGCAGCACGGTCACCTTCTCCGCGATGCTCTCGACGAAGTGCATGTCGTGCTCGACCACGACGAGTGTGGTCGTGCTGTGGCCATGGCGGCCCGCGAGCGACCGGAACAGCTCGCCGGTGCGGGCCGTCTCCTCGTCGGTCATGCCCGCCACCGGCTCGTCGAGCAGGAGGAGTTGCGGGTCCTGCACCAGCAGCATGCCGATCTCCAGCCACTGCTTCTCGCCGTGGGAGAGCAGGTCCGCTCTCAGGTCCGCCTTGCCGGTGAGGCCGATCTGCGCCAGCACCTCGCCGATGCGCGCCTCCTGCCCGGCGGTGCGGCGGGCGCGCAGCGTCGGGAGCACCGCCTTGTCGGTCGCGAGCGCGAGCTCCAGGTTCTCGAAGACGGTGTGGTTGCGGAAGACGGTGGGCTTCTGGAATTTCCGCCCGATGCCGGCGTGCGCGATCTGCGGCTCGGTCATGGTGGCGAGATCGTTCTTCTCGCCGAAGAAGACCTCGCCCTGGTCGGGGCGCGTCTTGCCGGTGATCACGTCCATCAGCGTCGTCTTTCCCGCGCCGTTCGGGCCGATCACGCAGCGAAGCTCGCCCGGCTCGACGATCAGGCTGAGCGCATCCAGCGCCCGAAAGCCGTCGAAGCTCACCGTGACGCCGGAGAGGTAGAGGATGGGCCCGCGCGGCGTGTCGAGGTTCACGGCGCCTCCCCGCGCATCAGCAGGCGCAGGACGCCGTCGGGAAGCCAGCGCGTGACCACGATGAAGATGAGGCCGAGCGCGTAGAGCCAGAGATCCGGGAACGCCACCGTCAGCCAGCTCTTGGCGCCGTTGATCAGCGCGGCGCCGAGCACCGGGCCGAGCAGCGTGCCGCGCCCGCCGACCGCGACCCAGATGGCGATCTCCACCGAGTTGGCCGGCGACATCTCGGACGGATTGATGATGCCGACCTGCGGGACGTAGAGCGCCCCGGCGATGCCGCAGAGCACCGCCGAGAGCGTCCAGATGAAGAGCTTGAACCGCACCGGCTCGTAGCCGCAGAAGCGCAGCCGGTCCTCGGCGTCGCGGATCGCCGTCAGCACCCGCCCCATCTTGCTGCGCACCAGCAGCCGCGCGCCGACCAGCGAGGCGAGCAGCAGGGTGGCGCTGGCCACGAGGAGGGTGACGCGGGTGGCGGGGCTCGCCAGCGGGTGTCCGAGGATGCGCTTGAAGTCGGTGAAGCCGTTGTTGCCGCCGAACCCGGTCTGGTTGCGGAAGAAGAGCAGCATGAACGCGAAGGTCAGCGCCTGCGTGATGATGGAGAAGTAGACGCCGCGGATGCGCGAGCGGAACGCGAACCAGCCGAAGACGAAGGCGAGGAGCCCCGGGGCGGCCATCACCAGGAGCGCCTGCTGGAGGAAGTGCTCCGAGCCGCGCCAGTACCAGGGCAGCTCCTTCCAGTCGAGGAAGACCATGAAGTCGGGCAGGAGCGCGTTGCCGTACACGCCGTCGCTGCCGATGGAGCGCATCAGGTACATGCCCATCGCGTAGCCGCCGAGCGCGAAGAAGAGGCCGTGGCCGAGGCTGAGGATGCCGGTGTAGCCCCAGACCAGATCCATGGCCAGCGCCACGGTGGCGTAGCAGACGATCTTGCCGGTGAGCGTCACGCCGTACGACGAGAGGTGGAGCGCGCTCGACTCCGGCACCGCGAGGTGGAGCAGGGGAATCAGCAAGACCAGCGCGGCATAGACGCCGAGCACCACGCCCCAGACGGCGGGCGGGAAGAGCGCGCGCAGCGGCCCGGGCGCGCTCGAGGCCGCCCGCGGGCGCGGCGCGACGGCGGGGAATTCCCTCGCGACCGTGTTCATCTCTCCTCCGCGGCGGCGCGGCCGCGCAGGGCGAAGAGCCCTTGCGGGCGGCGCTGGATGAACAGGATCACGAACGCGAGCACCGCGATCTTGGCCAGCACGGTGCCCGCGGAAGGCTCGAGCAGCTTGTTGACGATGCCGAGGCCGCTCGCGGCGATCACCGTGCCGGCGAGCTGGCCCACGCCGCCCAGCACCACCACCATGAACGAGTCGACGATGAAGCCCTGGCCGAGCTCGGGTCCGACGTTGCCGATCTGCGAGAGCGCGCACCCGCCCAGGCCGGCGATGCCGGCGCCGAGCGCGAACGCGAGCAGGTCCACCCGCGGGGTCGCCACCCCGAGGCCGGCCGCGCGCTGCCGGTCCTGCGTGACGGCGCGCACCAGGAGCCCCAGCCGCGTGCGGGTGAGCAGGGCCCAGACCAGCAGGATCACCCCCCCGGCGAAGAGCAGGATGGCGACGCGGTTCCAGGGCACCACCAGGCCCGGCAGGGGGGAGAAGCCTCCCGACATCCAGGACGGATTCGCCACCTCGACGTTCTGCGCGCCGAACATGGAGCGCACCGCCTGCATCAAGAGCAGGCTCGCGCCCCAGGTGGCGAGCAGCGTCTCCAGCGGCCGCCCGTAGAGCTTGCGGACCACCGTGATCTCGAGGACCACTCCCACCAGCGCCGCGGCGAGGAACGAGAGCGGGATCGCGGCGAGGAGATACCAGTCGAAGGCGCCGGGCGCCGCGCGGCGGAAGGCGTTCTGCACCAGCCAGGTGGCGTAGGAGCCCACCATCAGCAATTCGCCGTGCGCCATGTTGATGACGCCCATCAGGCCGAAGATGATGGTGAGGCCGAGCGCGGCGAGCAGGAGGATGCTCCCCAGGCTCAGCCCGCTGAAGAGCAGTCCCACCATCTCCGCGCGGCGCAGCGACGCCCCCACGCTCTCGCTCGCGCGCTTCACCGCGGCCAGCACCGCAGGATCCTTTTCCGCCTCCAGGCGCTGGAGGAGGAGCCGGTTGCTGGCCGCTCCCGGAGCGAGGCGGAGCCGCTCCACCGCGGCCAGGCGCTTCTCGCGA
Source organism: Myxococcales bacterium (assembly GCA_035702105.1). Lineage (GTDB taxonomy): Bacteria > Myxococcota > Myxococcia > Myxococcales > 40CM-4-68-19 > 40CM-4-68-19. The sequence continues at coordinate 7,350 of DASSQZ010000183.1, read as the reverse complement.
TCGGGCGAGGCCAGCGCGAGGGTGGCCTGCGCGCTCTCCAGCGCCTCGCGGGCGGCGGGATCCCGCTCGCGCGCCAGCGCCGCCTCGACGGCGGGAAGGACGGCCGCGTCGCCCGAGTCCTGGACGGCGCGCGCAGCCTGGAGCCGGCGCTGGGGATCGGGAGCGGAGAGATCGAGGACGGCGAGCGCGCGCAGCAGTTGCCGGCGCACCCGGTTGTTGATGCCCACCTTGTCCGCGTCCGCGCCGTCGGCGGGCGCGCCGGTGAGCGCGTCCCGGAAGCGTCCGCCCTCCTCGATCAGCGCCGCCTCCGCCGCGCCGGTGTAGAGGCGACCCTCGAGAAGGGCGCGCAGCACCGGCGCCGCAGCCGCATCGCCCGACTCGCCGAGCGCGGAGATGGCCTCCTCCCGCGCTGCGGCCTCGGGTCCCACCAGCTTCCCGACCGTGGCCGCATCCAGCGACGCAGCGATCAGGACGGCGAGCGCTCCGAGCGGCACTCCTACCGCTCCGCGTGCTTTTCGTTGCCGGGGATGAAGGGGCTCCAGGGCTGGGCCCGGACCGGCTTGTCCGTCTTCCAGACCACGTCGAACTGCCCGTCGCCCTGCACCTCGCCGATCATCACCGGCTTCCAGAGGTGGTGGTTGGTCTCGTCCATCTTCAGGGTGAACCCCGAGGGCGCGGCGAAGGTCTGGCCGCTCATCGCCTTGCGCACGGCGTCCACCCGGGTGGTGCCGGCCTTCTTCACCGCCTGCGCCCACATGTGGATGCCCACGTAGGTGGCCTCCATCGGATCGTTGGTGACGCGCGCTTCCCCGCCGGGGAGGTGGTTCTTCTTCACGTAGGCCTTCCACTTCTGGATGAAGGCCTTGTTCTGCGGGTTCTTCACCGACATGAAGTAGTTCCAGGCGGCGAGGTGCCCGACCAGCGGCCTGGTGTCGATGCCGCGCAGCTCTTCCTCGCCGACGGAAAACGCGACGACCGGGATGTCGGTGGCCTTGAGGCCCTGGTTGCCCAGCTCCTTGTAGAAGGGCACGTTGGAGTCGCCGTTGATGGTGGAGATGACCGCCGTGCGGCCGCCCGCCCCGAAGGCTTTGATCTGCGCGACGATGGTCTGGTAGTCGCTGTGCCCGAAGGGCGTGTAGGTCTCGGCGATGTCGGTCTCCTTCACGCCCTTCGACTTGAGGAACGCGCGCAGGATCTTGTTGGTGGTGCGGGGATAGACGTAGTCGGTGCCGAGCAGGAAGAAGCGGGTGGCGCCGCCTCCCTCCCTGGACATGAGGTACTCCACCGCCGGGATGGCCTGCTGGTTGGGCGCGGCGCCGGTGTAGAAGACGTTCTGCGACAGCTCCTCGCCTTCGTACTGCACCGGGTAGAAGAGCAGCCCGTTCAGCTCCTCGAAGACCGGCAGCACCGACTTGCGCGACACCGAAGTCCAGCAGCCGAAGACCGCCGCCACCTTGTCCTGGGTGAGCAACTGGCGCGCCTTCTCCGCGAAGAGCGGCCAGTTGGAGGCCGGGTCCACCACCACCGGCTCGATCTTCCTGCCCAGAACGCCGCCCTTGGCGTTGATCTCCTCGATGGTCATGAGCGCCACGTCCTTCAGCGAGGTCTCGCTGATGGCCATGGTCCCGGAGAGCGAATGGAGGATGCCGACCTTGATGGTCTCCTCCGCTCGCGCAGGCAGGACCGCGAGGAGTGCGACCAGCAGGGTCGCGAGGAGGGCGGGCTTCTTCGTCATGTGCGGCTCCTTGAATGGGGCTGCCGGACCTGCGCTGCGAATCCGGGCGACAGAAGTGCAAGCGCAGGACCAGCCTTGCCGCGGCGCGCTTCACTCTCGGCGCGCCGATCCGCGCCGGCGGCGCCTGCGACGAATTCGTCGGAATCGGCCATGCAGGAAACGAAATTGTCGCCATCGGCCCGGCGCCCGCCCCGCGCTGCCGGGCAGGCTCGCCGGTGGGCACCGCCGCCCCGGAGCTTCCCGGGCCTACGATTTCGTCGCTCCGGCTGCGGCGCACGACGAACTTGTCGGAGCCGCCCCTGCGCGTGCCACCTTTGTCGCCTCGGGCGGGAGCGGGGTTTCGCGCTTTGCATTTGACAACCTCCTGCGGCTTGCGCTAGCCGTAGATCAATGAGCTCCGGCTTCCATCACGCCGTCGTCCCCGCCGCTTCCGCGCGCGAGCTCACGCTTTCCCTCTCCCTTAGCCTCGTCCTCGTCGGGCTGCTTCCGCTCATTAGCAGCGGGTGCGGGCCGCCAACCTGACCGGAGCAAGCCTTCGGAAGGACCCTGGCCCCCGCACCCAACCCGGTGCGGGGGTTTTTGTTTTCCAAGAGGTCGCGCATGTCGCAAGCAGCCGTCGTCCAGCAGCACCAGGAAAGTCCCACTGCCGCCAGCAAGACGGGCGCGCAGATCGTCTGGGAGGTCCTCGTCAGCGAAGGCGTGGACGTCGTGTTCGGGTATCCGGGCGGCGCGATCATGCCGACCTACGACGCGATGCCCGGCTACCCCGTCCGGCACGTGCTGGTCCGGCACGAGCAGGGCGCCGCGCACATGGCCGACGGCTACGCCCGCGCCTCGGGGCGGGTGGGCGTGGCCATCGCCACCTCGGGCCCGGGCGCCACCAACCTGGTCACCGGCATCGCCACCGCGATGCTGGACTCCTCGCCGGTGGTCTGCATCACCGGCCAGGTCTCCTCCACCGCGCTGGGCAGCGACGCCTTCCAGGAGGTCGACATCACCGGCATCACCCTGCCCATCACCAAGCACAACTACCTGATCACCCGGGCGGAGGACGTGGCGCCGGCGCTGCGCGAGGCGTTCGCCATCGCCCGCGCCGGCCGTCCGGGCCCGGTGCTGGTGGACATCACCAAGGACGCGCAGCAGGGGCGGGCGCACTACGACCCCGCTGCGCCGGCGCCGAAGCCGAGGTGCGCGGTGTCGCCGGAACGCGCGAGCCAGACCGCCCTGGCGCGGGCCGCGGAGCTGATCGACGCCGCGGAGCGCCCGCTCATCCTCGCCGGGCACGGCGTGCTCAGGGCGGAGGCCAGCGACCTGCTCTGCGCCTTCGCCGAGAAGACCGGCATCCCGGTGGCCTCCACGCTGCTCGGCCTGGGCGGCTTTCCCGCCTCGCACCCGCTCAGCCTGGGGATGATGGGCATGCACGGCGAGGCCTGGGTCAACACCTCGCTCCAGGAAGCGGACCTGCTCATCGCCCTGGGCATGCGCTTCGACGATCGCGTCACCGGCAAGCTCGCCACCTTCGCCACCCAGGCGAAGAAGATCCACGCCGAGATCGATCCCTCGGAGATCAACAAGAACGTGAAGGTGGACGTGGCGCTGCCCGGCGACCTCCGCGACACGCTCGAGCAGCTCGCGCCGGTGGTCAAGCAGAGGGCGCGCACGCCCTGGCTCGGCCGCATCTCCGCGCTGCGGGGCGAGGCGGCGCGGCGCGACGTGCAGTCGGTGCCCCACGGCGAGAAGCTGCTCGCGCCCCACGTGCTCCACGACCTCTGGCGGCTCACCTCCGGCAAGGCGCTGGTGGCCACCGACGTGGGCCAGCACCAGATGTGGGAGGCGCAGTACTACAAGCACGAACGCCCGCGCTCGCTGCTCACCTCGGGCGGCCTCGGCACCATGGGCTTTGCGCTGCCCGCCGCCATGGGCGCGCGCTTCGCCCGTCCCGACGACGAGATCTGGGTGGTGGCGGGCGACGGCGGCTTCCAGATGACCGCCTGCGAGCTGACCACCTGCCTGCAGGAAGGGCTCAAGCTGAACGTCGCCATCATCAACAACGGCTACCTCGGCATGGTGAGGCAGTGGCAGGAGTTCTTCTACAACCGGCGCTATGTCGCCACGCCGCTGATCAGCCCGGACTTCGTTGCGCTGGCGCAGGCCCACGGGCTGCGCGGCCTGCGCGTCACCCGGCGCGACGAGATCCCCGCGGCGGTGGCCTGGGCGCGCGGCGAGCCCGGCACGGTGGTGGTGGAGTTCAAGGTGGAGCAGGAGGAGGCCGTCTACCCGATGGTCCCCGCCAACGCCGACCTGCGCGACATGATCCGCCGCCCCGCGGCCGCACTGGAGATCGATCCATGAGCCCCATCCTTCCCACCGGCCCCCGCACCTCGCAGACGCTGATCGTGCACGTGCAGGACGAGCCCGGAGCGCTCAACCGCATCGTCTCGCTCTTCCGGAGGCGGGCCTTCAACATCGACTCGCTGACCGTCGGCCGCACCGAGCGGCCCGGCGTCTCGCGCATCACCCTGGTGGTCCAGACCGAGGACGAGACCGCCCGCCGCCTGGAGACCCACCTCTACAAGCTGGTGGAGGTGCTGCGCGTCGAGGACGTGAGCCAGTCCGCGGCGGTGATGCGGGAGATGGCCTTCGTCAAGGTGGCCGCGCCCGCCGATCGCCGCAGCGAGCTGCTCCAGCTCTGCAACACCTTCCGGGCCCGGGTGGTGGACGTGGGCCCCTCGTCGATCATCGTCGAGACCACCGGCGCGACCGAGAAGCTCGACGGCCTCATCGAGGTGCTGCGGCCCTTCGGCATCCTCGAGATGGTGCGCACCGGCGCAGTCGCCATGCTCCGCGGCCAGGAGCCCGTTTCCCTTCCCGATCTCTCGGAGGTTGCCTCATGAGCCAGACCGATCGCGTTCTCGTCTTCGACACCACCCTGCGCGACGGCGAACAGGCGCCCGGCGCGAGCATGAACCTCGCCCCCAAGCTGCAGGTGGCCAAGGCGCTCGCGGCGCTGGGAGTGGACATCATGGAGGTGGGCTTCCCCGTCGCCTCGCCGGGAGACTTCGCCGCGGTGGAGGCGGTGGCGCGACAGGTCCAGGGACCGGTGATCTGCGCGCTCGCCCGCGCCAGCCGGCCCGACATCGACGCCGTGCTCAAGGCGCTGGAGCCCGCGCCGCGCAAGCGCGTCCACGTCTTCCTCGCCACCAGCCCCATCCACCGCGAGCACAAGCTGCACATGTCGGCGGAGGACGTGGTGCGGGTGGCCATCGGCGCCGTCGAGTACGCCCGCGAGCGCTGCGCCGACGTGGAGTTCTCCGCCGAGGACGCCGCCCGCACCGAGCCGGACTTCCTCGTCGAGGTGGTGGAGAAGGCCATCGCCGCTGGGGCCAGCACCATCAACATCCCCGACACGGTGGGTTACGCGGTGCCGGCGCAGTTCGGCGGCCTCATCGAGCACCTGCGCAAGCACGTGCGGGGAATCGAGAACGCGGTGCTCAGCGTCCACTGCCACGACGATCTCGGCCTCGCGGTGGCGAACAGCCTGGCGGCGCTGCAGGCCGGGGCGCGCCAGGTGGAGTGCACCGTCAACGGCGTGGGCGAGCGCGCGGGCAACTGCTCGCTCGAGGAGGTGGTGATGGCCATCCGCACCCGAGCCGACTACCTGCAGCTCCACACCGGCATCCGCACCCAGAACCTCTACGCGACGAGCCGCGTGGTCTCGGCGGCCACCGGCTTCCACGTCGCCCGCAACAAGGCGGTGGTGGGCCAGAACGCCTTCGCCCACGAGTCCGGCATCCACCAGCACGGCATGCTCCAGAACGCCGAGACCTACGAGGTGATGCGGCCCGAGGACGTGGGCTTCAAGAGCACCAGCCTGGTGCTGGGCAAGCACAGCGGCCGCCATGCGCTCGCCACCCGGCTGCGCGAGATGGGCCACGACCTCGAGCCCGGGCAGGTGGACCGGGTCTTCGAGGAGCTGAAGAAGCTGGCCGACAAGAAGAAGGAGATCTACGACGGCGACCTCGACGCGCTCCTGGTGAACCTCTTCCAGAACGGACAGGGCGCGGGCCGCTGGCAACTGGTCAGCCTGAGCGCGGTGAGCGGCACCGGCACGCCGCCCAGCGCCGCGGTCTCGCTGCTCCGCCGCGACGGGCGCAAGGTGGACGAGGCCGCCACCGGCGACGGCCCGGTGGACGCGGTGTTCAAGTGCATCGAGCGGATCACCGGCGTCAAGGCGCGGCTGCGCGACTTCCGGGTGGAGAGCGTCAGCGCCGGCGAGGACGCGCAGGGAGAGGTCTCGGTGGTGGTGGAGTACGAGGGCCGCACCTACCGCGGCCGCGGCCTCAACACCGACATCGTGCTCGCCAGCGCCGAGGCCTACCTGGAGGTGGTCAACCGCATCACCGCCGGCCGCCTGCAGCGCGCCGGGGCGGCCGCTCCCGAGGTGATCTGTGGGGCAGTCTGAGCCGCGGACGCTGTTCGCGAAGGTCTGGGACGCGCACCTCGTCTCCGGGGAGACGCAGGAGACGCCCGCCGTGCTCTACGTCGACCTCCACCTCGTGCACGAGGTGACCTCGCCGCAGGCCTTTGCCGTCCTGCGCGAGCGCGGGCTCCGCGTCCGGCAGCCCGGCCGGACCGTCGCCACCATGGATCACTCCACGCCCACCACGCCGCGGCCGGCCAAGGGTCCCTTCGTGGTCGCGGACCGCGAGTGCGCGGCGCAACTCGCGGAGCTGGAAGCGAACTGCCTGGAGCACGGCATCGAGCTGCACAAGCTGGGCAGCGAGGAGCAGGGCATCGTCCACGTCATCGGCCCCGAGCTCGGGCTCACCCGGCCGGGCATGACCGTGGTCTGTGGCGACAGCCACACCAGCACCCACGGGGCCTTCGGCGCCTTTGCCTTCGGCATCGGCACCAGCGAGGTGGCCCACGTGCTCGCCACCCAGTGCCTCCTGCAGCGCCGGCCCCGCACGCTGGAGGTGCGGGTGGACGGCGCCCTGCGCCCGGGAGTCGCCGCCAAGGACCTGGCCCTCGCGGTCATCGCGCGGCTCGGCGTGGCCGGAGGCGCGGGCCACGTCATCGAGTTCACCGGAGCCGCGGTGCGCGCGCTCTCCATGGAAGGGCGCATGACGGTGTGCAACATGTCCATCGAGGCGGGCGCGCGCGCCGGCATGATCGCGCCCGACGAGACCACCTTCCGCTATCTCGCGGGCCGTCCCCGCTCCCCCAGGGGCGAGGCCTGGGACCGCGCGCTCTCGCGCTGGTCTTCGCTGCGCACCGATCCCGGCGCTGGCTTCGACCGCACCGTCTCCATCGATGCGAGCGAGCTCTCGCCCACCGTCACCTTCGGCACCAACCCCGGGATGTCGGCGCCGGTGCGCGGCGTCGTCCCGGATCCTGCCTCGCTCGGCGACAGCGCCCAGCGCGGCGCGCTGGACCGGGCGCTGCGCTACATGGGGCTGCGGCCGGGAGAGCCGCTCCTCGGCCACCGCATCGACGTGGTCTTCATCGGAAGCTGCACCAACTCGCGCATCGAGGACCTGCGCGACGCCGCCGCCATCCTGCGCGGCAGGAAGGTGGCCAAAGGCGTCCGCGCGCTGGTGGTGCCCGGCTCCCGC
>DASSQZ010000182.1:0-12572 GCA_035702105.1 Myxococcales bacterium | reverse complement strand
GACGCGGAAGCACTGGCGCACGTGGCGCTTGTAGACCAGGTCCTCGTTGTACTTCTCGGTGGCGCCGTGGGTGACGATCAGCACCTTGTTGAGCGTGGGCATGATCTCGCCCACCGCCAGCGCCACCGCGCTGGAGTCGATACCGATGAGGAAGTCGGCGCCCCAGTCGTCGACGAAGTAGCGGGCGTTCTTCACGCCCACGTCGACCTTCAGCTCCTCGTCGCGGAAGTTCATCTCGATGGGGCTGCCGCCGATGCCGCCCTCGGCGTTGATCTGCTCCATGGCGAGGATGGAGCCCTTGCGCATGAACTCCCCGTAGCCGCCCAGGGGGCCGGAGAGGATGGTCTGGCAGCCGATCTTGATCGGCTTCTTCAGCTTGAGGTCCGGCGCCCTGGCGGCGAGCGCGCGGGGTGCTGCCAGGCTCGCCGCGGCGAGCGAGGCGGTTTTCAACAGACTGCGGCGGGTGATTCCGCGTCGAGGCGCCATGGACTACCTCCGACAGCGAGAGAGGGAGCGGCGATCATCCTTCCGGCGGCACCAAAATGTCAAAGGCAGGTCAGAGCAGGAGGCGGACGCCGCCGATCTCGTGCAGCGTTACGTGGTCTCCGAACAACTCGCGCAGCGGGCCCTCCTTGAGGATCTCCCCCGCAGGCCCGTCGTGCAGCACGCGCCCGCGGCGCAGCGTGATCACGCGCTCGATCTCTGGAACGATGTCCTCGAGCTGGTGCGTGATCAGGATGATGCTCGCGCCCGACCGGGCCAGGTTGCGGATGGCGGTGCGCATCTCGCGCTTGCCGCGGACGTCGAGGCTGGTGGTGGGCTCGTCGAGCAGGAGCGCGCGCGGCTCGTGCACCAGCGAGCGGGCGATGACCGCACGGCGCACCTCGCCGGAGGACATCTCGGTGAGGCGGCGGTTGGCGAGGTGGGAGAGCTGCATCAGCTCCAGCGCCTCCCTTGCCCGCGCCCGCTGTTCCTCGGTGACGGCGTGGTGCCGCCAGACGCCGATGCTGCCGAAGAAGCCGGAGAGCACCGTCTCCAGCGCCGTGTAGCGGCCGGTGCAGGCCTGCACCAGCTCGGAGGTGACGATGCCGAGAAGGCTGCGCAGCTCGAACAGGTCCCACCGCTCGCGCCCGTAGACGAGCAGGGAGGACGGCTCGCCTCCCGCGAGCGGATACACCTCGCGCGTCAGCGCCTGGACCAGCGTGGACTTGCCCGCGCCGTTGGGGCCGAGCACCGCCACCCGCTCCCCTTCTTCGATGCGCAGGTCCAACCGGTCGAGCGCGACGACGTCGTCGCGCAGGACGGTGACGTTGCGGAATTCGATGAAGGGAGCTCCCACTGGGGCATGCCTCGGGGGTTCCTCTTTGGTTAACAGCTTGCGCCACCAGCCGTCCAGAGCTTCGCGGAGCGGCGCCCGGGCGAGGCCGGGACGCGAGGTCCCGGCCCCGGCGGTTTCAGGCGGAGGTGCGGACCTCTGCGGAGCGGGTGATCTCGCCCATCTTCCCGCTCTGGAAGTCCTCGAACGCCTCCAGCAGCTCGCTGCGCGTGTTCATCACGAACGGGCCATAGCGCGCGACCGGCTCGTTGAGCGGGACGCCCCCGAGCAGCAGCACGCGCCCGCGCCCGCCGCCCAGCCGCACCGCGTCGCCATCGCCGAGGATGGCGAGCTGGCCGTCGCGCACCAGCCTGTCGCCGACGCGCGCCTCGCCCTCGAAGACGTAGGCCATCATCCGCAGCCCCGGCTCGAAGGGGACGGTGACGTCCGCGCCCGGCTCGAGCGTCCAGTCCTGGAAGACGATGGGCGTCCGCGTGTCGATGGCGGCCTTCACGCCCAAGGCCTCGCCGGCGACCACGCGCACCGAGGCGCCTGGCACCGAGGCCACCGGAAGCTTCGCGCCCGAGACCTCCTGGTAGCGCGGGCGCATCATCTTGTCCCGCCGCGGCAGGTTGACCCAGACCTGGAAGCCGTGAACGCGGCCGCCCTCCTCGCGGATGCGCCGCGAAGGCATCTCGGAGTGGACGATTCCCGCCCCCGCCGTCATCCACTGCACGTCGCCGGGACGCAGCCGCCCGCGGTGGCCGGCGGAGTCCTCGTGCTCCATCTCGCCCTCGAGCACGTAGGTGACCGTCTCGAATCCGCGGTGGGGGTGATCGGGCGCGCCCACCGCCTCGCCGCGCGCGTAGTCGATCGGGCCCATCTCGTCGATGAGCAGGAAGGGGTCGACGTGGTCGACGCGCTCGCCGGGGAAGGGACGGCGGACGACGAATCCGCCTCCTTCGAGCTGGCGGTGGCTGTCGAGGATTTCACGGACCTTGCGGACGTTCACGGTGCTTCTCCTGGCGAAATGGATCGTTCCGGACTAAATGATGCCGGAACGATGCGGAGGATTCACGCTTGCCCACCCACTACCAGGGAGCCCCGGCGGAAGTCCGCGCCCTCGACGCACTGATCAAGCTGTCGCGCTGCGCCGCCACCGTCCAGGAGAGGCTCGCTGCCGGCCTGCGCGACGATGGGGCGGGCCTTTCGCCCAGCCAGTTCGGCCTCCTGGAGGCGCTCCTGCACCTGGGCCCGCAGGAGCCCTGCGATCTGGGGCCGCGCCTGTTGACCAGCCGGCCGAACGTGGTGCTGCTCGTCGACCAACTGGAGGAGCGCCGCCTCGTCCGCCGCGCTGCCGTCGAGGGCGACCGCCGCCGCGTCCGCGTGCACCTCACCGGGCCCGGCCGGCGGGCCGCGCAGCAGGTCTTTCGCAGGCACCTCGCGCGCGTCGTGGCGGAGTTCTCCGCGTTGACGGCGGGGGAGCAGGAGCGGCTCGCGGAGCTCTGCAAGCGCCTCGGCCGCGGCAACCTCACTGCGCCGGGGCGAGCCAGAGCTCGAACTGGCGCGGGGGCACGAGGTCGTACCCCCGGATCGCCACGGTCACGGGCTCGCGCCCGAGCACGCTCCTGACCACGCCGGCGATGCGCCGCGCCTGCTCGGCGTCGGCGTCGTGGAAGTAGCGCAGCTCGTCGCGCGCAGGGCCGCGATCGGCAATCAGCTCCGGCTTGGGGACCGCGAAGCCGGCGCTGCGCAGCGCCCGGGTGCAGCTCTCGTACTGCGCCCACTGCTCCCTCGACCGGATCTGGACGAAGACGCGGCCCGGCGCAGTGGCCCTCGACGAAGCCGGCAGCGCACGAACGGCTTCCGCGGGCGACAGGGGAATGACTTGGGCGGGCGGCACGGGAACCGTTTCCGCCGGCGGCGCGGGCCGTTCAGCCCCGCCCGCCGGGCGGCCGTCGGCCGGCAGCCTCTTCTGCGTGACGAGGACCTCGCGGGCGGTGACGAGGTCGTTCGCGGCCAGCTTCCGCGCGACGCTGTCCTGGGTGTCCTTCAGCGACTCCACCTCGCCGCTGAGCTTGTCCCGCTCCTGCGTCAGCCCGCCGATCTCGCTCTGCAGTCCCTGCCTGCGCTCCTCCAGCTTCTGGATCTCGAGCACGCCGGCGAGCAGGGCGAGGAGCACGATCACGAACCCGCCCAGGCTCACGAACGCCGCCCGCCGCGACCTGCGCGCGAGCGACGCCTCGAACGCGGTCAGCTCGGTCATGACCCGCTCCCCGCCGGCTGGCCGTTCAGCACCTGCAGCGCCTGATCCCACATGCGCAGGACCCGGCCGAGGGAATAGGTGATCAGGCCGGAAGAGCCGAACAGCCCGATCAGCACCTTCATGTCACCGAGCTGCTGCTTGATGAGGACGCCGGCGCAGGTCAGCAGGATGAGGACCGAGATGGTCGTGATCGCGAGGTAGATGGTCCGTTCGGTCTTGAAGATGAGGGTCAATTTCTCGACGGCGCGGACGCGCGCGTCGAGCTCCGCTGCAGTCATGCCCATGGCAGCCCCCTACGGCCCGAGCGTCGCAATTCCGGGTGCCACGAGTCAAGCACGGGAATCCGGACAATCGCCAGCTCCACCGGCCCGATGGCGCCGCGGCGCAGCGACCGGGCTGGCGGCGCATTACTCGAGGCCGATGCAGCGGAGCAGGTCCTTGTAGCGGGGATCCGTCCGCACCTCGTCGTAGCTGGTGTCGAACTTGATCATCAGGAGCCCCGGATCCTTCGCCGCGCAGGCCTTCTGCAGCAGCGCGAAGGCCTTGTCCCTCTCGCCCAGCTCCATCCAGAGGCTCGCGAGGTGCGCGCGCGGGATGTGCTCGCCCTCGCATCCGCGCTCGAGCTCCTTTGCCAGCGAGCGTGCTTCCGCCGCCTTCCCCTGGCGGTTCAGGACGGAGGCTCGGAAGAGCCTGCGCATGCAGGGGCCGCCCGGCAGCCGGTCCACCTCCGCGAGCGCGTCGTCGAACTTCCCCTGCAGCGCGTACACCTCGGCGAGGCCGACGTGCGAATAGGCGAACGCCGGATCCATCTCCAGCGTCTTCCGGAACAGCGCGATGGCGCCGTCGAAGTCGTGCTCGGACGTCTTCGCCGACGCCGCGCTGAAGTTGATGATCAGCGAGGTGGGGTCGTCGCGCAGCGCACGCTCGAACTCGCCGCGCGCTTCCTTCAGCCGGCCCACGATCGCCAGCTCGTCCGCGTACCACTTGCGCGCCATCGCGTAGTCCGGCTTGAGGTCGAGCGCGGTCCGGTACTCGTTCAGGGCGGTGGTGTGGTCGTAGTCGAAGTGCGCGATCAGGCCGAGCGAGGCGTGGGCCTCGGCCAGCGCCGGGTCGAGCGCGAGCGCCCGGCGCGCCGCCGTGTTCGCCTTGGCAAGGACCTCGCGGCCGGAGGTCGGGTCGTAGTCGGCGCGCAAGGCCAGCGCGTCGGCCAGCCCCGCCCAGGCGAGCGCGTAGTTCGGGTCCTCCGCGATCGCCTGCTCGAAATACCCGGCCGCCTTGCGGATGCTCTCCGTGTTCCGCTTGTTCCAGAAATAACGGCCGCGCAGGTAGAGATCGTGGGCCTGCATGCTGGTTGTGGTGGTCTTGAGCCCCACCAGCTTGCGCTGCAGCGCATCGGCGATGGAGCGCGCGATCTCGTCCTCCACCGCGAAGATGCTCTTGACCTCGCGGTCGTAGGACTTCGACCAGAGGTGGTAGCCGTCCTTCACGTTGATGAGCTGGGCGGTGACCCGCAGCGCGTTGCCCTCCCGGCGGACGCTGCCTTCCAGCAGCGTCTCCACCCGCAGGTCGGTGCCGATCTGCTGCACGTTGGCCTTCGAGCCGCGCAGCGCGAAGACCGCCGTGCGGGAGGCGACGCGCAGCCCGTCGACGTTGGCGAGCGCATTGATCAGCTCCTCGGTGATGCCTTCGGAGAAGTATTCGTTCTCCCTGTCGCTGCTCATGTTGAGGAAGGGGAGCACGGCGATCGACGGCGCCGCGCCCGGGGACGACGCCGCCGGGCGCGGCTCGCGGACTGCGAAGTGGTAGATGATCACCGGCGCCGCGGCGGCAGTCCCGATTCCGGCGAGGGCGAACGCAAGCCGCACGCCCCTCACCCCCGTCGCCGCCGGCGTGCGCTCGATGCGGCCTCCGCGCAGGTCGAAGATCCAGGCCAGCGCGACCACCAGCGGGAAGCCGGCCGCGAGCGCCACCACCACGTACGAGAGCACCGCGTCCGGCCAGTGCAGGCCGTGCATGATCGGCTCGATGACCTGCAGCACCGCGAACGCGGCGATGCCATAACCGATCAGCGCACGGAACACGCGCCTGCGCTTCAGCTCCGCGATCAGGGGCAGATCCACCAGCGCCTCCGCCCGGAGATCGTACCATGGCCCGAAGCGTCAGAGAGACCGGGGCGGGCACCGCCGGCCCTAGGCCGCCGGGCGGTAGCTCTCGACGGCGATCACCTGCGTGCCTGCGGCCTGATCCCCCAGGCGACGACCGCCTTCCGCCGCCAGCGCGACGACGGGCTCGACCAGGAACCCGAGATAGGGGACCGCGTTGGTCGCGCACATGACCAGCGCGCGCAGCGCCGATTGCGACGGATTGCAGGGCGCGTTCGTCGGCAGGTGCACCACCATCAGCCCGAGCTTCTTCTTTCCGATGCTCTGCCCCCGACCCTGGCCGTCCTTGACGAATCCATACCAGGCGCACCAGACGAGGGACGGCGCGCCGGCCAGCAGCCCGGCGGCGAGGGCGATCCGCCAGGAGATCGCGGCCGCCGCGGCGACCAGCACTCCCGCGGCCGCGAGCGGCGCGCAAGCGATGGCAAAGTCGAGAAGCGCGGCGAGCAGACGACGGTCGAACGGAGCCTTTGCATAAGCGGTGGCCATTGGGATTCCTCCTCGCTCCGCGGTGTGCGTGAGCTGGACGGAAGCCAATCACGGCCACATGCCTCGGGTTGAGCCGTCAGTTGACCGATGCCCCCGCGGGCGGGAGATCAACCGGCGCTCCTGCGGAGCTCGCGCACGCCGCGGCCCAGCCTTCGCCGCAGAAGCGTGCGCAGCGTCGTCCCGTCGCGGTAGCCCACCTTCGCGGCAATCGCCTCCAGGTCGCCGCCGGTGGACCGCAAGAGGTGCGTCGCCACCTCGACGCGGACGTCCTGCACGAATGCCACCGGAGGCTTCCCCAGCACCGCGCGCACGCGCCGCTCCAGCGAGCGCTGGCTCGCGCCCACCGCGCGCGCGGCGGCGGCCACCGAGAACGGCGCATCCAGGTGGCCGCGGACCCAGCGTTCGAAGCGCTCCACCACGTCGTCGGCGTGGGCGAGGTGATCGGGGATGATGAAGGGAGCCTGCGAGGGCCGCGGCTCCACCACCAGGTAGCGCGCAACCAGGTTCGCGAGCGCCGGGCTGGCGCGGCGCACGATCCAGAGCGCAAGGTCGACGTGCGCCATGGCGGCGCCGGCAGTGACGCGGCCCCTGGCCTCGACCACCATCCTCGACTCGTCCAGATCGACGCGGGGGAAGCGCGCGCGGAAGGCGGGCGAGAGCCACCAGGTGGTGGTCGCGCGCCGCCCGTCGAGGAGGCCCGCCTCGGCGAGCACGAAGGTGCTGGTGCAGGCGGCGGCGAGCGTGGTGCGCGCGTCCGCGTGGGCGCGCAGCGCGGCGCAGGCGTCGAGCACGTCGCGCCGGCCGAGCAGGTCCAGCAGTGTTTCGGACGACGACGCGAACAGCGCCGGCACCACGACCAGGCTCGACCACGCCCGCCCGGTGTCCGCGTCGAGCCGCAGGCCCTGTGCGGTCCTGACCCGGCCCCGCACGCCGACGACGCGGACCTGGAACCTGGGCCCGGAGGGCCCGGCGAGGACGTTCGCGAACGCGAGCGTATCGAGGATGCTCGCGAGGCCGGTGTCGAAGAGCCCGTCGAGGGCGAGGACGGAGATGTGCATGGCAGAATCATAGCATCGATATCGCTTTCGCCACCATGGGGACTGTGGCGGAATCGCACCCATCAATGGCGAATCCGCCCCTCGCCTCCACCGCGGCGGCCGCTACCCTGCAGCTCCATCCCGGCGCGTGGCCGGGAGTGGCAAAGGAGCTGGATCATGGTCAAGCTGGCATTGTTCGTTCGTCTCGAGGCCAGGCCCGGGAAGGCCGAGGACGTGGCGAGGTTCCTGGAGTCCGGGGTGGCGCTGGCCAACGCCGAGTCGGGCACCGTGCACTGGTACGCGCTGCGATTCGGGCCGACGAGCTTCGGCGTCTTCGACACCTTCGCGGCGGAGTCGGGGCGCAAGGCGCACCTCGAAGGTCCGATCGCCAAGGCGTTGATGGCGAAGGGCCCCGAGCTCTTCAGCGGGCCGCTCTCGATCGAGCGGATCGACCTGCTGGGAGCGAAGGCCTGATCGGCGCCGTCCACCTGATGCCGGCGCGGGGTTCGAGCACCCCGCGCCGGCGTCGAGGTGGAGTCGGCGATTTCTCTCGGTCGGGCCGATGCCGGCCGAATCCGTACGGCGCCGGTGACATCCGCCCATCCGGATCGATCGGAGGTCTCGAGACTGATGGAACCACGAAGCGCAAGAGTCCTCTCGGTCAACGTCGGTGGCGTCCGGAAGTTCGAATACCAGGGCCGGCCGGCCCAGAGTGCGATCTGGAAGTCGCCGGTGGGTGGACGGATCGCGGCACGCGGCGTCAATCTCGCGGGCGACCGGCAGGCGGACCTCGAGGCCCACGGCGGATTCGACAAGGCCGTGTACGCGTATTCGCTGGAGGACCAGCGCTGGTGGGAAGGGGAGATCGGCCGCCCCCTCTCTCCCGGCGAGCTGGGAGAGAACCTGACCACCGAAGGGATGGAGCTCAACGACGCGCTCGTCGGCGAGCGCTGGCAGATCGGGAGCGCGGTCTTCGAGGCGTCGGAGCCGCGAGTCCCCTGCTGGCGACTCGGAGTCCGGATGAACGACGAGACCTTCCCCCGCCGCTTCACCAAGGCGCTGCGCCCTGGCACCTATCTGCGCATCGTCGTCGAGGGCGAGGTGGGGGCCGGAGACGAGATCCGCGTGGTCGAAAGGCCGGATCACGGCCTCACCATCCGGGACGTCTTCCGCATCTACACGCGCGATCGCGACGAGGTGGCGCGGCTGCTCGCGATTCCGCAGCTGTCGGCGAGCTGGAGGCGGTGGGCAGAGCACCTGTCCGGCGAGCGGTGACGCCATGGCCCGCGCCCGGCATCGACGAGGCAGAACTTGGAGCCGACACCCGGACTTGAACCGGGGACCTACGGTTTACGAAACCGTTGCTCTACCAGCTGAGCTATGTCGGCCTGGTAGCGAGGGAGGCTGCTTCTAGCAGCGGGCGCGCGAGGGCGTCAAGCCATCCGCGCGGGGCCCGGCCGCCCGCCTGCCCGGCTGCGAAATTGTCGCACCCTCCGTGCGTTGACACCCCTGGGGAGAGGGAGAAACTGCGCGCCATGAACACCCCCATGAGAGGGCTGATGCTGGCTTGTGTCCTCCTCGTGTCCTGCAAGGAGAACCAGCCTGGGGGACCGGCGGAGGTGCAGCTCGCCACCAACCTGAACGCCGCCGTCGTGGATACGGCGCTCGGCCAGATCTCCCGCAGCGGAGGTCCGCGCGCCCAGCGCTCGCCGACGGGCGACGTGCGCTGGGACGACGAGCCCTATGAGGCCATCGCCGCGGCGGCGAAAGGCGAGTTGATGCCGGCGCCGGCCAGCGCTGCCGACGTGCCGCCGCTCTGGAAAGACCCCACCGGCACCTGGGTGGCGGTGGGCGGCCGTGCGGTGGTGCTGCTGGTGGGCACCGACAACCTGGGCGATCACGGCGCGCCCGTGCGCTTCACCGCGCTCAGCGACGGGTGGCTCAAAGGCAAGGTGGCCCTGGCCGCGCCCACGGGGGGCATGGCGCTGGCGCACTTTGCGGCGCTCTACCGGGCGTGGGGGCCCGAGCGGATGGAGATCTGGCTCAGGCAGCTCAAGGCCAACGAGCCGCAGATCTACGACAACGACGACCAGGTGCGGCATGCGGTGGTGAGCGGGCGGGCGATCGTGGGAATCGTCTCCAGCGACGAGGCGGCGAAGGCGGCGGCCAGCGCGGCGCACGTGGTGGCCATCTACCCGAACCAGAAGAGCATCGGCACCTTCGTCTGGCCCACCGCGCTCTCCGTCGCGAAATCGGCGAAGAACCCCGAGGCGGCGAAGAAGCTCGCGGAGCGCCTCGCCGACCGCAACACCGAACAGCTCCTCGTCGCGCGCCTGCCCGGATACCTGCCGCTGCGGGCAGGAATTCCCGTGCCGCCCGGAGTGCGCTCGGCGGCGAACCTCGTCGTGATCTCGCTGGACCCCGCGGTCATCATGGCCGAGATCGGCGGGCGCAAGGCCGCGCTGGCCGCCTGGTCCGCGTCGATTCCGAAGGCCGGCCCCGCGTCGGCGCAGGCCACCCAGTAGCCTTTGCTCAGTCGATGAACGAGGGGTCGCGCGCCACCGCCTCGCGCGGCCCGACGCGCGGCGAGGCATCCAGCCCGAGCAGCTCGCGCAGCGGCAGGGTCGCGTCCAGCTCGTGCCGCCGCTGTCCCTCGCGGACCACGTACCGGTTGCGGCGCCCTTCCCTCTGCCTCACCAGATATCCTGCGTCCTCCAGCTCGGCGACGATGCGCTGCACGGCGCGCTCGGTGATGCCGATGCGCGCGGCCATCTGCCGCAAGGTCGGTGGCGGCTCCCCGGCGATGGAGCGCAACACGTAGAAGTGGTTGGTGAGGAATCCCCAGGTCGGCTCGCGCATGCCGCCATCCTGCACGGGTCGGCGCTGCCGTCCAGAAAATCGCGACAGTTCAGTCCGGCTTCGCCCGGGCGGCGACCGCGGTCTTCGGCAGCTCGAGCTCCAGATCCATCGAGGGCAGCGCGATCTTCGGCAGTTCCGGCAGCGGCGGGGGCGGCTGACGGGCAACCACCTCGGCTGCGTGCTTGCCGATGTCGTCCTCGCGCGGCACCAGGCCGGTCAGGCGCGTGATCAGCTTCTCCAGGGTCTGGAAGAAGCGCAGCCGGAAGAGCGCCTCGTTCAGCCAGCCCACGGTGATGCAGTAGTACCTGGCGTACGGCGCCTGGTGGTGCACGGCGTGGTGGGCGGGCGGCAGGATGAGATTTGCGCGCTGGAGCAGGCGCACGAGGCGCGGCGGCGCGTCCATGTGCGCCCACTTGTGGAACTGGTTCGTGCCGAGGATGGCGAGGCAGAGCGCGAACACCATGGCCGCCACGAAGAACCAGAGCGGGTCGCGCAGGGGCAGGAGCGCGGCGAGCGCTGCCGCCGGAATCGAGATGAAGCAGTTGTTGCCGTTGGTCTCGACGAAGTCGTGCCGGGTGATCTCCTTCGGGTCCACGTGGTGCTCGCGGAACGGCCGGATCAGCGTCTTGCCGACGATGGGCCAGTCGGGAGTGCCCCAGGTGTCTGCCATCCAGTGCACGACGCCGGAGACGAAATCTGCGGCCACGAACCCGAGCATCAGCGCCGAGAGCGCGAGGAAGGGCTTTGCCACCATCCGCGGACCGAGCCGGACCGCGAGCCAGCCCATGACCACGGCATAGGCGGCGATGCTGGCGATCTCGAACCGGCGCACCGCGGGGCTGTAGCCTTCGCGCAGGGCCTGCCGGTCGCGATGCCGGATCTGGAGGTCTCTCAGCAAAGGAAGTTCCCCCGCCGCGATTCAGTGTGGCACAAGAGCGCACGCCGCGAAAACTCCACGGCGAGCCCCCGGGAGGTGGGCCTTTCCATGACATCCACACACCTTTGCAGCGCGCTTCTGGCCGGGGTCCTCGCCATCTCCTGCAGACAACAAGCGCAGAAGCCGGTGAAATCCGACGCGCCCCAGGTGAAGGAGGTCACGGTCACGGCCAAGGGCTTCGAGCCCGACCGCATCGAAGTGGCGCCCGGGCAACAGGTCCTGCTGCGCATCACCCGCAAGGAAGCGGACACCTGCGCCGATGCGATCGACGTGCAGGGCGATCCGGTCCGTCACATGCTGCCGCTGGACAAGGCGGTGGACGTGAAGCTGACCGCGCCCCAGAGCGGCGAAATCGCCTTCGCTTGCCCGATGAAGATGGTTCACGGAGCCATCGTCGTCATCCGGTAGGGCCGCGATTCGCGACCTCCGATCTTCGCACCCCCTCCCGGAACGGCCCGAAAAAAAAATTAATTTTTGTTGGGTCTCCGCTTCGCTCAGGCGGCCACAACCAGTTGTGGCTTGCCGATGATGCGTCGGTAGGTGAGCGGTGGCCGATGAAGAGCGCCGCTGAGGAGGCGGTCGAAGAGGAGCAGTCGATTAACCGAGTTCCGGCGGTTGAAGCGGAACATGAACTCGTCCAGATAGCGCTGCAGGTGCTTGCGGGAGACCGCGCCCTGAAGAGTGCCGAGGATCCAGCGATCGAGCAGCCCGAAGACCCGGTGGATTCGTGGAAAGAGGCGCGAGGCGTTCTTCGGGTTGCCGACGATAGTCGGGCGGTGCGAATAGTCCTTCCCCCCGATGCCGGAGTAACCCCGCCAGCCGTCGGTCTTGAGCGTGCTGCCCACGACGATGGAAGTCAGGGCGAAACTCGCCAGCTCGATGGCAGAGGCACTGCGGATCGCCCGCAGTCGGATGCGTCCGATGTGCTTGCCTCGACATTCAGCCGCTCCGACGACGATCGACTTGCCTCCAGGGCTGCGGCCGCGACGCTCGCCGGGTGCCTTACCCCCGAGGTACGTCTCGTCGAGTTCGATGAGGCCCTCCAGCGGAGCACCGAAGCTGCGATCCATGGCGCTGCGCAACTTGTGCAACCAGGTCCAGGCGGTCGCGTAACGCAGCCCGAACCTGCGGCTGATCTCGAGCGCCGAGCAGCCGCCTTTGCTGAACAGCATCTCGGCGATGACCCGGAACCACAGCCGCAGAGGTTTGCGGGTCCCGTGAAAGACCGTCCCGGCGGTCAGCGACACCTGATGGCCACAGCCAACGCACTGGTCCAGCGGGCGAGTCCGTAACTGCCACGCCCGTCCCTCACCGCAGCGCGGGCACTGGAAGCACCCGCCCCAGCGGCGGTCGCGCAAGTACTCGATGCAAGCCGACTCGCTCGCGAATCTCGCCTCGAACTCTGCCAACGATGCAGGTATCGGAATCATCGACCCTCCTGCCTGCCGTCTAGCAGAGGGGTCTGACACCACCGCTGGGGCCTACCTGAGCGAAGCGGAGACCCAAC
>DASSQZ010000181.1:0-2297 GCA_035702105.1 Myxococcales bacterium | reverse complement strand
GGCGAAGGGCGCCTCATCAACCTGGCCAGCGCCGAGGGCCACCCCAGCTCGGTGATGGACATGAGCTTCGCCAACCAGGCGCTCAGCGCCGAGTACGTGGTGAAGAACGGCAAGAAGCTCGACAACAAGGTCTACGCGGTGCCCGGCGAGATCGACCGCGAGATCGCCCGGCTCAAGCTGCGCAGCATGGGAGTGAAGATCGACAAGCTCACTGCGGCGCAGGAAAAGTATCTCGCCTCCTGGAATGAGGGGACGTAAAAGACCCGGATGCCCGTCTGGCAAGCGGTCGTGTACGGCGTGGTGCAGGGGCTCGCGGAGTTCCTGCCCATCTCCAGCAGCGCGCACCTGACGCTCCTGCCCTGGCTCTTCGGCTGGGAGGACCCGGGCCTCGCCTTCGACGTGGCGCTGCACTGGGGCACGCTCGCCGCGGTGCTGCTCATCTTCTGGAAGGACTGGATCCGCCTGATCCTCGGCGGCCTCACTCCTCGCGGCGCGGCGGGCGACCGGCGGCTCTTCTGGTGCCTGGTCGTCTCGGCCATCCCGGCGGCGCTGATCGGCCTTGCCCTCGACAAGTGGGCGGAGGAGACGCTGCGCGCGCCCCTCCTCATCGCCTGCACCATGGCGGTGCTCGGCGTGATCCTCTGGATCGCCGACCAGAAGGGCACGAAGACGCGCGACCTCGACCACATGACCTATCCGCGCGCGCTCTCCATCGGCCTCGCGCAGGCGGTGGCGCTGGTGCCGGGCGTGTCGCGCAGCGGCGCCACCATCACCGTGGGGCTCTTCGAGGGCTTCACCCGGGAGGAGATCGCCCGCTTCAGCTTCCTCATGAGCACGCCGGTCATCTTCGGCGCGGGCCTGGTCAAGCTGCCCAAGATGATCCACGAGATGCAGCAGGGCACCGGCCCGGTGACCTGGGCGGCCATGGCCGGCGGGTTCATCGCCTCCGCGGTGGTGGGTGCGGTGGTGATCCGCTGGATGCTCGATTACCTGCGCCGCCGGACCTACGCGGTGTTCGCCTGGTACCGCTTCGCGGTGGCCGCCCTGGTGGTGGTGGTGTGGCTGAGCGGCAAGAGATAACGCTGGAGCGCATCCGGCGGGCCATCCAGAGGCACCAGCCGGTGCTGCGTCCGGAGTTCGGGCGCGCCGCGGCGGTGCTGGTGCCGCTCCTGCCCCGCCCCGACGGCCTGCACGTGCTCTTCACCGAGCGCAGCAAGGAGCTGCGCTCGCACGCGGGGCAGATCAGCTTTCCCGGCGGCTCGGTGGACGTGGGCGACGCCGACGTGCGCGCCGCGGCGCTGCGCGAGGCGCGCGAGGAGGTGGGCCTGCGCGCCGAGCACGTCAAGCTGCTGGGCATGCTCGACGACTGCCCCACCTTCGTCACGGGGTACGTCATCTCGCCTGTGGTGGGCGTCATCGACCCGGTGGCCTTCACCGCGGAGGGCCGCTACCCGTGGGAGCCGAGCCCCGCGGAGATCGCCGCCCTGCACGAGCTGCCGCTGCGCGATTTCCGCGAGCCCGGGAACCTGCGCATCGAGATGCGCGAGCGCGAAGGGCAGACCTACGAGCTGCACTGGTACACGGTGCAGGGCCAGGTGGTCTGGGGCGCCACCGCGCGCATCCTGAGCCAGCTCATCCAGATTGCAGAGGAGGCGCCATGAGCCTGCACGCAGTCATCCTCGCCGGCGGCAGCGGCACCCGCTTCTGGCCGCTCTCGCGGGCGAAGAGGCCCAAGCAGTTCCTGCCGCTGGTCACGGGAAAGCCGCTCATCGCCGAGACGTTCCTGCGGGTGGAGCCGCTCTGCCCCTCGACCCGCACCTGGGTGGTGTGCGGCAAGGACCACACAGCCGCGGTGCGCGCGTCGCTGCCCAACCTTCCCGAGGGGCACCTGGTCGTCGAGCCGGCTGCGCGCAACACCGGCCCCGCCATCGGCCTTGCCTGCGTGCACGCGCTCCGCGAGGACAAGGACGCCACGCTCCTGGTGCTGCCGAGCGATCACCACATCGCCCGGCCCGACGCCTTCCGCGACGCGCTCCAGGCGGCGGCGCGCGCGTGCCAGGACGGGACCATCGTGACCCTGGGCATCAAGCCGTCGCGCGCGGAGACCGGCTACGGCTACCTGCGGCGAGGGGCCGAGAAGGCGCCCGGCGTCTACGCGGTGGAGGCGTTCGTGGAGAAGCCCGACGCCGCCACCGCCGGGAAGTACGTCCGCGATCCGGCCTACTCGTGGAACGCGGGCATCTTCATCTTCCGCGCCGACGCCATGCTGCAGGCGCTGCAGAGGCACCTGCCCGCGG
>DASSQZ010000180.1:0-2879 GCA_035702105.1 Myxococcales bacterium | reverse complement strand
GCGGTCCTCGGTGGCGCCGGAGAAGGCGCCCTTGCGGTAGCCGAACAGCTCCGACTCGATCAGGGTGGCCGGCAGCGCCGCGCAGTTGATCGCCTGGAAGGAACCGCTCCTGCCGGACTTGGCGTGCACCCTGCGCGCCAGTACCTCCTTGCCGGTGCCCGTCTCGCCGCGCACCACGATGGGCAGGGACGTCGCGGCTGCGCGCTCCAGCGCGCGAAGCTGCGCGGCATAGGCCGGCTGCAGCGAGCCGGGCCATTCCTCCTGTCCGAGCACCGGCTCCAGGTCCAGCGGGGCCGAGGCGCGAAAGACGAAGAAGCTGTGCCCGATCTCGAAGACCGCGCCGTCCTGGAGCTCGAACCGCTCCACCCTGCCGCCGTCCACGTACGTGCCGTTGCGCGAGCCGGCGTCCTCGAGCAGCCAGCGGCCGAAGATGCGCTGCAGCGAGGCGTGCGAGGCGGAGAGGAACCGGTCCGGAACCTCGATGCGCAGGTGCCGCTCGCCGCCGCTCTCCACCCGGGCGGCGTGCGCCGGAGCGCCGCCGCGGCCCAGCCACACCGCGTCCACCTCGGCGAGCAGCGTCCACAGCGGCAACGCCACCGGCGCCTCCGCCTGGAACGCCAGCGTCAGGCAGGCCGCGTGATCGCGGTCGACGAGAAGTGGCCCGGGCTCGTCGGCGGTGACGTCCGACGGCGGGCTGGAAGGCGCCTGCACGGGGGAAGTATCCGCCACCGCCGGAGGGGGGTGCAACAGGAGGCGCTACAGCTGCGGACCTGTAGCGCTACACCTTCCCCGGGCAGTTCGTCGCAGTGGGAAGGCTTGGCATGCGCCGTGCTCCTGGACAGGTGCGATGAGAACCGCCCTCGCCGCCGCGCTGATCGCCCTCTGCGCCTCCCACCCCGCCGCCGCGGGGCAGTGGACCGAGCGCTACTTCGGGGTGGGCAGCGACGGCGATCGCGGCTCCGCCTGCAGCCAGGCGCGCGACCACGCGCAGGGCAATTCGTTCCGCGCCTGCATGGAGCGCCGGGGCACGCGCGGGGGCACTTCCTACACCGACTGCCAGTGCACGCGCTCCGACGAGGCGCTGCACATCTGCAACGTGAACCTCAAGGTCCTGTGCGTGGGTTCGCTCGCTTCTTCCGGGAAGGGTGCGCTGCCAGCCTTGAAGGGGGGACCAAAAGGCCGGGCCGACCGCCGGCGAGACGCGCCTTCAGGAGCGCGCCCCGTCGTTTCCGATCGGCCCGGTCCAGCGGTCCCTGCGCCTCCGGCAAAGGCGCGTCCCTCCTAGTCTAGCCGGACCGCCAGCTCCTTCATCCGCCATCCCGCGCGGCGATGCGGGCGAGCGCGCTGCGCAGCGGATCGGGAATGGGGACCGGCTTGCGGGTGGCGCGGTCGACGAAGACGTGGACGAAGGAGCCCTGGGCGCAGAGGCGCTCTCCCTGGAAGATGCCCAGCTCGTAGCGCACGCTGCTGTTGCCCAGCTTCGCCACCCGCAGACCGGCGCGAAGGGCGTCGGGAAAGGCGGCCGAGGCCTTGTAGGTGCACTGCGACTCGACGCAGACGCCGATGGCCGCGCCGCGCTCGAGGTCCAGCCCCGCGTCGATCAGGTAGCGGTTGATGACGGTGTCGAAGTACGCGTAGTAGACGACGTTGTTGACGTGCCCGTACAGGTCGTTGTCGTTCCAGCGCGTCTGGATGTCGAGGACGTGCGGATACTCCGCGATGCTCACCAGTACCTCAGGGCGGAGCGGAAGAGCCCGTCCAACTCGGCCTCGCCGGCCTCGCGCGGCGCGTTGCCGAGCAGGCGCTGCTGCACGATGGTGCCGGCGGTGAGCGCCTTCACGTCGCCTTCCCCGTAGCCCACCGCGGAGAGGCCGTTGGGCACCGAGGTCTCGCGCATGAACGACTCCAGCGCACGGGCCACGATCTCGCCCGCGTCGCCGGGCGCAGCGCCGCGCACGTCGGCGCCCAGGCACCCGGCGGCTTCCAGGTGCCGGTCGGGGCAGGCCTCGGCGGTGAAGCGGAAGACGCTGGGCGCGTTCACCACCACCGAGATGCCGTGCGGCACCATCGGCTCCTCCTGCGGGTATCCGGGCATGCGGAAGTCGCGAACGAGTCCCGCGACTGCGTAGGCCATCCCGTGCGGCAGGTGGACGCCGGCGTTGCCGAAGGCGATGCCCGCGAGCGTCGCGGCCCAGGCCAGTTGCTCGCGGGCGGCGGAGTCGCCGCGCACCGCGGGCACGAGATTGCGCGCGGTGAGCCGCAGCGCCTCGCGGCTGCCGGAGTCGCTCCAGGGGTTGGCGCCCTGGCTCATCGGCCGCGCCGAGAAGGGCGCCGGCTTCTGCCGGCCGGTGTAGGGCCGCGCCGTGTACGACTCGAGCGCATGGCAGAGAACGTCGAAGCCGCTCGCCGCCACCACCTCGGCGGGCAGCGTCCGGGTGCAGGTGGGGTCCACCACCGCGAGCGCGGGCCGCAGCCGCGCCGAGGCGATGCCGGTCTTGGCGCGCAGGGAGAGCACGTCGCAGACCGCGATGCCGGTGGTCTCGCTGCCGGTGCCGCAGGTGGTGGGGCAGGCGATGTGCGGCGGCAACGGACCCGGCACCGGCGCGCCCGCTCCCACCGGCTTGTTCACGTAGGTGAGGAACGAGGCCGGGTGCGTGGCGTAGAGCGCCGCCGCCTTGCAGGTGTCGATCACCGATCCGCCGCCCACGCTCACGTAGCCGTCGAATCGCCCCTCGCGGGCAAACCCCGCGGCGGCCTGGAAGGAGACGTCGGTGGGCTCGACCTTCACCTCGGCGTAGAGCGCGCAGTCCACGCCCGCGGCCTGCAGCGACTTGCGCACGCTGGCCAGGTGCTCGCCCTGCGCGAGCCGCGGGTCGGTG
>DASSQZ010000179.1:0-5486 GCA_035702105.1 Myxococcales bacterium | reverse complement strand
GATGTCTGTGCCCCTCACACCCCCACGTACGACAACCACTCGCGCGACCGGGCGCCTTCGCCCCGCACCGCCTTCGAGTACGCCTCCTGCAGCGCGCGGGTGACCGGGGTGCCGTGTCCGGTGCCGATGGGCCGGAAGTCGATCTCGCGCAGGCCGATGACTTCGGCCGCGGTGCCGCAGACGAAGACCTCGTCCGCCACGTAGAGCTGGTCGCGCGAGACCGGCTGCGCCGAGACCTCGTAGCCGAGGTCGTGGGCCAGCGACATGATCGAATCGCGGGTGAGGCCTTCGAGGATTGCCCCTTCGGGAGGGGTGAGCAGCTTTCCCCGCCGCACCACGAAGATGTTCTCGCCGGTGCACTCGGCGACGAAGCCCTGCGGGTCGAGCATGATGGCCTCGTCGAAGCCCAGCCGCAGCGACTCGGTCTTGGCCAGCACCGAGTTGGGATAGTTGCCGCTGATCTTCGCCTTGGTCATGGTCGCGTTGGGATGGTGCCGGGTGAAGGAGGAGACGTTGGCGCGCACCCCCTGCTCCACCGCGGCGGGCCCCAGGTAGCCTTTCCATTCCCAGACCGCGACGCCGACGTACGGCTTGCCGGCGTCGACGGTGAGGTTCCAGCCGCCTTCGGCCAGCCAGATGAGCGGGCGGATGTAGCATTCGGTGAAGCCGCTGGCCCGCACCGTTTCCTTGCACGCCTCCGACAGCTCCTCGACCCCGAAGGGAAGCTCGCGGAAGCCGATGACGCGCGCCGAGCCGAGCAGGCGCTCGATGTGCTCGCGGAGCCGGAAGATGGCCGGCCCGCGCGCGGTGCGGTAGCAGCGGATGCCCTCGAAGGCGGCCACGCCGTAGTGAAGCGCCGGCGTGAGGAAGTCGAACCGCGCCTCCGAGGGCGGGACGAGTTTTCCGTTGAGCCAGATGCGTGGAGGTGTCTGGCTGGTCACCGCGGCTCCCCCGCGTCCTTGCGCAGCCAGCTCATCATCTCGCGCAGCCTCCGGCCCACCTCCTCGATGGGGTGCCTGCGCCCCTCCTCGCGCAGCTTGTCGAAGACCGGCCGGCCCGCCTGGTTCTCCAGGATCCACTCGCGGGCGAAGGCGCCGCTCTGGATCTCGCGGAGGATCTTCTTCATCTCCGCGCGCACGTTCTCGTTGATGACGCGCGGCCCGCGGCTGTAGTCGCCGTACTCGGCGGTGTCGCTGATGGAGTAGCGCATCCAGCCCAGCCCGCCCTCGTAGATCATGTCGACGATGAGCTTGAGCTCGTGCAGGCACTCGAAGTACGCGCTCTCCGGCTGGTAGCCGGCCTCGACCAGCGTCTCGAAGCCGGTGAGGACGAGCCCGGTGATGCCGCCGCAGAGCACGGTCTGCTCCCCGAAGAGGTCGGTCTCGGTCTCCTCCTTGAAGGTGGTCTCCAGCACCGCGGCGCGGGTGGCGCCGAGCGCGCGCGCGTACGAGAGCCCCAGCGCCTTGGCCGCTCCGCTGGCGTCGTGGTGCACGGCGATGAGCGCGGGCGTGCCCTGGCCCGACTGGTAGAGCCTGCGCACCATGTGCCCCGGCGCCTTGGGCGCGATCAGGATCACGTCCACCTCGGGCGGCGGCTTGATCTGGCCGTAGTGGATGTTGAAGCCGTGAGCGAAGAAGAGCGCCTTGCCGCGGCCCAGGTGCGGGGCGATCTCCTCGTCGTAGATGCGCTTCTGCTTCTCGTCGGGGGCGAGGATCATGATCAGGTCCGCCTCGCGCGCGGCGTCGGCGACGGAGAGCACCCGGACTCCCGCGGTCTGCGCCTTGACCCGCGACTTGCTGCCCTCGGGCAGGCCGACGCGGACGTCGACGCCCGAATCCTTGAGGTTGAGGGCGTGCGCGTGCCCCTGGCTGCCGTAGCCGATCACCGCCACCTTCCGGCTGCGCACCGGGTCGAGCGAGGCGTCTTTGTCGTAATAGATGCTGGCCATTTTCGGATTACTCCTTGTTCGGAACACGGGTGACCGCGCCTTCCGACGCGGAAGAGACGAGCGCTGCGTACTTGGCGAAGACTCCGGTGCGGTAGCGGGGCTGCGGCGCCTTCCAGGCGCGCAGCCGCGATGCCAGCTCTCCTTCGGGAAGCTCCACGGAAAGGCGCCGGCCGGCGATGTCGATGACGACCGGGTCGCCGTCGCGCAGCGCCGCGATGGGGCCGCCCACCGCCGCTTCCGGCGCCACGTGGCCCACCATCAGCCCGCGGGTGGCGCCGCTGAAGCGCCCGTCGGTGAGCAGCGCCACCGATTCGCCCAGGCCCTGGCCCACCAGCGCGGCGGTGACGCCCAGCATCTCGCGCATGCCCGGGCCGCCGCGCGGCCCCTCGTAGCGGATGGCCAGCACGTCTCCGGCGCGGATGCGGCCGTCGCGGACCGCCGCGAACGCGTCTTCCTCGCGCTCGAACACGCGGGCCGGACCGCGGTGGAAGAGGCGCTCGTGGCCGGCCATCTTCACCACGCAGCCCTCGGGAGCGATGTTGCCCTTGAGGATGACGAGGCCGCCGGTGGCCTGGATGGGCTCGCGCAGCGGGCGCACCACCGCCTGCCCCGGCGCCTCCTTCGCCTGCGCGGCGTGCTCGCGCCATGTGCGTCCGTCCGCGGTGTGCGCGTCGCCGGCCAGGCACCCGCCCTCGAGCAGCCGCTGGACCACCAGCGGAACGCCGCCCGCGCGGTCCAGGTCCACGGCGGTGAAGCGCCCGCCCGGCTTGAGGTCGGCGACCAGCGGCGTGCGCCGGCTGATGCGATCGAAGTCCTCCATGGCCAGCGGCACCCCCACCTCGCGCGCGATGGCGAGGAGGTGGAGCACGGCGTTGGTGGACCCTCCGGTGGCCGCCACCGCGGCGATGGCGTTCTCGAACGAGGCGCGCGTCAGCACGTCGCTGGGCTTGCGGCCTTCGCGCAGGAGCCGCACCACCGTCGCCCCGGCGGCGCGCGTGGCGTCGTCCTTGCGCGCGTCTTCCGCGGGAATGCTTCCGTAGGCCGGCGGCGACAGACCCAGGACCTCCATCGCCATGGCCATGGTGTTGGCGGTGTACTGCCCGCCGCAGGCGCCGCTGCCAGGGCAGGCCACGTCTTCCAGCTCGTGGAGCTTGGCGATGGGCAGCTTTCCCGCCGCGTGCGCGCCCACCGCCTCGAAGACGTCCTGCACGGTGACATCGCGGCCCTCGAAGACGCCGGGAGCGATGGAGCCGCCGTAGAGCAGCAGCGCGGGCAGGTCCAGCCGGAGCAGCGCCATGGCCGCGCCGGGAATGGTCTTGTCGCACGCCACCAGCGCCACCATGCCGTCGAAGAGGTGCCCGCGGCCCACCAGCTCGATGGAGTCGGCGATGACCTCGCGGCTGACCAGAGAGGCCTTCATGCCCTCGGTGCCCATGGTGACGCCGTCGCTGATGGCGATGGTGTTGAACTCCATCGGCGTGGCGCCGGCCGCGCGGATGCCCTCCTTCACCCGCTCCGCCAGGCGGCGCAGGTGGAAGTTGCAGGGCATGGTCTCGGTCCAGGTGTTGGCCACGCCGATCAGCGGGCGGGAGAGGTCCTCGTCGGTGAAGCCGATGCCCTTGAGCATCGCCCGCGCCGGGGCGCGGTCGGGTCCTTCGGTGATGGCGCGGCTCTTCGACCTTGGATCGTGCGGCATCAGCGTGCCTCCTGGAGGGCGCGAAGGACCGCGTCCCCCGCCTGTACGGTGGTGGCGGCGCCGCCCAGGTCGCGGGTGAGCGTCCCTGAATTCAGGGCCGCGGAAATGGCGGTCTCCACGGCGGCCGCCTCCTTCTCCTGGCCGAGCGAATGGCGCAGCAGCAGCGCCACGCTGGCGATGGCGCCGTAGGGATTGGCGACGCCGGTTCCGGCGATGTCCGGCGCCGCGCCGTGCACCGGCTCGTAGAGGCCGGGTCCGCTCTCGCCCAGCGAGGCCGAGGGGAGCATGCCGATGGACCCGCCCAGCACCGCGGCGAGATCGGTGAGGATGTCGCCGAAGAGGTTCTCGGTCACGATCACGTCGTAGGAGGCGGGATGCTGCACCATCCGCAGCGCGCACGAATCCACCAGCTGGTGATCGAGCGCGAGGCCGGGGAACTCCTGCTTCACCACCCGCGCCGTCACCTCGCGCCAGAGCCGCGAGGTCTCGAGGACGTTGGCCTTGTCCACCGAGGTGAGGCGCCCCAGCCGCCGCTGCGCCAGCCGGGCGGCCACCCGCACCACCCGCTCGATCTCCGCAGCGCTGTAGGCGCAGACGTCCTCGGCCCAGTCGTCGCCGCGGCGCTTCTCGCCGAAGTAGATGCCGCCGGTGAGCTCGCGCACCACCAGCACGTCCACGCCGCGCAGCACCGATTCCTTGAGAGGCGAGGCGGCGGCGAGGCGCGGGTGCATGGAAGCGGGCCGCAGGTTGGCGAACACGCCCAATTCCTGACGGAGGCGCAAGAGTCCCTGCTCGGGGCGGACCTTCGCTTCCGGGCCCCAGCGCGGTCCTCCCACGGCGCCGAGGAGCACCGCGTCGGCGCCGCGGCACGCTGCCAGCGTCTCCTCCGGAAGCGGCGTCCCGGTTCGATCGATGGCGATGCCGCCGACGAGCGCCTCTCGCAGCTCGAAGGCGCCAAGGGCC
Source organism: Myxococcales bacterium (assembly GCA_035702105.1). GTDB lineage: Bacteria > Myxococcota > Myxococcia > Myxococcales > 40CM-4-68-19 > 40CM-4-68-19. Next base: position 879 of record DASSQZ010000179.1, on the reverse strand, counting down.
TTCAGCACGCGGACGGCCTGGGCCACCACCTCCGGCCCCACGCCGTCGCCGGGCAGAACGGCGATCACCCGGGGCATGCGGCCTCCCAGGCGGCGATGGCCGGCTCCATCTTCTGGAGGAATCCCAGCTCGTCGACCCCGTCGAGCAGGCAGCGGCGCGAGAAGGGATCGACGGCGAACGAGACCCGCGCCTCGTCGAAGGCCAGCGTGCAGGACTCGAGGTCGATGCTGACGCGGATTCCCGGCGAGCCGAGCAGCACCTCGGCGACGCGGGCGTCCACCACCACCGGCAGGAGGCCGTTCTTGAGCGCGTTGGCGCGGAAGATGTCGGCGATGGACGAGCTGATCACCGCGCGGAAGCCGTAGTCGTAGAGGGCCCAGGGCGCGTGCTCGCGCGAGGAGCCGCAGCCGAAGTTCGCGCCCGCCACCAGCACCTGCGCGGAGCGCGCCTCGGGGCGGGAGAGGGGAAATTCCGGACGGGGCCGGCCCTCGGTGTCGTAGCGCCAGCCGGCGAACAGGTGCTGGCCCAGGCCCTGGCGCGTGGTGCCCTTGAGGAAACGCGCGGGGATGATCTGGTCGGTGTCGATGTCCGGACGGGCGATCACCACGGTGTGCGACTCGAGGCGGCGGAAGGGTTGCAGGCTCATCGCAAGAGCTCCCGCGGGTCGGCCAGCGCGCCCGCCACTGCCGCCGCGGCGGCGGTGGCCGGGCTGGCGAGGAAGGTGCGGCCGCCCGGTCCCTGGCGTCCCTCGAAGTTGCGGTTGCTGGTGCTGACCGCCGATTGGCCCGGCTGGAGCTGGTCGCCGTTCATGGCGATGCACATCGAGCAGCCCGGCTCGCGCCACTCGGCGCCGGCCTCGAGGAAGACGCGGTCGAGCCC
>DASSQZ010000178.1:0-5068 GCA_035702105.1 Myxococcales bacterium | reverse complement strand
TACGGCTACGCCGCCTTCGTCCTCGACCCGGACGGCCACAACATCGAGGCCGTCATCTGGGACGAGGAGCTGAAGCCGAAGCGCCGGAAGAGGGGCCGCCGCAGTTGATTCCGGCTTTCAAAGCGCGCGGCCGCGCAGGTCTGCGTGCGGACGGGCGATGATCTCGGCGCCCGCGAGGAACCCTTCTCCGGCGGACTGCGTGGCCGCGAGCACGGCGGCCTCCACGGAATCCAGGTTGCCGCGGACGATGAACCACGCCTTGCCGCCGATGCCGCGCGCGAGATGAAGCAGCTGCAGGCGCACTTCCGATGCCTTGCAGGCTGCGTCGGCCGCGCGCAGCGCAGCCGCCACCGAGAGGAACTCGAGCATTCCGGCGGAATCGGACGCTGCCTCGTGCACGCACCCGCGCGCTCCCGCCCGGAGCGCGGGCAGGACCTGGGGATGGGCTTGCTGCAGGAGGAGGCGGTCGAGCAGCGAGTCTCCCGCGGCCCGGGCGCCGGCAAGGGCGGCCTCCTCCACCTCGGCCACGCCTCCGGCGAAGAGCACCAGGTACTTGCCCGGGCTCACCGGCCCGCACTCGAGCAGCTCCACCGGGGCGCGCTTCACCACCGCGTCGGCGGTCACCACGCCGCGCGCCAGCGACGACACCTCGAGCAGCGCGAGGGAGTCAGACAATGCGGAACTTGTCCTTGAGCGTGCAGCGGCGCTCGCGGGTGAAGGTGCGCGCGGTGGTCAGCCCGTCGCCCGAGGCGCCGGCGATGGTCCACGCGGTGTAGCCCTCGCCGCCCACGCCCAGCCCGGCGCAGGACGGCGCATTCTTGACGAAGAGGGTGGTGTTCACCGCGCGCGCCATCTCGTGCAGGTTGTCGATGCTGCGCGAGTGCATCACCGCGGTGTGGAAGTAGCCGTGCTCGGCCTTCACCGCCTCGCGGATGGCCACGCCCACGTCCTGCACGCGCACCATCGGCAGGACGGGCATGAGCATCTCCAGCTGCACGAAGGGGTGCGCCGCGTCCACCTCCGCGAGCAGGATGGCGGGGTCGCCCTCGACCCGGATTCCCGCCGCCTGCGCGATCCTGCGCGCGTCCTTGCCCACCCACTCGCGGTTCACCTGCCCGTCGCGGGTGACGATGGCCTTCTCCAGCCTGGCGAGGTCCGGGCCGTGCACCTCGAAGGCGCCGTGGCGCAGCATCTCGCGCTTGAGCGCGTCGGCCACGGAGCGCACCACGAACAGCTCCTTCTCCACGATGCAGATGACGTTGTTGTCCATTCCCGCGCCCAGCACGACGTCGCGGCCGGCCTGCGCGATGTCCGCCGTCTCGTCCACCACCACCGGCGGGTTTCCCGGACCGGCGCAGATGGCCCGCTTGCCGCAGCCCATCGCCTCCTTCACCACCGCGCCGCCGCCGGTCACCACCACCGCGGCGATGCCGGGGTGCCGCATCAGCGCCTGGGCGCTCTCGATGGTGGGCTCCGCGATGCACGTCACCACGTCGGCGGGTCCGCCATTCGCCAGGATGGCCTCGTTCATCCAGCCGATCACCGCGCGCGAGATCCTGGCGGCCGCCGGATGCGGGTTGAACACCACGGTGTTGCCGGCGGCGATCATGCCGATCGCATTGTTGATCACCGTCTCGGTGGGGTTGGTCGAGGGCGTCACCGAGAGGAGCGTGCCGAACGGCGCCCGCTCGTGCAAGGTGAGCCCGTCGTCGCCGCTGAACGCCAGCGTCTCGAGGATCTCCGCGCCCGGCGTCTTCTCGATGGCGACGCGGTTCTTGATCCGCTTGTGCTCCACGCGGCCGAGGCCCGTCTCCGCCACCGCCTTCTGCGCGATCTCCTCGAGCCGCTCGAGGCACGCCTTGCGCACCCCCGCGATGCACCTCGCGCGGACGGCCAGCGAGGTCTCCTTCCAGGTCGCGAAGGCGCGCCGGGCCGCGGCGACGGCCCCCTCCACGTCGTCGAAGGAGCCAGGCACGCCGCCGCGCAGCAGCGAAGGCGCCGCGGGCCCTCCTTCCGCCGCGCGCAGCTTCTCCACCACCTTGTCGACGAGCCGCTCGATCTGGTCGGGAGGCAGCATGCGCCCCTCACTTGGTGTAGGTCGCGCGGCCATCGAGCTCGATGGAATCGACGATGGCCATGATGGTGGCGTCCACCGGCCTGTCCCTCGTCACCCGCGTCTGCCGCGCCGACGATCCGCTGGCGTAGAGCACCACTTCGCCCACGCCGGCCCCCACCGCGTCGATGGCCACCACCAGGGAGCCGGTGGGCTTGCCCTCCGCATCCGCGCCGCGCACGAGCAGCAGCTTGAGGCCGTCCAGCTCCTGCTCCTTGTTGGTCGAGACCACCGTGCCGACCACGCGCCCGAGCAGCATCGCTACTTCTTGACGGAGGGCCCGTTGCCCGCGCCCAGCTCGCGGCGGGCGTCGTCGGTGCGGCCGAGCGGCAGCGCCAGGTCGATGTTGGCGTGCGGGCGGGGGATGACGTGAACGCTGACGAGCTGGCCCACCCGCTCGGCGCCGCGCGCGCCCGCCTCGGTGGCGGCCTTCACCGCGGCCACGTCGCCGCGGACGATGGCGGTGACGTAGCCGCCGCCGATCTTCTCGTAGCCGACCAGCTCCACCTTGGCGGCCTTGACCATCGCGTCGGCCGCCTCGACCATGCCGACGAAGCCCTTGGTTTCGATCATCCCCAGCGCGTCAGCCATGCACTCTCCCCGTGGTCAGCGGGCTCCTAGCACGTCGCGATGCGAAGGGGCAATCGCGCTAGAGGCGATAGCCGATCACCACCGCGGTGGTGAAGGCGAAGTCGGTCGGGCTGGCGCTGAACGTGTAGAACTGGGGGCCGAAGCGCACGTTGAGGCCGACGTCGAGGCTCCTGTCCACCGCGTACTCGGCGGCAAAGCCGAACTGCGGACCGATCTCGAGGAAGGCATCGGGGCCGAAGTTGTGGCTGAGGAACTGGGTGGCCATGTTCAAGTCGATGGTCGCAGCGAGGCGCAACTCCGGCGTGACCTGCACGCCGAGGATGCCGCCCACCGGGAAGCGGAGGAAGAAGTCGGTGCCGCCGGTGACGTTGTCGCCGGTGTAGACGCGGATCCCGGGATCGATGTGCAGGCCGATGGTGACCTTGTCCTTGCGGTTCACGACGATGCGGAAGGGGACGCCGAAGCCGAAGCCGAACTTGGAGCGGTTGGTGCTCTCCCAGCCGTAGAGCAGATCGAACTGCAGCCCCATGTCGCTGCGGTCGGAGGTCCCGTGCAGGTAGGTGAAGCTGATGCCGGGCCAGCCGAGATCGAAGCGGAAGGCGTCGGCGTTGGGGCTCACCGTCTCCCCGGTGGCGACGGACCAGTGGCCGGGAGCCCCTGCGTACGTGCCGGGAGCCGCGGCCTGCGCGGCAGAAGCGGTGAGAGCGAGTGCGAAGACGGCCGCGCCAGTGCGGATCATTTGGTACCTCCGTAGGTCGGAAAGCGCGCGCACTCTACTCATCACGAACGCGCATCGCCACGTCCTTCTTTTCCAGAAACCGCCCGGAGTGCAGCCGTGGCAGCGGCCGCGGCGCTGTCGATCTGCGACTCCTCCCCCGCCATGTAGAGCCGGCCGAAGGCGCCGAAGGGGATGACGTCCACCAGGCGGACGTCGGCGGTCTTCTCCGCCTCGTTGGCGGCGAGGACGGCGTAGGCCGCCGGCTCCGTCTCCAGGATGAAGAGGCTCTGGCCCGGCTCGATCATCGACCCGAAGCGGATCTTGTCGATGATCATGGCGTGCATGGGCTCGATGCCCCGGATGATGGTGTTGGAGACGACCTTGGGCTTGACCCGGTCCTCCTCGGCGGCGCCGAGCTGCCGGAGGATGGCGGCGCCCGCGCTGCGCACCTCGCCCTGGTCCTCGTGATGCACTTCCACCATTCCGAAGGCGCGCTCCACCACCAGGGTGGCCGGGTGCACTGCCGTGTTCTTGAGCGCGGTGTCGATGACCTGGTGGATGGCCATGCCCGGGGAGATCTCCACGAACAGCGAGGCCACGTAGGGCACGGGAAAGTAGCCGCGGCAGGTGGTGCAGATGTGCGCGGCGAGCTGCGGCTGGAGCGAGTCGAGAAAGACGTAGGCCCGGAGCTGTGTCTGCGACATGAGCGCGGGCTGCGTAGCACGGCAGAGGGGGAGCAGCAAGGAGCGGCGGCCCGCCAGCTCTCCACCGGCGCGCCTTGCGTTCGGAGCACGTGCGGATAGAGTGCCCGGTCCATGCCGGTGATCCGGAGTTTCGCGCGCACGGACGTGGGCCGCAAGCGCAAGCACAACGAGGATGCCTTCCTCGCCGACGACCCGCTCGGCCTCTACGTCGTGGCCGACGGCATGGGCGGGCACGCGGCGGGAGAGGTGGCCAGCGCGCAGGCGGTGAAGTCGGTGCGCGAGGCGATCGTCGAGGGCCGGGCCGTGCTGGAGGGCTTTTCCCGGGCGCCCACCGTCGAGTCGCGCGAGCAGGCGGCCGCCCTGATGGAGAAGGCCATCCTCAAGGCCTGCGCGGACATCTATGCCATGGGCGGCCGCGAGACGGGCAAGCGCGGCATGGGCACCACGGTGGTGGCGCTGGTCGTGGCCGGCAGGAAGGCGGTCGTCGGCCACGTCGGCGACAGCCGCATCTACCTCTACCGCAGCGGCCGCGCGCACCAGCTCACCGAGGACCACACCATCATCCAGGAACAGCTCAAGCGCGGGCTGATCACCCGCGAGCAGGTGGCCACCGCCGAGAACAAGAACGTGATCACCCGCGCGGTGGGCATCCAGCCGTCGGTCCCGGTGGACACGCTGGTCACCGACGTGCTCCCCGGCGACCTCTTCCTGCTCTGCACCGACGGGCTGCACGGATATCTCGAGGAGGACGAGCTGCCGAAACTGCTCGCGCAGGACCGACCCGGGCTCGCCGACGCGCTGGTGGACCTGGCGCTGCAGCGCGGCGGCAAGGACAACGTCACCGCGGTGTGCGTGGCGGTGGAGGCGGACGCCAACGAGGAGGCCACCGACGTCGAGGGGAAGACCGAGGTGCTGCGCCGCATCCCGCTCTTCCAGCACATG
>DASSQZ010000177.1:0-5847 GCA_035702105.1 Myxococcales bacterium | reverse complement strand
GACCGCGATGATGGTGACGAGCCCGCCCAGCGCCTGGCTCTTGCCGTAGCGCGAGGCGATGAAGTCGGCGATGGAGGTGATGCGGTACGCCTTGCTGATGCGGATGATCTTGCGCATCGCGTACCACCACAGCGCCACCATGAGAGTCGGGCCGAGGTAGATGGGCAAGAAGCCGATGCCGGTGGCCGCGGCGCGCCCGACCGAGCCGTAGAAGGTCCAGGTGCTGCAGTAGACGGCGAGCGAGAGCGCGTAGATCCAGGGGTTGGCGATGATCGACTTGCCCGCGCCCGCGCGCTTGTCGCCGTAGTACGCCACGGCGAAGAGCACGCCCAGGTAGGCGAAGGCGACGAGCACGATCACCCACTCCCGCAGCATGTCGCGACGCTCCTAGTCTCTGGGCCGCTCGACCGCCACGGCCATCAGGCCGATGAGCGCCACCCAGGCGCCGAAGAGGTAGGCGTAGAGCAGCGGGATGCCGGCGATGGCGCCCGGGCGGGAGAAGAGCGAGAGGATGGGATAGTTGAGCAGGATGCAGCCCAACAGGAAGATGGCGGCGAGGCGCTGACCGGTGATGCCCGACCGTTTCACGCGGGTCTCCGGGGGGCATCATAGCGCCAAATCCCCCGCGCCTGCACCGAAGGGCACGACCCGACGCGCGGGCACGCCGCCGTTCAGCGCCGGTGCCCCCGTCGGACGATCGGCCGACGGGGGCGTAATCCCTTTGGCGCAATTCCAGTCGCCTCGACCTCCGGCAATGAGAGTGCCGCCGCCCGGCCAGGATTCGCCCGCCGTTCTTGACTTATCGGTCAGGAACAATACCCTGCCCCTGATGGCCCGCCCGCGCGAATTCGATCCCGAGATCGCCGTCGACGCCGCGCTCGACGCGTTCTGGGGGCGCGGGTACGAGGCGACGTCGTTGCCGGACCTCCTGTCGGCCACCGGCCTGGGCCGGCAGAGCCTCTACAACGCGTTCGGCGACAAGCGCGCGCTCTTCTTGCGCTGCCTGCGCCGTTTCGCCGACGCCGGGGTGGGCAGCCTGGCTGGGGCGCTGGCTGCCGATCCGGTGCGCCAGGCCATCCGCGCGCTGTTCGAACGGACGGTAGCGCTGCCTGAGAACGAGCTCCGCCGGGGATGTTTCCTGCTCAACTCCGCAGCCGAGATCGGTGCGCGCGATCCCGAAGTGGCCCGGCTCGCCGCATCCACGCTGGCCCGCCAGGAGCGCGTGTTCGCGGACGTCCTGCGGCGCGGCGTCCGGGCCGGTGAGCTGGATCTCTCGGCACGGCGCGTCGAGCAGCTCGCGCGGTTCCTGATGGGCTCGCTGCAGGCGTTGCGCATCGTCGCGCGCGCCGATCCCGTTTCCCCGGCCCTGGCGGACATCGCCCGGACTGCGCTGCGGGCCGTGGACGCCGCGGCCTCGTCGTCCTGATTCTGGACTGAAGAGTCCATTTCGCGCGTCCGGCATCGAAGCGGTGGCCGGCCCTTTCACGCCGGCCAGGGCCATCCGGCCGGAACGGAGAACGAGTCATGGGCAAGCTCACAGGAAAGATCGCCGTCGTCACCGGCGGCACCACGGGAATCGGCCTCGCCACTGCGCGGCTGTTCGCCGCCGAGGGCGCGAGCGTCGTCGTCACCGGCAGGAACCAGGAGACCCTCGCGGCGGCGCGCAGCGAGCTGCGCGGCGCGGTCGAGGTGATCGCATCGGATGCCGCGGACAAGCTGCGGATCCGCGAGCTGGTCGAGCACATCCGGGGGAGGCACGGTCGCATCGACATCCTCTTCCTCAATGCCGGCATCGCGAAGTTCGCGCCGATCGCGGCCACTCCCGACGAGGTGATCGAGGAGCACGTCCAGGTGAACTACCTCGGCCCCTTCCTGCTCTTGCGGGAGGCGCTCCCACTGCTCGGGAAAGGGGCCTCCGTGATCGTCAACACCAGCATCGTGACGGAGAAGGGAATGCCGTCCACCGCGGCGTACGCCGCCAGCAAGGCCGCGCTCGGAGCGTTGTCCCGCGTCGCGGCGCGCGAGCTCGCAGCGAGAGGCATCCGCGTCAACGCCGTCAGCCCCGGTCCGATCACCACGCCGATCTACGGGAAGATGGGCCTGCCCGCCCAGGCGCTGCAGGGATTCCAGGCGCAGATGGCTGCGACCGTGCCGCTGCAGCGGTTCGGGTCTGCGGAAGAGGTGGCGCAGACGGCGCTGTTCCTCGCCAGCGACGACTCCAGCTACGTGAGCGGACAGGAGCTGGGCGTCGACGGCGGGCTTCGCGTCGCCTGATCGAAGCGGCGCGGGTGCCCGGCGGAGCAGCGACGGAAGCGCGCACCGCGTCGGCGGATCAGACCTTCTTGTCCGGCCGCCGGTACTCGTGGAAGTGGCCCAGCTTCTTCTGCGTCGCGGACATCAGCCGCTCGACCTGCGTCCCTTCGCACGCCGGACAGCGGACCCACAGGAAACCACGCCGCCGATAGGGAGCCGGCTGCCTCGCACCTCATTGCGCGCCCGCTCGCGCGGCCAGGCGTCGCAGGCCGTCACCGCGGCGACCGAGGTCCTCGCCGCGCGATCGGGCCGTGTTCGTGAGGGAGCCGGTGGCGATGCGCAGGGGAGGCCATCCTGGCTCGCGACGACCCGGGCGGCTATACGATGGCGGGAGGGGCCAGGCTGACGGAGAATCGAGTGAACGAACCGCGGACCGTCCGATGCGCAGTGGCTGCCGCGCTGATTGCGCTTCCCTCCTTCGCGCAGCAGAAGCCGTTCACGGTGGTCGAGGCCGGCATCCCCGCGATGCAGGCGGCCCTGCGCGCGGGCCGCGTCACCTCGCGCGAGCTGGTCCTGCAGTCCCTCGGTCGCATCGCGACGTACGAGGACAAGCTGCACGCGGCGATCACGGTGAACCCGCGCGCGCTCGAAGAAGCCGATCGCCTCGACCGCGAGCGGAAGGCGGGCAGGCTGCGCGGGCCGCTGCACGGCATTCCCGTCGCGCTCAAGGACAACATCCTCACCACCGACATGCCGACCACCGGCGGCGCGCTGGCGTTCGAGGGCTTCGTCCCGCCCTACGAGGCCACGGTGACCCGCAAGCTGCGCGAGGCGGGCGCGGTGATCGTCGCCAAGACGCAGATGACCGAGCTGGCGAACTGGGTGGCCGGCGACATGCCCAACAACTACAGCGGGCTCACCGGCTACGGGTACAACCCGTACGACCCGCGCCGCGATCCGCGCGAGGCCACCTTCGACGGGCGGCCGGCATTGAACACCGGCGGCTCCAGCTCCGGCGCGGGCACCGCGGCCAGCTTCTGGGCCGCCAACATCGGCACCGAGACGTCGGGATCCATCCTCAGCCCCGCAAACCAGAACATGCTGGTCGGCATCAAGCCCACCGTCGGCCGCATCAGCCGCTTCGGGATCATCCCCATCACCGCCGACCAGGACACCGCCGGACCGATGGCGAGGACGGTGGCGGACGCGGCGGCGATGCTCGGCGCCGTCGAAGGGCCCGACCCGCGCGATCCGGCGACGAGCCGCTGCCCGCCGAACGGCGACTACACCCGGTTCCTGAGAGCGGACGGGCTCAAGGGCGCGCGCATCGGAATCCCGCGCGCGTTCTATTACGAGAAGGTCACGCCGCCCGGCGCGGAGAAGGCGCGCGGAGGGCTGGACGCGGAGCGTTCGAAGGTGATGGTGGAGGCGGTGGCCGTCCTGAAGAAGGAGGGCGCCATCGTCGTCGATCCCGCGAACATCCCCAGCATCTCCGACCCGGATCCGGAGAGGAACCTCCTGCTCTGGGGCACCTGCACCGACATGGACGAGGTGAAGGAGCGGAAGTGCTCCATCGTCCTCGCCTTTGGCATGGAGCGCGACTTCAATGCCTTCTTGAAGTCCCTCGGCGAGGGGGCACCGGTGAAGTCGCTGACCGCGCTGCGCAGGTGGAACGCGGCGCACGAGAAGGCGGGCGCCATCAAGTACGGCCAGTCGCTGCTCGACCTGTCCGACGCGATGGATCAGGAGATCTTCCGTGCCCGCTACGCGGCCGACCGCGCCAAGGACCTGGAGCTGACCGCGACGCACGGCATCGACGAGGCGATGAAGGCGAACAAGCTCGACGCCCTGCTCTTCCCCGGGCCGTCCGGAGCGAACCTCGCGGCGCGGCCGGGCTACCCCACCGTCATCCTGCCCTTCGCGACGGTGCCCAATGCGCCGACGCCGCCATTTCCGGAGGGATTCGCTGCAAGGCCGGCCCCGTTCGGGGTGAGCTTTACGGGCATGGCCTGCAGCGAGCCCGTGCTGCTCCGGCTGGCGTACGCGTTCGAGCAAGCCACGAAACGGCGCGTGGCGCCTCCATTGCACTGAAACGAGACCCGAACCGCTCTGCTCGCGGAGGTCCGCAAGGCCTGCCTCGGCGGGCAACCGGTGCGGCCGGTTGCCGCACGCGTCGCGCGAGGCCCGGGACCAGAATGCGCCCTGAGGTGCGCGCATGGGCCGCGCCAGCGAGCTCGTGGCCGAGCTGAAGCGGCGGCGGATGTTCCGCGCCGTGGGCGTATACGCCGTGGCCGCGTTCGCAGCGCTGCAGATCGGCGAGCCGGTGGTGCACGGCCTGCGGCTGCCGGAGTGGACGGTGACGCTGCTGGTGGTGGCCTGCGCGCTCGGCTTCCCGCTCACCTTCGTGCTGGCCTGGATCTACGACCTGACGCCGCGCGGCGTCGAGCGCACGCCGGCGGCACCGCAGGTGGTGGCGGTGCTTCCGTTCGACAACCGCAGCGCCGGTGCGGACGACGGCTACCTGGGCGACGCGCTGGCCGAGGAGATCCTCGCCGCGCTCGGCCGCATCGAGTCGCTGCGGGTGGTGGCGCGCACCTCGTCGTTCGCGTACCGGGGGCGGGGCGCCGACGTGCGGCGCATCGGCGAGGAGTTGAAGGCGGGCTCGGTGCTGGAGGGCAGCGTGCAGCGCGCCGGCGATCGGCTGCGGGTGACCACGCGCCTCGTCTCGGTGGCCGACGGCCTCAACCTCTGGGGCGAGCAGTACGAGCGGCGCATGGAGGACCTCTTCGCGCTGCAGGACGAGATCGCCCGCAGCGTGGCAGGGGCCCTGCGGGTCGTGCTCTCGTCGCGCGAGCAGGACGCGCTCCTGCGCCCCGCGCCCGCCGACCCGCGCGCCTACCAGCAGTACCTGCGCGGGCGCCAGTTCCTGCAGCAGACGCGCCGGCAGAGCCTGCTCTTCGCCCGCGAGATGTTCGAGCACGCCATCGCCGCCGATCCCGCCTATGCGCCGGCGCACGCGGGCCTCTCCGAGGCGGCGGCGCTCCTGCATATGTACTACCCGCCCGACGAGGCGGCTCTGGAGGTGGCGGACCGCGCCAGCGCGCGCGCCCTGGAGCTTTCGCCGGGGCTCGCCGAGGCGCACGCGGCCCGCGGGCTGACCCTCTTCCTGCGCAGGCGGAACGACGCGGCGGAGCAGGAGTTCACCCGGGCCATCGCGCTCGATGCCCGCCTGTTCGAGGCGTACTACTACTTCGCCCGCGCCTCTTTCCAGCGAGGCCACCTCGAGGACGCGGCGCGCCTGTTCCGCGAGGCGCTGCGCGTGCGCGAGGACTACCAGGCTGCCTTCTTCGCGGCGCAGGCGAGCGAGGCGCTGGGCCGCCACGCCGAGGCGCTGGCCGCGTACCGCGAGGCGCTGGCGGTGGTCGAGCGCCACATGGAGCTGAATCCGGACGACCCGCGCGCCGCCACCATGCGCGCCGTCTCGCTCTGCCGCGTCGGCCGCCGGGAGGACGGCCTGCGCTGGGCGGAGCGGGCGCTCGCGCTCGACCCGCGCGACGCGGGCGTCTCGTACAACGTAGCCTGCCTCTACGCGCT
>DASSQZ010000176.1:0-7631 GCA_035702105.1 Myxococcales bacterium | reverse complement strand
TGTGACGCGCCACGGTTGATGCTCGCTGACTGAGCCTGCAATCACTTAGCACCAGCCCCTCGCGATCCTGCGCAGCAGCCCACGATCCTCCAGCGCCTGTTCGATGGCAAGCCGGCTTGCGAGGCGCGGTCGCAGTCCATGACGTTCACGCAGGCGGGCAGCACGGTGCGCCACGTCCTGGCTTAGTTCGGTGCGGTCGACGTGCAGTGGCCGCCGGCTCGACCACACGGCGGCGGCGGTGAGCCAGCCGAGCGACCTCCGCGGCCATCGCTCGTTCAGCGCCCTCAGCATTCGCGCGAGCTCGGGATCCACGTCCTCCTCGTTCTCAATGGCTGCAAAGTGGAGCCAGTCGCGGTGTTCTCGGTTTTGCCGCTCATGTTGCCCGTTGTATTGCGGGTAATAGGTGGGACCGTGCAGCATCAGCACCCCGTACTCATCCAGCAGATCCACGACGTCCGGCGCGTCGTGCGGCGAGGCGTTGTCGCTGCGCAGCACCAGCGGCGCACCGTGCTCGGCAAAGTCCGCCCGCAGCACTCTCGCCACCTCGGCCGCCGTGTAGGCTGCGAGCAGCGATGCGCTGGTGCGTTGCGGGACGCAGGCATCCGAGGCAATCAGCGCGACGCGCTGCTCAGTCCCGCAAGCGAGGTAGAGCTGGTCCATGCTGCGCATCACGCCGGGCTCACTCACCACCACCCGCGTGCAGCGGGCGATCCGCTCGCGCTCCATCTCGGTGAGCACGCGCCGCTTGACTCTCGCCGCCTGCCGGCGCGAGCAGCCCACCGCGCGCGCCAGCGCCTCCGCGCCAGGCAGGCCGCACACTTCCCGGACCAGTTGCTCCAGCTCCCCGGCCTTTTCGCTGGAGAGATCATTTCTCTGCCGTGGCCCGCGTCGCAAACGCGCCGGCCGCCCCGATACGAGGCGGCGGGTCCACCTCCGCACCGTCGAGGCGCATGCTCCGACCAGCGCCGCCGCCATCTGCGCGCTCACGCCAGCTCCTCGCAGGGTTGCGGCCTCGGCGAGCTTGCGTCTCGCCTCGCCGTCGGGGTCCTCGGGCTCATTGCTCCCGCCCGGGTCCTGCTTCTTTTTCGTCTTCGGCGACCGCGTCCGCACCTGGCCGCGCAGGATCCCGCTCGCCACTCCCATCAGCCGGTCGATGGTGTCCACCCGGTCTTGGAGTCGCGCGTTCTCCTTGCGCAGCCGCTCCACTTCCTCCTCCAGTTGACGCTCCCGCTCCGGCGTCGCCTTGCGCCCAGGCTTCTTCGGCAACAGCGACTCCAGCACTCCCGCCGCCGCCCGGTTCAGCAGCGAGTGCGTCTGCACCCGCGACAGCTTCAGCTTCTCCGCCGCGTCCGTGACCGTGATCGCCCCACTCAGCGCTTGCAAGATCGTCTCGTACAGCTCCGCGATCTCCTCCGGCAGGCTCGGCTGCGGCGTGTACGTGCTCATCGCGCACCCCCGCCCCAGCATCGCTCGGCGCATCCGCACCTGCCACTTTTCGCGGCCAGGTCAGCGGGTGCTCGGATCGCTCGACGAGATCGGTGAGCCGGACGCGGGGACCATCCTCGCCGCCATTCTCGAGCCGCGCAAAGCGCTCTTCCCACCTGGCGCTGAGCGAGGCCGGCCCGAGGCTGTCTTCATCGGGCCCGGCCGCAAGAGCTTGCGCGTCATCGTCAAGAGCCTCTCCAGGCGCCGCTTGTCCGTCTCCAGATGCTTCACCTTCTCCTCCAGCTGCAGGAGCCTGGTGGTCGTCTCCGGCGGCCTCCCCGGCGAGGCTCCCGGCTCCATCGACTCCAGGATCGCCTTCAGCGCACGCTCCTCCAGTTGGTAGTAGTGGCCCCGCGAGATCTGCGCCTGCTCGATCGCGTCGGTCACCGGCGTCTCCCCGCTCAGCACGCTCAGGATCATCAGCGTCCGCCGCTGTGCGATCTGGTCCAGCTCCTCCTTCTTCAACAGCCACTGCGGCGTCTTCCGCGGCCGATGCCTGCGTGACCCGCCTCGTCGCCTCGCCTCGCTCGTCATCTGCGCTCTCCCGGTTCAGCTTGATCGTCTGCACCTCTTCGTTTCCCACCTGCACCCGCAGTCCGTCCTGGCCGGCGGCGATGCTCAGGTCGTGGTCGCCCAGCTTGCCCACCAGATAGAATGGCTTCTGCACCGGCTGCTGCCGCGCCAGCTGCATCGCGTTCCGCTGCACCTGCTGCTCCACCGTCTCGCGCACCTGCGCTGCCGCGCGGAAAAACCGGTCCGCAGGCAAGAGCCCCTCCAGCGCCTGGTGCGGCCGCTGGTAGTTGTATCCCTCGATAAACAGCTCCAGCCGCCGGTTCAGGTCCTCGAAGCTCGCAAACACCGTCCGGGAGAGAAACTCGTCCCACAGCGTCTTCCAGAATCGCTCGATCTTCCCCAGCGTCTGCGGGTGCTGCGGCCGCGACTTGATGTGCTGGATCCCCTGCTGCCTCAGCATCCGCTCGAAGTCGGTCTCCCCGCGCCAGGCGGTGTACTGCCGGCCGTTGTCGGTGAGCACCTCCTTCGGCGCTCCCCACCTGGCAATGCCCCGCTCCAGCGCGCTGGTCGCGATCGGGCCCTTCTGGTGCCGCTCCAGGCACCACCCGGTGATGAAGCGCGAGTGGTCGTCCATGAAGGCGCAGAGGTAGACCCGCTCGTGCCGCCGCAAGAGGAAGGTGAAGATGTCCGACTGCCAGAGCTGGTTGGGCCCTGCCCGCTCGAAGCGCCGCGGCAAGGGCTCTTCCCTCACCGTCTTCGCCGGCGCCTCCATCAGCCCCGCCTCGTGCAGCGTCCGCCGCACTTCGCTCTCGCTGATTCCAATCGCTTCAAAGCGCTTGAGCACGTCGCGAATGCGCCGCGTTCCATACTCCGGATGCGCTTTCTTCAATGCCAGCACCGCTTCCCGGCGCGGATCGTCCACCTGCCTTGCCGTCGGTGTCTTCCCCGGCTTGCGGGGAAAGAGCGCCTCGTAACCGCCCTTCGCGTACGCCTGTCGCCACAGCGCTACCGTCGTGTGCGCCAGCCCGAAGGCCCGGCACACGTCTCCGACTCCGGTGCCGGCGTTCAGCTCCTGCAGCACTCTCAGCTTCAGTTCCAGCGGGTGTGTCTTCCGCCTCGAGACCTCCTGTCGTCCCTTCCCTTGCCTCGTCTTTCGCCTCATCGTCTCCTCCTCCAGCGTTTGCTGTCCGCTGGATCGGAGAAGCCGGTGTTAAGCGATTGCTGCTCGGGTCAGGCGAGCATCAACTGGCGCGCACAACAGGTAGAGGAAGCGGCCGCGGACGGTCGTCGGCAGGTACGTGATGTCCCAGCTCCACACCTGGTTTGGTCCCGTGGCGCGGTGGACGGTGCTCGCACGCGTGACGTGGCTGCGGATCATCGGGCGCGTGCACTTCAGGGTCAAGTCCCGAATTTTGTGTAATCGCGCAGAGGGTAGCTCCCGGATTTGATCATGCGGCTTTGCGGTTCTCCTCGTCGATGTCGAGATACCTGCGGTCGCCCCAGATGCCGGTCACGTGCAGCGCGACGGCGGTGATGAGTCGCAAGGCACTGCCGCGGTCGGGAAACGCGCCGACCGCGCGGATGCGGCGCTTGATCTCGCCGTGCAGGCGCTCGAGGCCGTTGGTCGAGCGGATTCGTCGCCAGTGCTTCTTGGGAAAGGCGTAGAAGCGGGTCGCGGCGGCAAAGCCGTTCTCAAGGCAGGCCATCGCTTCCGGCAGCTGCTTGCCGAGGCCGAGCTGGAGTTGCCCGAGGCGAGCCTTCGCCTCGGCCAGGCTGGGCGAGTCGAAGATGCGGGAGACTTCGCGTGCCATCCGGCCACGCAGGCGCTGCGGAGTCTTGGCCAGCACGTTCCGCTCGAGGTGGACGGTGCAGCGCTGCTGCGGCACCTCGGGCAGGTACTTGCGGACCGCGGCCGCCAGGCCGGCGTGTGCGTCGGCGATCACCAGCTTGAGCCCGCGCAGGCCCCGCTCGATGAGTTGCGCGAGCAGCTCCGACCAGCTCGCCTCCGACTCCTGCGCGCCGATGGTGATCGCGAGCAGCTTGCGGTGGCCGTCCTCCCCGACTGCGTAGGCCACCAGTGCGGAAACGTTCTCGACGTTCCGGGCCCACCGCGCGTCGAGGAAGGTCGCGTCCAGGTACAAGTACGGCATTGCCTCCTCGATGCGCTCGCTGCGCAGCGCCTCGACGCGCTCCTCCAGCGACCTGGTCACCCGGCTCACTGTCGAGCGGCCCACGCGTTCGCCCATCAGCGCGTCGGTCACCTCGCCCATCTTCCGCGTCGAGATGCCATGGACATACGCGGCGGTGATCGCGTCGTCGACCTCTGCTGCACGCCGTTTGTAGCGGCCGAGGACGCCGCTCGGGGACCCACCGGCGCGAGCGCGTGGCACGTCGAGTTCGACGAGGCCCATTGAGGTCACCAGCCGCCGCAGGTAGCTGCCGTTGCGCATGTCCTTGCGGCTCGCCAGGCGTTGCCACTTCCCCGCGCCCACCAGGGCCCGGACTTCCTCGTTCAGCAGCGTCTCCAGAGTCAGACGGATCGCTCCCAGGCACAGCGTACGCAGGTCGCAGTGGAAGTCTTCTTGCGTCGGCAGCTCGAACTCGGCACTCTCAGTCATCGGGGATTGCTCCTCGACCTCGTCGCCAAACGAGGCCTGCTTGGGGTCCTTCGAGGAGCTTTCCCTGTCTTACGAATTACACAATTTTACGGACACGACCGCGCCGAAGCTCAAAGAGCGCAACGTCGTACTCCCCGCGGAAGCGACAGAAGGTGTGTCCCGACCCGTGTGGCTCGGAATTCCACCGCTGCGCATCCCACCCTGCCTGGATGAAATCGGACGCAGCAAAGATGAACTCAAGCGCGTCGGTGAGAAACGCCACGAACGGTTCTACCCTTGGATACTCGATCTCGCCGCTGCCGTGAACGAAGTAGTTGCGGACCTTAACGGCGAGCTTGGCAACGCGCTGTAGGTCCGAAAATCTCGACCCCAGCTTCGCTTCAACGATCGCTGCTCGATGAGCGACCTTCTTAGGAAGCGACGGTTGACCGAGCCGTCCCAGAGCCGACAACGCGCCGTCCCGATCGATACTCTGAGGGTGCTCACGCAAGAGCTTGGCGCACTCGTTCCGCGTAGCCTTCAGTGCTTCGGGCAGACCGGTAAGCCGAGGCACTGCATCCTCCGGCAAAATGTCGAAGAGGTTGGCAGCGGCGACAAGTCTGTCGGTGTCGTACTTGTTTTCCTTTCGCATACAGTCTAAGTATCGCCATCGAGCGGGTCGCCACGTGCTCTGGCGAGATATCCAATCGCGCAGTACCGTCTCAAACTCCGAAGGACGGCGAATAGGATCCAAGGGGACGTCCGCGGGATGAGGGTCATGTCGCTGGCTCTCCTTGTTCGCTGGCCAGCGATGGCTGAAGTGAGCTTGCCCCGATCGAGTGGACACCTCCGATATGAGGGAGAATGGTGCCCATGGATCGACGGAAGCGGAGGAAGTTCAAGGGAGTACAAGGCGGAAGTGGTTCAGCTCGTCCGAGCAAGCGGCAAGAGCATCGGCGAGGTGGCCAAGGAGCTGGACCTGACCGAGACGGCGGTACGGGCCTGGGTGAAGCGCGCGGAGGTGGACGAGAAGCGCGACCCCAACGGTCCGTTGACGTCGCAGGAGCGCGCCGAGTTGGCGCGGCTGCGCCGCGAGTTGAAGACGACGACGATGGAGCGGGACTTCCTCCGAAAAGCTGCAGCCTTCTTCGCCAGGAGCGGAAAGTGAGCTTCGAGCTCATCGAGGCGGAGAAGGCGCACTACCCGAAGGCGCTGATGTGCAGGGCGCTCGGGCTCTCCCGCTCCGGGCAGCATGCCTTCGAGACGCGCGAGCCGTCTCCGAGGCAGATCGAGCAGAAGCAGCTCGACGTCCAGGTCGCGGCGATCTTCCACGAGATGGGCGGCCGGTACGGAGCGCCGCGCATCGAGAAAGAGCTGCGGGCGCGAGGTCTGCAGACGAGCCGGAAGCGGGTAGCGGACTCGATGGTCCGCCAGGCGTTGGCGGCCAGGCCGCGAAGACGCTGGCGGACGACGACGGACTCTTCGCATCGAGAGCCGATCGCGCCCAATCTGCTGAAGCGCGACTTCTCTGCGCCGGCGCCAGATCGTGTCTGGGTCGCAGACACGACGTACCTGCCGATCGCGACCGGGTTCATCTTCCTGGTGGTCGTGCTGGACCTGTTCTCGCGCAAGGTGGTGGGCTGGTCGGTCGGCGACAGGCTCGACGCGGAGCTCTCTGCTGAAGCGCTTCGCCGCGCACTGGTGGCACGTCGCCCGCTGCCGGGCCTCATCTTCCACTCGGATCGCGGAAGCGAATTCGCCGCCGGCAGCTTCCGGGATCTGCTCATCCGAGCCGGTGCCATCCAGAGCATGAGCCGCAAGGGAAACTGCTGGGACAACGCTGCCGCCGAAAGCTTCTTCTCCACCCTGGAGTTCGAGGGACCTCGCACTCACTCGTGGCGGTCAGCTGCCGATGCTCTGCCGCCGCTCTTCACCTTCATCGAGGCGTACTACAACGCGAGGAGGCTGCACTCCACCAACGACTACCGAAGCCCGAACACGACCGAAGCAGACTGGGCTATAACCGAACTGGCTGCATAACCCCGGTGTCCACCAAATCGGGGCAAGGCCAAAGTGAATCGTGAGCGGCTTCTGAGTACGATCAGTCGCTTCTGACCTGGTCACATGGATGTGGCTGACGACCTGCGCCCGCCCTGCCGCCATCGACAAGAAGCACGCAATCGCCATCATCCGCTCGGCCGCGTCCTCGAATGTCACGGATTGCTCGGGTTCGATCGACACTACAATCCGGTTCTTGAGTGATAGCCCCTTGGGGCTGCCCATCGTCCAACGAGGTCGATGGTGGACTGAGACCTTTCCGATCGCAGTCGGTACCTCGGCGACGCGGTCCTTGCCTGTGAAGTACATAATCACGGGCATCGCTCCTGTCTCCACGGGTCGCATTTCGCGATGTTCTCGCAGGACAGCGTCGATCACCGACTCGGTATGAATCACCGAGCCAAAGGCGTCGGAGTCATAAAAGAGCGTCGTCAGGTCGGACGTCGTGAAATGTATCGCCTTGATGCATGGCTTAGAAGGATCGAGGTGATCGTCGCCGACCACCACGACGTGAGGGAAGACGTTGAAACGGTGCCAAGTGCCGCTCCACTCCCCACCAAACGGCACACAATCGATCAAGGTGAGGCGCTCGCCTTTGTACGAAGTTCCTTGGATACAGGAACCATCCGAAAAGTTCGGCAACTTCCTGCCCGAATACAGACTCAGTAATGAAGCTGAGCCTTTGAGCCGCAGTTCCCCAGGTGCGGATTGTCCACTGGGGAGGGTGTAGGTGCCGAAGATTCGGGAGGGCGTTCGCTTGCGACGTTTACTCATGCGGGCAATTCCTCCACAGAAGCGCGACCAGCATCTCGCGTCTCGATCATATTGTCTGCCGGAGCGAGGTGAACCCCCGACAGCACACGATCGCCGGCGCGGAGTGTGTGCCCCTGGGCCTGATCCGGCGAAGTGGACAACGAGCAAAAACGCGAACACGTGTCAACCGAGCAGTGCTTCAGGGTGTTTCCCGGCCAGCTCAGG
>DASSQZ010000175.1:0-7434 GCA_035702105.1 Myxococcales bacterium | reverse complement strand
CAAGCTGGAGAAGCTCTACGAGGTCAACGACAACCTCTACGTGATCATCGACGCGCTGATGAGCGACGGCCGCTGGGACCTGAAGTTCCTCGGCATGCAGATCATGATCGAGGGCCTGGCCCTGGGCGCCTTCGGCTTCCTTCGCGCCGCCACCAGCGAACCGCTCCTCAAGCGGCTGCTCACCTTCGTGATCACCGACGAGGCGCGCCACGTGCACTAGGGAGTGCTCGCGCTGCAGAAGTTCTACGCCGACGAGCTTTCCGGGCGCGACCGGCGCGAGCGCGAGGACTGGGCCTTCGAGGTCGCGTGCCTCCTGCGCAACCGCTTCCTCGGGCACGAGTTCTACGAGGAGCACTGGGCGCACGCGGTGACGCGCGCGGAGTGGAACGAGATCGTCCTCGGCTCCGATCTGATGGCGCTCTTCCGCCGCACCATGTTCAAGCGCATCGTGCCCAACCTCAAGCGCATCGGGCTGCTCTCGGATCGCGTCCGGGCGCGATATGCGGCCATCGGGCTGCTCGAGTACGAGAACGGCCGCGCCGCGCCGGAGCTCACCGCGCAGGACCTGCTCGACGATACGTGACCTGCCCGCCGCGGATGGTGCACGTCACCGCGGCCAGCGCGGCAGGATCTTCCGACGGGTCCTTCTCCAGCACGACCAGATCCGCCTCGAAGCCCGCGGCGACGCGGCCGCTGCGGTCCGGGTCGCCGAGGCGGCGCGCCGGCGCGGTGGTCAGCGCGGCGAGCACGTCGGCGAAGCTCATTCCTGCCTCCGCCATGAGCGCGTACTCGTCGCCCGGATCGGGGTCGACGGCGCCGAGATCGGTGCCGAACAGGACCGTGCCTCCGCCGGCGCTGAAGGCGCGGAGCTGGCCGGCGGCGACCTCCGCGATGCGCTGCTGCGCCGAGATGCGGTCGTGCCGCAGGAACGTCTTCCAGAGCGCCAGCGTGGGCGTGAGCGCCGCGCCCGCTTCCCTCATCGCCGCGAGGAGGGTCTCTCCCCAGGGGCCGGAATGCGGCGTGGTGTGGGCGATCACGTCCACTCCGCCCCGGACCGCCGCGAGCACGTCCGCGCCGCTGTTGGGGTGCGCGAAGACCGGCTTCTTGGCGCGGTGGGCCTCGTCCACGGCGGCGGCGAGGGCCTCCTGCGGCAACGAAGCGCCCCGCGGCGAGGAGAGGAAGAGCTTGATCCCGTCCACGCCTTCGCCGAGCAGCCTGCGCGCGGCCGCGCTCGCATCCGCCGCGCTGGAGATTTCCGGGGCGGCGAACTTCATCGCCCCCATCATGCCGAGGACCGCATCCGGCGGGATCGCGCCGGGCGGAACCAGGCCAGGGCCGGTGGAGCGAATCTTCGGCCCGTGCACTTCGCCGGACTCGATCCGCTCGCGGATCCTCCGCGTGTTCTCCCAGGGCGAACCGGTGTCGAAGACGCTGGTGAAGCCAAAGCGCGTGAACGCCTCCTCGAGCTGGAGCGCGAGCTCGTCCGCCGGGACGGTTCCCGCATCCGCCCACTTGCGCTCGAAGAAGTGCACGTGGCTGTTGCAGAACCCGGCGGTGATCGCGCGGCCGGAGCAGTCGAGAACGCGGCTCCCGTCGGGAACCCCCACGTCGGCCCGCCTGCCCACGGCGGCGATGGTTGCGCGCTCGACGAGGACCACGCCGTCGAGGATGGGACGGTCGCCCGGGGCGGGGTGGACGGTCGCTCCCACCAGCGCGAGCGTGGAGGATGCGCGGTCGGACGGCATTCGCGACCAGGGTTATAACCGTCAGTGCCCCGAGGCGACCTCCGCCATCGCCGCGCCCGGCGCGCTCAGGGCCGAAGGGCCGGCTGCGCGCGCCGCCAGCACCAAGGCCGCGAGGTAGAAGCCGGCAGCCCAGAACAGCGAGATGCGCACGGCAGACTCCCCGGCGTGGTCGTGGAAGAGCGAGGCGAAGATGGCGACGCCGAGAGCCGTCCCCACTTGCCGGCTGGCGTTGAGGACCCCGGCTCCGATTCCCGAGAGCGAGGGCGGAACGCTGGCGAGGATGGCGGCATTCATGGAGGGAGCGACGAGCCCCGCTCCCACGCCCATGAGGATCAGCGCCGGCGCGAGCAGCAGGTAGGGAGCGGCGCTGGGCATCGCCGCCACCCACGCGGCGCTGGCCGAGAGCGCGGCGAGGCCGGCGAGGATGGGAGCGCGGGTGCCATGGCGTCCTGCCAGGCGGCCCGCCACCACGCTGGTGGCGCCGAAGGCGAGGGTGATGGCGGTGAGGTGGAGGCCCGCGCTCGCCGGCGCATCGCCGCGCACCTGCTGGAAGTCGAGCGAGAGGACGAGCACGCTCCCGAAGAAGGCCCCGGCGTAGAGCAGCGCCGCGGAGGCGGTGGAGGAGAAGGTGCGGTCGGAGAAGAGCCGCAGCGGCAGGATGGGATGCGCGCTCCTGCGCTCGAGGAAGACGAAGGCGCGCAGTCCCGCCAGCGAGGCGGCCATGGCGAGCAGGATCGCGGGCGAGCCCCAGCCGCGGGCGGGCCGTTCGATCAGCGCCCAGGTGAAGAGCGCCAGCGATGCGGCCGCGGTCAGCTGAGCGAGCAGGTCCAGCCCCGCGCCCACCGATGCCGGCGAGGGCCGGACGAAGCGGAAGGCCATGGCGGTGGCGACGACCCCGAGCGGCAGGTTGACGAGGAAGATGCTGCGCCAGCCGAAGGCGCCGACCAGCACGCCGCCGAGGACCGGCCCGGAAGCTGCCGCCACCGCGGTGAGCGCGCTCCAGATGCCGATGGCGCGGGCCCGCTCCTGCGCGCGCGGATAGGCCTGGCGCAGGATCGCGAGCGAGGAGGGCATGAAGAGGGCGGCGCCCGCTCCCTGCAGGATGCGCGCGAACACCAGCGTCCCGAGGCCGGGCGCCACGCCGCAGAGGGCGGAAGCCACCGTGAAGACCGCCAGGCCCGCGATGAACATGCGCCGCGCGCCGAGGCGATCGCCGAGGCCGCCGGAAAGGAGCAGGAGGCTGGCGAAGGCAAGCGTGTATCCGTCGATGACCCAGGAGAGCCCGCGCACGCCGGTGCCGAGGCCTTCCTGGATGGCCGAGACCGCCACGTTGACCACCGTGACGTCGAGGAGCGCCATGGCGAGGCCGAAGCTGCTGGCGACCAGGGTCCAGCGCGGCGAGGATTGTCCCGGGATCATGGAGCCTCCTGACTTGCCCTGCATGGATGCACCGGTCCCTCGCGGCGATGCCCTGCATTTTCGCGCCTCATCCGTGCAAGAATGCAGCGCGATGCCGGACTGGGGCGATCTCCGCTTCTTCCTCGAGCTTGCGCGCACCGGGACGCTGGCGGCCGCCGCGCGCAAGCTGGGGGTGAACAACACCACCGTGGGCCGGCGCCTCTCCGCGCTGGAGCGCGAGCTGGGCGCGACGCTGTTCACGCGCACTCCGGACGGCCTCGCGCTCACCGCCGCCGGCGAGGCCATGCGCGCGGCGGCGGCGGAGATGGAGCAGGCGCTGCTGCGCGGCGAGCAGCGGGCGCTGGGAGCGGACCGCAAGCTCTCCGGCCTGGTCCGGGTGGCCACCACCGAGCTGCTCGGCGAGGTGGTGGTGCTGCCGGCGCTGCTGGCGCTCCACGAGCGCCACCCGCACATCCGCGTCGAGTTGCTCACGGGCAGCGGCCAGCTCGACATCGCCCGGCGCGAGGCCGACGTCGCCCTCCGCTACGTCCGTCCCGATCGCGGCGACCTGGTCGCGCGACGGGCCGCGAGAGTGGCGTTCGCCGCCTATGCCTCGAAGGCCTACCTGGCGGCGCGGGGGCGTCCGGTCCGCGGCCAGGGACTCGCCGGCCACGACATCGTCTCCTACAACTCGCCGATACGGCACTGGCAGTTCGGCGGAGACGAGCCGGCGCGCGACGGCCGGGTGGTGCTGCGGACCAACAGCACCCAGATGCTGCTGCAGGCGGTGCGGCTCGGGTTCGGCATCGGCCCGTTGCCCTGCTTTCTCGCCCGCGCCGATCGTACGCTCGAGCGCGTCCCCTCCACCCTGCCGGCGGACGCCGACGACCTCTGGCTGGTCGTGCACGCGGACATGCAGCGGACCACCCGCGTGCGCGCGGTCATCGAGGCCATCGAGGCGCGCCTGTCGGAAGTGGCCGACGAGCTCTCCAACGGCCCTGCCGCGGACCCGTCATAGGGCCGTTACAATTCAGCCATGGCGAATCTCGACGGCAAGACCGTCCTCGTCACCGGCGCCAGCTCGGGCATCGGCCTGGAGGCCTGCGTAAAGCTTGCGGGCATGGGCGCCGACCTGGTGATGGTGGCGCGCGACCGGGCGAAGGGGGAAGCTGCCGTTGCCAGCGTGGAGAAGCGCGCCGGGGCCAGGCGCCCTTCCCTGATGCTCTGCGACTTCTCCTCGCAGAAGTCGATCCGCGGCCTCGCCGGCGAATTCCGCGCCTCGCGCCCGCGGCTCCACCTGCTCGTCAACGACGCCGGCTCGGTCAGCCCCCGGCGCGAGCTGACCGAGGACGGCATCGAGCGCACCTTCGCGGTGAACCACCTCGGCTACTTCCTGCTCACCAACCTCCTGCTCGATCTCCTGAAGGCGAGCGCGCCGGCGCGGGTGGTGAACGTCGCCTCCATCGGCCACAGGGCCGGCACCATGGACCTGGACGACCTCGGCTTCGAGAAGCAGTACTTCATCATGAGCGCGTACAACCGCTCCAAGCTGGGCAACGTCCTCTTCACCCGCGAGCTGGCGAGGCGGCTTCAGGGCACCGGCGTCACCGTCAACTGCCTCCACCCCGGCGCCGTCGCGACCAACATCTGGTCGCACGCGCAGTGGTGGGCGGTGCCCTTCCTCTCGCTGGCGAAGCTGTTCATGGTCACGCCCGAACAGGGTGGCGATGCCATCGTCTACCTCGCCACCAGCCCCGAGCTCGAAGGGCAGACCGGCGGCTACTACGAGAGCAACAAGCAGGTCCGCCCCTCGCGCCTGGCGCAGGACGACGCGCTCGCGCGAACGCTCTGGGACGCGAGCGCGAAGATGGTGAAGCTGGCCTGAGTCATCGACAGGCGCTCGGCTTGGCCCTCTTGCACTCTCCCCAGGTATTGATGTCCTGCACGTAGTCGTTGAGGTTCACCGAGATGCGGTGGGCGTCGGACGCCCAGTTGGGCGTGTTGAGCACCTGCCTCCGCGTGAGGTCGCCGCGCGGCGCGCTGGAGAAGGTGATGGTTCCGTCCGGCGGATCGGTGGCCGGCATGTAGACGTCGGCGCCGTTCTGGAACGACACGCTCCCGAAGTAGGGAATCAGCGCGAGCGAGCTCACGCCGTCGGCCGGGTTGTCGTGCAGGTGCAGCCCGATGGCGCTGGCCCCGACCGCGATGCCGTCGCTGAGCACGTTCTGCAGCGCGTTCACCGGCGGCTGGTTGCCCATGCCCGGGCTCCGCGTGCTGACGTCGAGGATGTCGGACTGCCCGCCGGGATGCGTGGTCCAGTACTCGCGGTAGCGGATCACCACCGCCGCCGCGTGGTTCGGGCCGGTCACGGTATTCACCAGGGTCGGAGAGCCCGGGGCCACGCTGAGCAGGCGCACCCAGGAGTCGCTGCGGATGAACGGCTGGTAGTAGACGTGGAGGACGAGGTTGGTGTCGGGGCGCAGCAATTCGAATTCGTAATGTTGCTGGCCATTGATCCGCACCGGCCCCCACTCCCCGGAAGGCCCGAGATCGAGGGTCGCGTCCGGCGCCGCGAAGCTGCGCGCGCCCGTCGCCGGATTGACCTGCCAGATGAGCAGCGTCGCGCCGTCCACCCCGGTGTTCTGGGGGAAGTTCACCGCGCGGCCGGCGATCTCCACCTGTCCCGGGGGCTCGGGAAGGATCAGCGTGGTCCGCGGCTCCTCGCCGACGATGAAGCGGAACTGCGCCGCGAAGGACTCCGGCGAGGTGGCCGCCTCCACGTGCGACTGGGTGCCGTTCAGGTAGAGGTTGTTGCCGCCGACGTCGCCCGCGCTTCCGCGGAAGATGCCCATGCAGTCGAGGTTCGGGTCGCCGATCCCGCAGCCCGGGATGCTGCGGCCGTCGACCCCGACGTAGTGGGCGATCTTCGCCGCGCGGGCGGGCACCGCGAGGTAGGCGGTGGAGATGGTGGTGCCGAGCGAGTGCCCGACCAGGTTCACCTGCTCCACCCCGAGCTCGGCGCGGAGCTGGTCGATGAAGGCGTCGAGCGCCGCCGGCGCGCCTGCCACCACCGCCGCGCTGGTGCTGTCATACTCGAAGGTGCGGATGCGGTCGGCGGGAAAGCCGTTGCTCACGAAGCGCTTGGCGACCGATCCGTACTGCGCGCCCGAGCCTGCGCTGCCGTGAACGAAGACGATGGGCAGGGCCTGCGAGGCGCCGGTGGCCTTCGCGCCGCTGCCGGCTGCCAGGGCGAGCAGGATGCCGCTTGCCAGTGCGAATGCCGTCGACGCCGGGCAGCCCGCCCGTGCGCGCAGGCGCCGGCCGATTTCCATCTTCATGTCGAACCTCCCTCTGCGTTGCGCCCCGCGGCGGAGGAGAGCTGCCGCGCGCGATGGCGCAGGCGGCTGCATCGGCCGTGCCCCGGTCTCCCGCCTCGCGTCCCCGGCGCTTGCGGCGGGGCGGGCCGCAACCCGTTCCGGCGTGGATCGCGCCCGCGAAAGAATTGCGGCGCGGCGCCGGGCTGGCCGGGCGGCCGCCCCTCATCTATCCTGCCGGCGGCGAGACGGAGGAGACCGATGCAGCCGCGCGCAGCCGAGAGGACATGGTTCCAGTGCATCGAGCCGGACTGCCGCGCGCGGTATCCCGTCAACTCGATCATCTACCGCTGCAAGTCGTGCGGCGCGCTCCTCGAAGTGCAGCACGACATGGACGATCTCCGCCGGCGCGACGCGCACCACTGGATCAAGCTCTTCGAGGAGCGCTACAAGTCCACGCAGTGGCCCTACGGCTCGGGCGTCTGGGGAAAGAAGGAATGGATCCTCCCCGACCTCGCCGACGACAACATCGTCTCGCTCTACGAGGGCGGCACCAACCTCTTCTGGGCCGACCGCCTGGGCAAGCAGATCGGCCTCGACGAGCTCTGGGTGAAGATGTGCGGCAACTCGCACAGCGGGTCCTTCAAGGACCTGGGCATGACCGTGCTGGTCTCGATGGTCAAGCAGATGATCGCCGAGGGAGCGCCCATCGAGGCGGTGGCGTGCGCCTCCACCGGCGACACCTCGGCGGCGCTGGCCGTCTACTGCGCCGCGGCCGGCATCCAGTCCATCGTCATCCTTCCCCGCGGAAAGATCTCCACCGCGCAGCTGGTGCAGCCGCTCGCCAACGGCGCCCTGGTGCTCTCGCTCGACACCGACTTCGACGGCTGCATGCGGGTGGTGCAGGAGATCACCGAGGACCAGACCATCTACCTCGCCAACTCGATGAACTCGCTGCGCATCGAGGGCCAGAAGAC
>DASSQZ010000174.1:0-9843 GCA_035702105.1 Myxococcales bacterium | reverse complement strand
GTGCAGGGCGACACCTCGGCGCAGAAGGAGCTGATCGCGGCGCTGGAGACGGCGCGGATCGACAGCCCGCGCGGGCCCTTCCGCTTCTCCAGGGCGCACAACCCCATCCAGAACGTCTACCTGCGCCAGGTGAAGGGCGGCCGCGAGGTGGTGCTGGGCATCGCCCAGAAGGACGCGGAAGATCCCGCCGCAGGTTGCGCGATGGCGAAATGACCCTCTCGCTGTTCGCGCTCCTGCTCCTCAACGGGGCGGAGTACGGGCTCCTCCTCTTCCTGGTGGCGAGCGGGCTGACGCTGATCTTCGGCGTGCTCGGCGTGCTCAACTTCGCCCACGGCGCCTTCTACATGCTGGGGGCGTACCTCGCGTACTGGTTCGCCGCGCGGACCGGCAGCCTGCTCGCCGCCGTGCTGCTCGGGCTGCCCATCATGCTGGCCATCGGATGGGCGGTGGAGCGGCTGGCCATCTCGCGCCTCTACTCGCGCGACCACCTCGCGCACGTGCTGCTCACCTACGGGCTGGTGCTCATCCTCACCGACCTGCAGCGGGCGCTCTTCGGCAACGACGTGCACGGCGTGGTCACGCCCGCGGCGCTCTCCGGCACGGTGGCGCTGGGCGAGGCGGAGACCTGGCCCGTCTACCGCGCCTTCACTTCCGCCGCCTGCCTGTGCGTGGCCTTCGCCATCCGCCAGGTGCTCCTGCGCACGCGCTTCGGCATGCGCGTCCGGGCCGGCGCCGCCAATCCCGAGATGGTGGAGGCGCTGGGCGTGGACGTGCGCCGGCTGCTCTCCATCCTCTTCGCGGCGGGCACCGCGCTCGCCGCCTTCGCGGGGATGCTCGCCTCGCCCCTCACCACCGTCTATCCGGGCCTGGGCGACGGCGTGCTCATCGTCTCCTTCGTGGTGGTGGTGATCGGCGGCATCGGCTCGGTGAAGGGCGCCTTCCTCGGCGCCATGCTGGTGGCGCTGGCCGACACCTTCGGCAAGGTGCTGCTCCCCAGCCTCGCCAGCGCCATGGTCTACGCGGTGATGGCGGCGGTGCTGCTCTGGCGGCCGCGCGGGCTCTTCGGCGAGCCGGCGGAGGCGCGATGAGCCTGCCCTTGCGGGTGCGCATCGCGCTGCTCCTGGCGGCGGCGGCGCTCGCGCTCCTGCCGCTTTCCGGCGACCGCTTCTGGGTGCAGTTCGCCGGCAAGACGATGATCTCCTGCATCTTCGCGGTCAGCCTCGATCTGCTGGTCGGCTACGGCGGCATGGTGAGCCTCGCCCACGCCGCCTTCTTCGGCCTCGCCGGCTACCTGCTCGCCGGGCTCACCAATGGCCTCGGCGTCTCCAGCTTCTTCGCCACGCTTCCGCTCTGCCTCGCCGGCGTGGCGGTGGCCGCGCTGGCCATCGGCTGGCTGAGCCTGCGCACCAGCGGCGCCTACTTCGTCATGGTGACGCTCGCCTTCACCGAGATGCTCTTCCACGTCTTCAACGAGGCGCCGGGGATGGGCGGCTCCGACGGGCTCTACGTCACGGCGCGCCCCTTTGCCGGCCGCACCGCGCCCTACTTCGCCATCTGGATTGCGCTGGTGCTGGTGTTCCTCTTCCTGCAGCGCGCGGTGCAGGCGCCCTTCGGCCGCGTGCTGGTGGGCATCCGCATCAACGAGCCGCGCATGCGCACGCTGGGCTACAGCACGCGGCGCTACAAGCTCACCGCCTTCGTCATCGGCGGCGCCATCGCCGGGCTGGCCGGCTACCTCGACGCGGCGCTCTACGGATTCGTCAACCCGGCCGAGCTGGGCTGGAAGCAGTCGGGCCTGGTGCTGGTGACGGTGCTCCTCGGCGGCAAGGCCACGCTCTACGGCCCCATGCTCGGCGCCCTCCTGCTCGCGCTCCTCGAGCACTTCGCGGAGCGGGTGACGGCCTACTGGAGCGCGCTGATCGGCGCGGTGGCCGTGGCCGCGGTGCTCTTCGTTCCCTCCGGCCTCGCCGGCCTCTTGCGGGGGAAGAGTGGCTGAGCCGATCCTCCAGACTTTCGCGCTCACGCGCTCTTTCGGCGCTCTCGCGGCGGTGGACGGGGTCTCGCTCTCGGTCGAACCGGGCAGCGTGCACGCCATCATCGGCCCCAACGGCGCGGGCAAGTCCACGCTCCTGCGCCTGCTCTCGGGCGAGCTGCGCGCCACCTCCGGGAGCATCCGCTTTCGCGGCGAGGACGTGACCCGCGCGCCGCCGGAGTCGCTCTCGCAAAGAGGGCTGGGACGCAGCTACCAGACCGCGAACGTCTTCCTGGCGCTGACCTGCGCCGACTGCGTCTGGCTGGCTGCGCGGTCGCGGGCCCGCACCTCCATGGTGTTCCTGCGCTCGGCGCAGGGCGACGCGCAGGCGGCGGTGCGCGCGGCGCAGGCGCTGGAAGCGTGCGGGCTCTCGCAGCGGCGCCTCACGCTGGCGGGAGAGCTGAGCTACGGCGAGCAGCGGCAGCTCGAGATCGCCATGGTGCTGGCCACCGCGCCGGAGCTCCTGCTCCTGGACGAGCCGCTGGCGGGCCTGGGCCACGACGAGGCGCTGCGGGTGATGGAGCTCCTGCGTGAGGTGGCGCAGAGCCGCACGCTGGTCCTGGTCGAGCACGACATGGACGCGGTCTTCTCCATCGCCAGCACGGTGACGGTGATGGTGGACGGCCGCATGCTGGAGACGGGGACGCCAGAGGCCGTGCGCGCGAGCGCCAGGGTGCGCGAGGCCTACCTCGGCGAGGAGGGCGCGTGACCGCGCTCCTGGAAGCGCGCGAGCTGCACACCTTCTACGGCGGAAGCCACGTGCTCCACGGCGTCAGCTTCAGCGTGGGGCGCGGAGAGACGGTCACGCTGATGGGCCGCAACGGCATGGGCAAGACCACCACCATCCGCAGCGTGCTGGGCCTGACCCCCGCGCGCTCGGGCCAGGTCAGGCTGCGCGGCACCGACGTCACGGGCTGGCCCGCGCACCGCATCGCCCGGGAAGGAGTGGCGCTGGTGCCGGAGGGGCGCGGCATCTTCGCGGCGCTGACGGTGCGCGAGAACCTGGTCATGGCCGCCCGCCCCGGACGCTGGACGCTGTCGCGCGCCCTCGAGCTCTTTCCCCGGGTGGGCCAGCGGCTCGGGCACCTGGGCGCGCAGCTTTCAGGCGGAGAGCAGCAGATGCTGAGCATCGCGCGGGCGCTGCTCACCAATCCCGAGCTGATCATCCTCGACGGCGCCACCGAGGGGCTGGCGCCCTTGGTCCGGCAGGAGATCTGGGCGGCGCTGCGCACGCTGCGCGGCGAGGGCATCTCGGCGCTGGTGGTGGACAAGGAGGTACGCCGCCTGCTCGAGATCGGCGACCGCCACCTCATCCTGGTCAAGGGCCGGGTCGCCTTCGAGGGCACCACGGCGGCCTTCCGCGCCCGCTCCGAAGAGAACCTCGCCCTGCTGCGCGCGTAGGCGGGTTGCAGGCGAACGGAGTCGATGCACCACCGACTCATGATGACCCCTTACGGCATCCCGATCGAAAGCGGCGTAGCGGAATCGGCGACTCATGAATGAGACCTTCGGCCCGATCCGAAATCGGCCGCGGAGTTCATGCATTGTCGAGGCTGTTCGCCGAAGCGCCTGTCATTCCGTACCAAAACACGATTGGCTCGAATCGTAGCCCATAGGCCAAAGACCGGGCCACTTGACTTGCATCGATCATTCAGGATGCTTGGGCGCCCAAGTGGGGGCAAATGAGCCGAAATGTACTTCGATCCAGCCTCATCGCAGCCGTCGTAGGGGCCGGCGCTCTTGTTGCGCCAGCAGCCAGGGCCGTTTGCGCGGCGTCGCAGAAGCCGATTTGCGCCCAATGTACCGTTCCGTTCTGCGACGGGGACGTGTGGACGTGCGATGGCGTGTCGCCTGCCGGGACCGCCTGCAACGATCAGAGCGCGTGCACGTCGGGCGACCAGTGCGACGGGGCCGGCTCCTGCGCCGTCTTCTCGACCACGGTGCCCTGCCAACCTCCGCCGGTCTGCCACCAGGCGGTTGTGTGCAATCCCAGCACCGGGACGTGCCCGACAACGTATCCTCGAACGACGTCGTCGACACCACGACCTTCCAGTACGACACGCCCTACAATCAGGACTCGGCCCGCTACGATCCTTCGCAAACCGGCGCCCTCGCCGGGCGATTGACGGCGCTGTTGGGCTCGTCGGCGACCATCGCCTTCGGCTACGATGGGCGGGGCATGCCGGTGCTGCGCGACGAGTGGATGGAGGCGGGCATCCGAAACAGCGTCAGCGAAGCATACGGCGCGGACGGCCGGCTCCTCTCGCGGACGCTGAGCAGCGTGAACTCGGCAGGCAGTCCGTACCTGGCGGCGCCCGTCACCTACTCGGTGGGCTACGATTCAGTGGGCCATGCAGTGCAGGTCACGGGCGGCTCGACCGTCTACTGGCAGGCGGGGGCGGGTCCATCGATAGATCCGCTAACGGGGCCGTACGATGCCCTTGGACGCCTGAGCAACGCCAGGCTCGACTCCGGCGCGGTCGCCAGGACCTACGCATTCGCGGCGAATTCCAACCTCCCGACCGGCTACACGACGACGGTTCCGGGCACGTCCCCGATCAACATCTACTCCGCGCAGAACCTGACCTGGCAGGGATCGCTGCGGTCGGGCTACACGGTGACCAGCAACTGGGAAGGAGCAGGCACGGAGTACGCAGCGGACTACGACGTGGACGGCCACCTCCGCGACTGGAGCGCCGCCCCGCTAGGCGCCCTGGGCAGCGCCACGCAGCAGTTCAACGAGACGTATTCGTTCGCACTGGAGAACCTCCAGAGCGTGGCTGCCACCAACAACCTCGGCCTGACCCGGACGTCCAACTACGGCTACGACCTCACCTCGACGGCAACCCGGGAGCGTGTCACGTCGGTCACCGTCCCCTCCGCCCCGGTGGGGGACTACTTCGACTACGACCGCCGGGAACGCGGCCTGATCATCGGGCATCGCATCTCCGCCTCGCAGACCCCCGCCCAGGACTCGTACGAGTACGACGCCGACGAGAAGCTGATCTCGATCAGCCGGCTCGGCTCCAAGCTGGAAGACCTGGCCTACGGCCCGGACGGCGAGCTCGCCATCCGCACCTTCACCAACGGCACCGATACCGCTCGCTACTACGTCGGCGACCACATGACGCTGGTCCGCCGCGGAACGACGCTGGTCGGCTACGCGCACATCTACCTGGGCTCAATGCGCATCGCGAGCGCCTGGTCGAAGACCGCCGCCGGGACGACCACCACCGGCACCATCTACTACCACCGCAACGACCAGGGCAGCGCGGTCGCCACAACGACCGCCGGCGGGCAGGTCGGCATCAGCTACCGCTACCTGCCTTCCGGCGCGGTGGAGAAGATCATCGGGACCGAGGCCGACGAGAACGCCTCCGAGCTGGGCTTCACCGGCGGGCTGAAGCTGAGCGGCGGGCTCATCCACCTCAAGGCGCGAGCCTACTCGCCGCTGTTGAGGAGGTTCTTGCAGGCAGATACGCTGGACCAGCGCCGGTACACGTACGCAAGCGGAGATCCGCTGAATTTCCTGGACCCGACAGGGCGAAAGACCGACACGGATGCGCCGCCCTACGTCTGCAACGACGCCTGCCGGCATGCAGGAACGAGGGGACACGACTTCACGATCCGTTATTGGGTCAATCCCACACCAACGGGTCGTATCCTCATCGGCATCGACTCGGGTGACCTCAAACCGAGCGATCCAATCTCGAAGGTGTTCACAGCCGGGTTTGTTCCGAACGCCTCAGAGCGCACCGCCCTAAACGGTCGTGGAATGAGCAACGAGGAAATCGATGACCGTATAGCCAGTGCTGACGTGCGCGCTGTTGGTCAGGTTGTGAGTGGTTTTGGTGACATGTGGCATTGGGTCCAACAGCACCCTGGCTACGCGGCAGCCGTAGGCGCCGTTGCGCTTGTCGGTGCTTTCGTCGGCTATGATTACCTCGTCGCTGGTGGCGCATTAGCTGCGGGCGGTCTCGACGCTGCAGCCGTTGGGACTGGAGCGGCCACAGCAGTAAAGGTGATTGGGAATCTGGAGGATACGGCTGTTGCCGCAGACTGGGGTCCCGCATACGAGGTCCTGCCGAGAGTAGGTTGGACCCTGGAGCAGAACTTCCAATGGCTAATAGATGGTGTGCAAAACGGTCAGCATTCTACCTCGCGTCGCCTATCAGTGCACAGACCCTCACTGGAAACCCCGCGTTTAATGGTGGTGCCAGAGTATATGCTCTCGAGCTAGGGTTCCTCGAGATGTCAGGATACGTAATGCAAGGGGACATGCTGATTCCCGGACACTGAGGCGAACATGACTCTGGACGACATGCTCAAAGAGATCCAGGCTGCGAACACGATTGACTGGTACCAGTCGCCTGCTCCGAACCGCCGTGACATCACGTGCCTTGCGGTCGTCGAACTGCTGCGCCGGTCGGACGCTGCACCGGCACGCGCTGCGTTGAGAGGCCACGACAGTTCAGTACGGTTCCAACTGTTTGCGTTTCGCATGATCGAGCTGAGCGTTCATACACGTTCGATCGATTTGCTGGAGACTGCGGCGGCGGTACTGGCCATGATGGGTGTGGCCGAACGCGAATCCTACGCTTTGCTCGCCCTTGTGCACCATGCCGCGTCAAGCCTCAACATAGACGCCGATGACCTGCTGCGACGGGCGTCACACTTCGCGGATCTTGCCGGCCGTGAACGAATTCTGGGCTTTGTTACTGGTCCCCCATCATCGAAAAGCCTCGAGTCTATGGGGTTCAGGGAGGTTCGACGGTCAGATGGTGTTCACTACGAAGCTGATGCAGGAGTCGCGATCCGCGCGGCCATGGCAGCTCTGGAAAGGAAGGGGGTGGACTCGAAGAAATGATCGGTCGTGCAGGAGAGGGCAGGCACCTGGCAGTTTGGGCCGGGTCGTGCGCATCGACATGCACCGCTACTTGTGACGTGGGCATCTTTGCGACAACTCCAGAGTGGACGCGGAGAGGGTCGAGTTCCGGCTCTCGTGACCGCTCGTGACCCGAACCTTGAGCATTCCTCGGCTCCAACCTCCCGGCTACGGCAACCACCGTCTTCGCTGCCTGCGCCGAAATACTTTCGCGGGCGATTGACGGCGCTCTTGGACGGGTCGGCGACCATCGCCTTCGGCTACGATGAGGCGGGGCATGCCGGTGCTGCGCGACGAGTCGATGGGAGCGGGATCCGGAACACCGTCAGCAGTGCGTACGGCGCGCCGATGGCCGGCTGCTTCGCTGGTGAGCCATGATTGCGTTTACGAAGCCGGAGTGATCCGAAAACGGATGCCAGCGCTTGACCGGTACCGTATCGCCGAAGATGCGACTTCGCCTGGCCTTGGGCATGAAGGGAGGGGCGTAGCGTGAACGGCGGCGTGGCAGGGCTTCACTGGAGGCGGTCTCTTGCGGCGCTCGGCATGGTATCTTTGGCCGGGGCATGCAATTCGTCCCCGCCGCCCGGCGAACCTCCCGGTGCTGTCGAAGTGGTGACGTCGCCGTCAATGCAGCGCTTTGTCGCGTTCCGCCAGTCGGCGTTGACCCTGGAAGCGCTGGAAACTCCAACCGTGCCGCCGGTCACGGTTGGGAGCACTGTATCGGCCGACCTACTGACCACCTCGGACTCTGGGGTGGTGGGCATCGATGCCGCCGGGAACCTGATAGGCCATCGCAACGGCACGGCAACCATTCGCAGTCAGAGCGGTTCACTGCTGGCAGTGACGGTCGACGCTGTCGCGTCTATCCGCCTCGAGCCCGAGCATCTCGTTCTCGCCGCCGGACAGCAGACGACCGTGCATGTGTGGGCGGGTGACCACGAGATTGCAGCCGGAGCGCTGCGTTGGGACACCACCAACCCGAACACCTCCGTCGCCTCCGGGACGACCGTGTACGCCGGCTACATTCCGGGCGAGGCGACGCTGACGGCGCGATCCGGGGCCGCGACCGCCACGCTCCAGGTCCGCGTGCGACCCGCCAGATTCACGCTTCGGGTGCGGCCCGCTGGAACCAACCTCAAGCGCGGAGACCTGACGCGCCTCGCGGTCAATACGCCGCCCGGGCTGGGCATCGAGTGGTCGAGCTCCAATTCGCAGGTGCTGGAGCCACTGCGCGACGGCGCGTATCACGCCCGCGCACGGGGGACCGCAGACGCCTGCGCCACCGCCGGCGGGCAGACGTCGTGCGCGAGGATCCAGGTGCGATGAGGCTGAGCTAGTACTGCCATCCCAGGCGGAAATGGAACGAGGGCAGCGGGATGCTTCCCGCGAAGTCCACCAGCGATTGCGCGTTGTCCTGCATGCTCTGCGACGAGCCGGCGGGCATGGTCACGTGCTGGTCCTTGCTCAACTTCAGCTGCACGCCCACGTCGAGGCCGAGCACGATTCCCGGGCCGAGCGTCCAGAGATATCCGAGGCGGGGCGTGGCGTAGATGGTGGTCAGATCGATGGTCCCGGTCTGGGGACCGAGCACGGTGCTCTCGGTGACGGCGGCCTTGAACGACTGCCGGCCGAAGGAGCTGCCGAGGAAGAACGCGCCGGCGAAGGGGAACACGCGCACGTCTGCGTCGAAGGCGTTGAACTGGTCGAGGCGGGCGGTGGTCGAGCCGCTCTTCGCGCCTGCCGCGGAGAGCAGCGGGTCGGCCACGAAGGCAGGGAAGTCGCTGTAGGAAAAGCCGACGAAGAAGTAATTGCCGGCGCGCAGGTAGAGCTCCGCGTCGAGCGGGCGCGGCAGGCTGACGAGACCCACCATCGCGCCCACGTGGAAGAGGCGCGACGAGTCGTCCTTGCGGCCATCGTAGGGCATCGCGCCGCGCGACGCCCCGGCGGGAGTTGCCGCGGGCATCGCGGTCGCGGGCGGCGAAGCGTCCGCGAGCGAGGCGTCGGGCGCGCTGCGGACGGCTTCGATGGTGCGCTCGCCGGCGTGCGCGGCGGCGGAGATCAGGAGGGCGGCAAGGCAGATTCGGAGCATGCTGCAATTCTGAACCCATGCCCGGCAGGGGCCGCAAGGGCCCCGATCTGCCGCGATGTCTGTGCCCCTCACACCCCCACGTACGACAACCACTCGCGCGAGCGGGCGCCCTCGCCGCGCACCGCCTTCGAGTATGCCTCCTGCAGCGCCCGGGTGACCGGAGTGCCGTGTCCAGTGCCGATGGGCCGGAAGTCGATCTCGCGCAGGCCGATGACCTCGGCCGCGGTGCCGCAGACGAAGACCTCGTCGGCCACGTAGAGCTGGTCGCGCGAGACCGGCTGCGCCGACACCTCGATGCCGAGGTCGTGGGCCAGCGCCATGATCGAGTCGCGGGTGAGGCCTTCCAGGATTGCGCCCTCGGGAGGCGTGAGCAGCTTTCCCCGCCTGACCACGAAGATGTTCTCGCCGGTGCACTCGGCCACGAACCCCTGCGGGTCGAGCATGATGGCCTCGTCGAAGCCGAGCCGCAGCGACTCGGTCTTGGCGAGCACCGAGTTGGGATAGTTGCCGCTGATCTTCGCCTTGGTCATGGTGGCGTTGGGATGGTGCCGGGTGAAGGAGGAGACGTTGGCGCGCACTCCCTGCTCCACCGCGGCCGGCCCGAGATAGCCCTTCCACTCCCACACCGCGATGCCGGTGTACGGCTTGCCGGCGTCCACGGTCAGGTTCCAGCCGCCCTCGGCCAGCCAGATGAGCGGGCGGATGTAGCACTCGGTAAAGCCGCTCGCGAGCACCACCTGCTTGCACGCCTCGGTCAACTCCTCGACGCCGAAGGGCATCTCCCGGAACCCGAGCACGCGCGCAGAGCCCAGCAGGCGCTCGATGTGCTCGCGCAGC
>DASSQZ010000173.1:0-3545 GCA_035702105.1 Myxococcales bacterium | reverse complement strand
CGAGGTGCCGGTTCGGCGCATCGAGGAGGTGGACGGGCTCGACGAGAAGCTGATCGCGCAGATGCAGGCGCACCCCAACGTGGTCTTCGTGGCGCCGGTGACCCGCATCCCGCACGCGCTCTTCCGGGGCGAAAACGAGCAGGCCTGGCAGGGATTGATCGGGCGACTCCTGCTCATCGACGTCTCGACCCGGGCTCGCCGCTCCAACACCACCATCGTCTACACGCTCTTCCCGCACGTGGCGCGTACGCTGCGCAACGTGCAGACGGCCTTCGCCGGCCGGCCCGCCAACACGCAGCTGACCTTGCGGCGCATCCTCGAGGGGTTTTCCGCCGCGACGCTGGGCCGCATCCGCGAGGCCCTCTCCAATCGGCTGCTCGAGCTGCCCGTCGACGTCAGCGTGGAGGACCTGCGCTGCTGCGACTGGAAGCGCGGCGACTTCTTCGACGCCCTCGTTCTGCGCAAGCTGCGGCGGATGGTGCTCTTCCTCGAAGAGGTGGCGGCCGGCAACGAAGCCGACCAGGCCCGGCTGCGCCAGGGCCTGCGCGAGAGCGTGGCGCGGGAGTGGATGCGCTACTTCTATGGGAGCCTCGACCCGGCGGCCTATCCGGCGGCGGTGTTGCCCGGCGGCGGGCGCGGGGCGCTTCGGCTCGTCGGCGAGTATCACCGGGACCGGACGCGCGAGGAGCTGTCCCGCTTCGTCGGCGAGGATCTCGCCGCCTGCCGCGAGCGGCTGGAGAGGCTCAAGGCCCAGCTCGCCATTCCCGCAGGCAGCGGCGACGAGCTGCAGGCTGCAGCGCGGCAGTCGCACTTGCGCGCGCTCTCGCCCTCGCAGTGGTCGCCGAGCGAGCAGATGATCACGCGCGGCGACTACCTGACCCGGACGCTCTCCTACCGCGTGGCCGATCTGGCCGCCCGCCTCGCCGGGCAGACGGCGCGCTCCCTGGAACATGCCGCCTTCGGCAACGTGACGGGAACGGTCGCTGCCGCGCTCAAGCGGGTGCTCGCCGGCAACGGCTTCGGCGCCGCCCACGGTTACGTCGAGGACAAGGTGGTTCCCGGCGTGGAGGACCTCGACCGCCGCGTGCGCTCCTCGCTGGCGCCGCTGCAGGCAGCGCTGCGAACGGCCCATGACGCAGCCGAGCAGGTCAAGGGCGGGATCGACCCGGTCGCCGTCTCCGACATCGAGGCGTTCCTCGCCGCGGCGGAGCGTGGCGCCTTCTATCCCGTGCTGGTCCTCCCCGAGATGTCCTGGACCTACCAGGACGTGTTCCCGGAGAAGGACTACCCGGCCGCCTCGACCATCCGCGTGCCGCTCAACGACCGCCACGAGATGGACCCCGACGCGCTGCGCGACCGGATCGAGGGACTGCGCTACGCGTTCCGGCCCTTCCCGGAGGTCTTCCGCCTCCTCTGCCGCAGCATGCTGGTGCTGGTGAACAGCCCGCACAACCCCACCGGGGTGGTGTGGCGGCGCGAGACCATCCTCAAGTTGCTGCAGATCGCCGCCGACTACGACCTCACCATCCTCGACGACGACAGCTACCACCGCGTGGTCCTGCGCAGCCACAAGGCGCGGGAAGGCGATCTCTGCGTGGCGCAGATCTACGAGCGCTACAGGGAGCACCTGGGCAGGGCGGTGCGCATCCACACGGTGGGCGCGACCACCAAGGCGCTGCAGGGCGCCGGCGACCGGACCGGGCTCCTGCACTCCAACGACCCCGGCTGCGTCGAGTACGCCGGCCTTCACGCCTCCCAGCCTCACCTCCTCTCGCTCTACATGACGCAGCTCAAGCTGGAGTCGGGGCTGGCCTGCAAGAGCTACGTGCGCGAGCTGGAAGCGCTGGCCGTGGAGCTGCTCAAGCCCGGCGGGCGCCCGCCGTGGGAAGGGCTTCGCGAGCTGCTCGGGCGCGAGCTCTCCCGCATGCAGAAGGAGGAGAGCGCGCCCGTCGCCGCGTTCGAGGAGCTGCTCGCGGGTTACGAGGAGCTCCTCCGCCTGCGCCAGCGCGCGGCGACCGCGGTGCAGCTCTCCGAATCGGTCAGCGGCCTCGTCTGGCGGCTCAAGCGGCTGCGCCTGGAGAAACGGCTCTGCGACGACGTGGAGAAGAGGTACCGCGCGCTGGAGGAGGCGCTCGAGGGCCGCGAGCACATCGCGCCGGGCGGCGCGTTCTACGGCTGCATCCGACTCTGCCCGCCCGGCGACGACCGCGGCGTGGCCGAGTTCCTCGGCGCCATCGCGCGGCACCGGAAGGTGGACGTGACCTGGGCCGGACGCGGCTACGTCCGCGTCTCGCTGGGCGGAAACCTGCCGGGCGACGAAGCCGGCTACCGGCGCTTCGCCGGCGCCCTCGGGGTCTACCTCAGGCTCCTCGCGAAGTACTGGGAGCAGTTCGAGGCCGCTGGCCGCGACGTCTCCAGGCTCGAGTCGCTCTTCGCCGAGGATCCGCTGCCCGACCTTCAGCCCCTGCTCGAGCTGCAGCCGCCCCGCAAGCGCGCGCAGCCGGCGCCCATCGCGCCAGCCGAGCGCGGCATCGTCTACAGCATCGAGGAGGGCCGGTCGCAGGCCGACAAGATCTTCGTCGACTGGCAGCCGTGCGCGACCGTCGAGGAGATGCTGCACAGCCGCACCTTCCGCGTCGTCTATCGGCGCCTGCTGAGGAAGGTCTGGCGCACCCTGCCGGCGCTGGCCGACCTGGGCTACGAGCGCGCCGAGAACCAGTACGGCCCCCTCGCTTGCGCCCTGGCCTACCGCGACCGCCAGCTGATCGACGACGTCTTTCGCCAGCTATTGGCCCAGCTCTACCAGGAGTGGCATGGCGCGAACACGGTCAAGGTGCTCCTCGCGCGGCTGGACGCGAGGCGGCACGGGGAGAAGGTCGCCGTCCTGCAGGGCGTGGACCGCAAGGTCACCGAGCTGGTCAACGACCTGATGCACGCCTTCGACGTCCCGCGGACGGAGGTGAAGGCGACGAGCACCTTCGCCGTCGGCTGCGAGTCGCTGGAGCGGGTCGCGGCGCACCCCGCGCTTCCCGGATACCTGCGCCGGCTGATCGGGTCCTGCACCTTCGCCGGCGCGACCGCGGCGCTGGATCCGAAGCCCTCGTACGTGACCGGGGCGGCGAAGCGGATCGCGGACCACCGCTACGGTTTCACCCGGCGCGACGGCCTCCCCGCGAGCGGCAAGCCCGACCTCGACTTCTTCCGCCGGCGGTTCGCCTCGTTCGCGGAGCGCGCCGACCCTGCCGACTACCTCTGCAAGGCGGAGCAGGTGGGGCCGTTCCGGATCCTGGTGGTGATCCACAAGTCCTGCTTCCACCTCATCGGCGACGAGCTGCGCCTGTATCCGCAGATCGAGGAGGTGCAGCTCCTCGGCAGCGTGGACGCCGCCGCGTGGGACGGCGTGATGCTCTTCGGCATCCCCGCGAGCGCCATGGGCGAGGGCCTGCGCACGGGCTACGTGCTCGACCGGCGCGAGGACGGCGCCTCCCTGCCCACCGCCTGGGTGGCGCGCGAGGACGCGACCGACTACGTCGGCTTCTTCAAGA
>DASSQZ010000172.1:0-59609 GCA_035702105.1 Myxococcales bacterium | reverse complement strand
AGCGCGACCACCGGCGCGAGGGGCTTCTCCTCGCCCATCGCCGCCACCTTGGCCTCCGCCAGCGGACCCTGGATGTGGGCGGGCGCGCCGCCGGGACCGACGATCAGCTGCCCCGAGGGCACCACCTCGGGCACGGGCGCGAGCGCGACCTCGACCGCGTCGTCGTTGCGGGCCTGCTCGAGCATGCCGCCGGCCGCCGAGACCGCGTCCGCGCCCGCCGCCGCGGCCACCTGCCGCGGCTCGGAGAGCGCGACGCTCGGGTCGAGCTTTCCCGCCACCTCGTACTCGCCGTAGGCCTCGGTGCGCACGATGCGCTCGATCTCCGCCGCGCGCTGCCCCGCGCCGATCACCAGCACGCGGTTGTGCCCGCGCTCGTCGATGCGGGCCACCAGCGCCGCCCGGGCCAGCAGCACTCCCACGCTGGCGAGCCCCAGCGTGTCCACCAGGGCGCCGCGGGGCAGCGTGTGCCCGCCGAGGAGCCCGAAGATGGCCGCCGCGAGCATGGCGAACCCCAGCGCCTTGAGCACGCTGGCGCCGCGGCTGCGATCGTTGCGCATCACCTGCGGGTCGTAGAGATCGGCCAGGTAGAGCGCCACCGGGATGCAGGCGGCGGCGCCCACCAGGGCGGCCAGCTCCCGCCAGCCGGCGGCGTCCTGACCGCTGATGACGAGCGCCATTGCCACCAGCGCCACCTCGACGAAGACCAGCCGGGCGGCGCGCCCGCTGTACCAGTGACCCGAGAACTGCGGCATCGCGCGGTCTCTCCCTCGCTTACCTGCCGCTGGTGAGCTGCCCCTTCACCACCGGCAACGGCGCCGGCACGCTCGACGGCTCCACGCCGTTGAGCACCAGCCCCCACACCGGCGCGCCCTGCAGCGAGCGCACGGCCGCCGCCACCTGCTCGCGCGGGGTGGTGCCGGCGCGCGCCACCATGACGATGCCGTCGGCCTTGTAGGCGACCACCTGCGCGTCCGCGGTCGCCAGCGCCGGGGGCACGTCGAGGTAGATCTCGTCGAAGAGCGTGCGCAGGAGCGTGAGCGTCTGCGCGAAGCGCGGCGAGGCCAAGAGCGACGCCGACTCCGCCCCCGGCGCCCTGCCGCCGCCGATCACCGCGAGGTGCCCCTCGTGATAGCGCCCCAGCGCCTCGCCCACCTCGGTCTTGCCGGTGAGCACCTCGGCGAGCCCGGGCCGCGCGCCCATGCCGAAGAGCTGGCTCAACCCGCCGCGCCGCAGGTCGCAGTCCACCAGCGCCACCCGCGCGTCGCGCGAGCGGGCCGCGGTCAGCGCCAGGTTGGCCGCGGTGAGCGAGACGCCCTCCCCGCGCACCGCGCTGGTCACCGCCACCACCGCGCCGCCCTGGATGGCTTCCCCGCGCAGGGCGCGCAGGTGCCGCAGCCGGTGCAGCAGCATCCGGTATTGCTCGGCCGCCGCGCCCATCGGCGCCGTCAGCGCCACCAGCCGCACGTCGACGCTGGCCTCTTCCCCGCCGCCCTCGATGCGCTCGAGGAACCGGCCCCGCCCCTCCACTGCCCTCGGAATGCTCGACATGTTCTCTCCCTGAATTGGGGTTTGGTCCCTCGACTACGCTTCCGCCGGCTGGTGCATCGGGAGCAGCGCCACCGCGCCCACGCCGTTCAGCTCGGGTACGCAGGCCAGCACCGGCAGCGCCAGCGCTCCGCCCACCTCGCTCTCGCTGCGCAGCGACCGGTCGGAGAGCTCCTGGCCCATGCCCACGCCGATTCCCAGCACCAGCGCGCCGAGCAGCGCGAGCAGGAGCGCCTGGCCCCGGTTCGGGCTCGCCGGCGTATGGGCCGGCTGCGCGCTCTCCAGCACCCGGAACTCGCTGGGCCCGCTCTTCTGCTCCAGGTCCGCGGTGATCTCCGCCTCCGCCTTCTTGGAGACGAGCTGGGCCACCTTGGTCTTGAGCATGTCCACGTCGTGGAGCATGTCGGTCAGGCCGGCGGCGGTCAGCGGCGCCGCGGCGATGAGCTTGTCGATGTCCGCCTGGCCCTTCTGCAGCTCCGCGATCCGGGCGCGGCCGCGCTTGATCGCCTCATTCATGCGCCGCAGCTCCAGGTCGTTGGCGGCGGCGCGGGCGCGCGCGTTCTGCAGCCGGCCCCAGGTCGCCTCGGTCTCGCGCTTGATCGACTCCACGTCGGGATGATCGGGCGTGAGCGTCGCCTGCGCGGCGGCCAGCTTGGCCTTCATGCCGTCGTA
The DNA here is from genome assembly GCA_035702105.1 of Myxococcales bacterium. Taxonomy (GTDB): domain Bacteria; phylum Myxococcota; class Myxococcia; order Myxococcales; family 40CM-4-68-19; genus 40CM-4-68-19. The sequence continues at coordinate 57,392 of DASSQZ010000172.1, read as the reverse complement.
GAGCTCCTCCAGCCGCCCCACCTCGGTGTCCTTGCCGAAGGGCTGGGTGCCGAGCAGGTCGATGCGGCGCTGCGCCTCCTGGATGAAGGTGCCTTCCAGGTCGATCTGCTTGCTCAGCTCGTCGCGCTGGTGGTAGCGCGCCTCGGTCAGCTCCGGCAGCGTGTCCGCGTGGGCCTGCTTGTAGGCGTTGACCTTGGCCTCGGCGCGGGTCAGCTCGCCGCGCATCTCGGCCAGCTTCTGCGCGATGATCTCGCGGGTGCGCGTCACCTGGCCGCTGCGAACCTGGAGGTTGCCTTCGATGTAGAGCTCGGCCAGCCGGTTGGCGGCGCGCGCCGCCTGCTCCGGATCGCGCGAGCGCACCGTGATGGAGAAGGCGTCGTCGCCCTCCGCGTGCACCTCGGTGTCGTTGCGCAGCGCGCTCACCGCCTCGTCGATGCTCTTCTCCCGCTCCCTGGGATAGAGCTTCAGCTCGTCGATGGCGGTGGCCATCAGGCTGCGCGCGTAGACCCCCTCGCGCACCGACTTGACCTTCTCCTCCAGGCTGAGGGAGTTGATCACCGGCACCACCAGGTCCGGATGGGGCGTGAACGGCTCCACCATCACCAGCGCGCGCGAACGGTACTCGTTGGGTATGCGCGCGATCACCAGCGCCGCCAGCAGCAGCGCGCCTCCCGACACCAGCGCCACCGTCTTCCAGCGGCGCCGCACCGCGGCCCAGAGCTCGTCAATCGTGTAGGTTCGATCCATTCGTCCGTCCCCTCTCCTCAAGTCCGCGGCCGCGGCCGCGAAAGCCGTTTTTCAGAACCGCGCCTTCTCCCAGACGAAGCGAAGCTGCAGCACGTCGCGGTCGACCTGCTGCGCGAGCGCCAGGTCGTTGAGCCGCGCGTCGCGCAAGGCAGCGCATTCCAGCCGCAGGTCGCGGGTGAACTTCCACGCCACCGACCCCTCCGCGCTGTAGCCGAGCGCCCCCAGGGCCAGGTAGGCGTTGTCCACCCCGATGTTGCGGTAGATGCCGGTGCCCAGGTGCAGGGCGAAGTGCTCCCAGTCGCGGATCCAGCCCAGCTCGACCACGTCCGCGACCACCGGCCCGGCGGTGGTGGGCCCGATCATGAGATCGTGCGCCACGGTGAAGCTGAACAGGTTGTCCGGCGTGTAGCTCTCGATCCCCAGGCGCGCGGTGGGCATCACCACCTCGCCGGCGGCGCCGGTGACGAGGATGCCGCCGCCCCGGACGGTGAGATTCGCCCAGGGCGCCAGCGCATAGGTGTAGCCGAGCAGCGCCGAATGGGCCTCGTCCAGCAACCCGCCCGGCGTCGCCTTGGTGCCGAGCGCGGCGTTGGGATTCGCCCCCACCGCGAAGAAGAGCTGCTCGCGCACGCCCAGGTCCCAGGTGCTGCGCGCGCTGGTCTTCCAGGCGTAGCGCGCCTGCGGCGCGAGCACGTAGCCGTTGCCGGGATCGTTGGCGCCGAAGGCCAGCGCCTGGGCGTCGAACCCGTAGTCGAAATGCGAGTGGCCGGTGAGCGCGTGCTCCACCATGCCCTGGAGCTTGGCGACGAAGATCTGCGTCTGCCCGGGCCGGAGCAGAAGCCCCAGGCCGGCGATGGCGAAGGGATCCTGCGCGTAGGTGGCGCTGGTGCGGAGCTGCAGCTTGTCGCGCGTGGACAGCTTGACCCGGGTGCCGAGGCCGCAGGTCTCGTTGGTGGCGAAGGCGCCGGAGGAGATGCCGAACTCCTCCGGATGGGCGAGCCGCGCCACGCCCGCCTGGCAGTCGACGTCCATGTGCAGATCGTGGTCGCCGAAGATGTCGAGCTTCAGCCCGGGAACGGCTTGCCCGAAGCCGTCGCCGCCGCTGCCGTTGAGCTGCACGTTGTCGTCGAAGCCGCCCATCAGCGAAACGCGGGGGCGCCATTCGATGTAGACCTTGGCGCCCGCAGCTCCTGCCGCGAGGAGCGGGACCGCGGCTGCGAGCAGCGCGAGCTTCATCGCGGACATCGACATGGCTCCTACGGGACCACCACGGTGTCACCCGGCCCGAGCGTCACCTTGCTCTTGCCGGACACCAGGTCGTCGTAGCCGACGTCGAAGTGGCGCCCGTCGGCGCGGAGCACGCGGATGGTGTCGCGGTCGGCGAACTCCGCCAGGCCGCCCGCGAGCGCCAGCGCCTGCAGCACGTTCATGCTGTTGCGCAGCGGGAAGGCGCCGGGGTGCCCGACCATCCCGGTGACGTAGACCCGCTGCCCGTTCACGTCATGGACGATGACGGTGACGCGCGGATCGCGCACCAGCGAGGCGAGCTGCTTCTGGACGTGGTCCTCCAGTTCCGCCGGCGTGAGCCCCTCGGCCTTGACGTCGCCGATGAGCGGCAAGGTGATCTTCCCGTCCGGCCGCACCGGCACCGTGCGCGAGAGCTCGGGCTCCTTCCAGACCGAGACCTCGACCACGTCCTCGCGGCTCAGGCGGAACTCCGAGATGTGCTTCACCTCGTCCTGCACCGGCGCGGAGTGCGAGCAACCCGCCGCCAGAAGAGCTGCCGCCGCCATCCCCAATCCTACGAACCTCGTCATGCCTTCCTCCCTCCCGCGCCCAGGCGGACGCCGGCCCACGGAGCACGCGGCGTGCCAGCGTCCGGCAGACTCGCTGCGCGGCTCCCTCCGCTTTGTTTGCAGGCGGCGGACCAGCCGGGGAAGCAGGCGCCGTTGCGCCGGCGCGGCAAGATCAGTGGACCGGCCTTCCGCGACGCGGAAGCGAAGTACCCAACCGGCTCCGCACGCGCTCTCTGGCAACCGCGTTGGCGCGCTTCTGGCTAGATGTAGGTGCAGGCTGCGCGACAGAAGCGCAGCGACACCTGGGAAGGGGACTCGGCCAGAATGTTCCGGACCATCGCAGCAGCCGCCATCGTCTTCGGCTTCGCGGCATTCGCGCTACACCAGTCGGCGGTCATGGGCCCGCTCGAGGAGCCGCTCCTGCTGCTCTTCATGGGGACGTTGTTCCTGGTGGTCGGCAAGCTCTTCTCCGCGCCGCGGAAGATCGTCGAGCCCGAGCCGGAGCCCGCCCCGCAGCTCGTCGAGCGCCGCGCGTAGGACGAGCCGCAACCGCATCGCAAGCCCTGGACCCGGGCCGCGGCAGGCGCAGGCGCGAGCGCGCCTCGCGAGCACGCAGCCCGCGGAGCCGTCGTTCGCGTGAGACGTTGAGCGCGTTCGTCAGGACGCGGTGCTGGTCGAGTCGGCGACGATGCCGAGGCGAGCCAGGTTTTCCGGCAGCCCCGCGGTGATGCGCGGGTCGGTCAGGCCGCAGTCCTTGATCTTGTAGAGCAGGGCCTTGTAGCTGATCTGCAGGCGGGCGGCCGCCTTGCGCTTGTTCCAGTTGGTCCGCGAGAGCATCGCCGAGATGGCCTCGCGCTCCGCCCGCAGCGCGGCCTGCCTCGAGATCTCCTTGAGCGACACCGTCTCCGCGCCCATCGGCACCACCGGGGCGGGAGGGGGCGGAGGCGCCGGCGCGACGGCCGGAGCCGTCGGAAATCCCTGGTTGGCAGGCGGCAGCGAGCCTCCCGCCGACCCGGTGGCGAGCGGCACCTGCATCGCCGGACGCCGGCTCACCGCCGCCGCCAGCTCGTCGAGCACGAACTTCTCGTCGCGCAGCACCACCAGGCGCCGGACCAGGTTCTCCAGCTCACGCACGTTGCCGGGGTGATCGTATTCGCAGAGCCGCCGGATGACCTCTTCGGAGAACGCCATCGCCCCGCCGCGATACTTGCTGCCGTACTTGCGGCGGAAGTGCTCGATGAGGCCGGGGATGTCCTCCTTGCGCTCGCGCAGCGGCGGCACCAGGATGCTGACCACGTTGAGCCGGTAGTAGAGGTCTTCGCGGAAGTTGCCGCGCGCGATCTCGTCCTCGAGCACGCGGTTCGTCGCCACCAGCACCCGCGCGTCCGCGCGAAGCGGCCGCTTGCCGCCCACCCGGTAGTACTCCTCGTCCTGCAGGACTTGAAGCAGCTTGGCCTGCAGCGCCGGGTGCATCTCGCCGATCTCGTCGAGGAAGATGGTGCCCTTGTCGGCCAGCTCGAACTTGCCCGGCTTCTCGCTGGTGGCGCCGGTGAAGGCGCCGCGCTCGTGGCCGAAGAGCTCGGACTCGAGCAGCTCGCTCGGCAGCGCCGCGCAGTTGATCTTCACGAAGGGCTTCCCCCGGCGCGGCGAGCGATCGTGCAGGGTGCGGGCGATGCCTTCCTTGCCCACGCCGCTCTCGCCGCGGATGAGCACCGGCACGTCGGTCTCGGCGACGCGGTCCACCATGTCCCAGATCGCCAGCATCGCGGGGCTCGAGGCGACGAAGTCCTGGGGCACGCCGCGCCGCACCTCGGCCCGTGGGAAGACGCCGTGCGGCTGCACCACCACCGGCGGGGGCTCGCTCGGCCGCACGGCGGGCACGATGGGAGCGGCCTGCGGCTCGTCCACCGGGGGCGGCCGCGACGCGGCGCTGCAGCGCTCGATGGCCTCGCGCAGCTCCTCCGGCTCGATGGGCTTGACCAGGTAGTCGCTCGCGCCCAGGCGCATGGCCTTGACCACCGCCTCCTTCTCGTCCATGGCGGAGAGCGCGATCACGGGGGCGGTCCCACCTTCCGACCGGTATTTCGCCAGCACCTCGAACCCGTCCAGGCCCGGCATGCGCAGGTCCAGCAGCACCGCCTGCGGGGGCGCAGCGGCGCCGGCCAGCCACTCCAGCCCGGCGCGCCCGTCGGCAGTCGCGAAGGCGTGATAGCCGATGCGCCCGAGGAGCTCGACGAGGATCTCCCGCGCCGCGTCGTCGTCGTCGATCACGAGCACATGATTCGGTCGCTGCTGCATCTCTCCCTCACCCGGATCGACCGTGTGCCATTGAACAGCACCCGGTCTTTTTTTCCGACTGCGCCTGTTGGAGGCGCTCCCGGGAGGCAGTCGAGCAAGCGATGTGCCAGAAGTGTAACCGGCAGCGGAGTGTCAGGGCACCCGCTTCCACAACGCGCGAAGGGCCGGGTTCACCAGCCGCTGCCCTTCCAGGTTCACGGCGTGGCCGACCTCCGGCAGGAGGCGCAGCTCCGCCCCGGGGATCAGCCGCGCCAGCTCCTCGCCGTTGGCCCTGGCCGAGAGCTGATCGAGCTCGCCGTGGACCACCAGCGCGGGCACGCGGAGCTGCCCGAGCCGCCCGCGCGTGTCGTGGGAGAGGGCGGCGTCCACCTGCCCCACGAACCCCTGCGGCGGCTGCTGCGGCTGGGTGGCGGCGAAGCGCAGCGCGGCGCGCACGTTGGCCTCGCTGCGCCAGAACCGGTCGGTGAAGAGCCAGGAGTACGCCTGCAGCTCCCACGCCTTGCGCAAGCGCGGGTCGGCGAACACCACCGGGTAGAGCGCGCGCCACGATTCCAGCAAGGCGCGCCCGCGCGGCGCCTGCGCGGCGAAGGTGGAGAGCAGCGCCACCGAGCGCACCCGCTCCGGGTGGAGCAGCGCAAGCTCCTGGGCCACCGCGCCGCCCAGCGAAAGCCCCACCACGTGGGCGCGATCCACCCCTGCCGCGTCGAGGACGGCGAGCGCATCCTGCGCCATCTGGCGGGTGGTGTACGGGCCCTCCGGCGCGTCGCTCTGCCCCACGCCGCGGCCGTCGGGCGCGAGGCTGCGGTGCGACTGGCCGAAGTGGGCGAGCTGCACCGCCCAGGCGGCGGCGGGCGCGTTGAGGCCCTGCAGCCAGAGGACGGGGTCGCCCTTGCCCTGATCGATGACGTGGAGGTGAGCGCCGTCTTCCGCAGTGACCCACACGCGGGGCTGTATAGCAGTCGCGGCTCGTTTGCGCGCCGGCGGGTCGAAGTTCGAAGGATCCGGGTCGCGACTGCGCTCTTGCCCTCAGAGCAGCTTCACCGCCAGGGCGAAGGCGGTGGAGTGCGCGAAGAGGAGGGGGACATCGCCCGTTCGCCACCTTCCCGGCGGCGGAGTCGCGCCGGCGCGGGGCATTGCGTAGAGCTCGCCGGCGGCGACGAGGGGGCCGAAGAGCAGGGGCGACAGCCGGAGGCGGGTCTGGATGAAGGCGACGGCGGGCCCGTAGGCGCAGCGCAGCGCCCAGCCCGCGCGGGCGCTGCCGAAGAGCCGCCGGCCGATGCGCCCCACGTCGTAGGCGGGGCGGTGGCCGAGCAGGCGGCGCTCCACCGCGTCGAGGCCGGCGAGGAGCGCGGTGGCGAGCAGGGCCTTTCGGATCATGCGCGAAGGCTCCGCAGCGCCACCAGGCCCAGCGCCGCCGCCGCCGCCGCGCCGGCCGCCACCTTGCCGGCGTTCAGCCGCGCCCACAGCTCCACGCTTCCGGGTTTCGCGCGCGCGTCGAAGTCGCCGTGGGCTCCGCGGTCGCCGGGCAGCGGCGCCGCCAGGTTGTCGCGCCGGCTGAGCGGATCGATCGGCCGGTCGTCCATCTGCGAGTCCCATCCCGCGCGCGCCAGGTATCGATCGAGCAGCCCGCCGATGAACTTCTGGCCGACGATGGCCTTGGCGGCGCTCCAGCCCACCCACATCTCGCGCCTGGGATGCATGGCCAGGTGCAGGACGGCGCGGGCGATCATCTCCGGCTGGAAGATGGGCGGCACCGGCTGCGGATGGCGCGGCAGCCGGGTCCGCACCACGTCGAACTGGGGCGTGTTCACCGCGGGAAGCTGCAGCATGCAGACCTTCACCCGGCTCCTGTCGTGCAGCAGCTCGGTGCGGAGCGAGTCGCTGAAGCCGCGGATGGCCGCCTTGGACGCGCAGTACGCGCTCTGCAGCGGGATGCTGCGATACGCGAGCGCCGAGCCGATCTGGAGGATGACGCCCTCGTCGGCGGGCGCCATGTAGCGCAGCGCCGCGAGCGTCCCGTGGACGGTGCCCAGGTAGTTCACCTCGGTGACGCGGCGGTACTCGTCCGGAGTCATCTCCACCACCGGCGAGAAGACCGAGACCATGGCGTCGTTCACCCAGGTGTCGATGCGGCCCCACTTCCCGGCGATGGCGTGGGCCGCCATCTGCACCTCCGCCGCGTGCGAGACGTCGGTCGGCAACTCGAGCGCCTCGCCACCCGCCCTGCGGATTTCCTCGGCAGCGGCGCCAAGCCCGTCGCGCCCCCTCGCGATCAGCCCGACCTTCGCTCCCGCGGCGCCGAAGGCCCTGGCGATGGCGCGCCCCACGCCGGAGGACGCGCCGGTCACTGCCACCACCTGGGTCGAAAGAGGTCTCCTCTTCATGAGGAGAATTTTGTACTCAAACGGTCAGTCTGCCCGCCTGCCCGTCCGTTGCGGCAGGCAAGCCCCGGCGGTCACATGTACTGGCCGCCGTTGATGTTGAGCTGGGCGCCGGTGATCCAGTCCCCCTCGGTGCAGAGGAACCGCACCAGCCTCGCCACCTCGTCGGCGTCGCCGAAGCGCCCGAGCGGGATGCGTCCCTTGACCGCGTCCTTCGCCGCCTGCGGCATCGAGGCGATCATGTCGGTGTCCACGAACCCCGGGCAGATGGCATTCACGGTGACGCCGTACTTGGCCACCTCCTGCGCCACGCTCTTGGTGAAGGCGATGGTGCCGGCCTTGGCGGCGGCGTAGTTGGCCTGCCCGAAGGCGCCGGTCTGCCCGATGATCGACGCGATGTTGATGATGCGGCCCCAGCCGCGGGCGATCATCGGCTCGAGCGCCGCCTTGGTGCAGTGGAAGACCGAGTCGAGGTTGGTGTGGATGACCTCGTCCCACTCCGCGGCGCTCATCTTGCGGATGCTGCGGTCGCGGTTGACGCCGGCGTTGTTGACGAGGATGTCCACCGGCCCGAGCTGCCGGGCGGCCTTCTCGACCAGCTTGTGGCAGTCCTCGGGGCGGGCCACGTCGGCCTGGAAGACTCCCACGCGGTTGCCGTTGCGCTCGAACTCCGCGGCCAGCTCGTCGGCCTGCTCGCGGCCGCGGCAGTAGTGGACGGCCATGCTGGCGCCCTCCGCCGCGAGCGCCCTCGCGATGGCCTTGCCGATGCCGCGCGAGGAGCCGGTGACGACGGCCACCTTGCCTGCCAGGCGCTTCTGCGCGGATCCGTTCACTCGTTCTCCAGACTGCTTTTCGACGTCCTCGGCAAGGCGCATAGCACGTTCCCTCCGGCGCGGTGCGACACACTCACTCTGGAGATGGGCAGGCAGGCGCGCAAGCGGTTTCTTCAATCTGCGATTCGATCGATTCCGGGTGTTGAATTCCTCCGCAGTTCCTGACCTCGCGAACTGCCTTCCCATCGGCGGACAATTTTTCCTTCCTGCGCCCGGCGCCTCGCCCGAAGGCGCCGGCTGCCCGAACCAGGCTGGCAGGCGGAGGCGGCCGGCATGGCGCTTGCTCCGCCAACCGGTTCGAGGTCCGTCATGCACAAGGACTTTTCCGGCGAGGCCGCGTTCTTCGACCGCTGGGCGGACGAGAACGCGAAGCGCCTTGCGCCGGTGGACCCGGCGGTGCTGGCGCGGTACGCGCGCCCGGGCCGGCTCTATCCCAAGGAGTACTGCTTCCGGCTCCTCGGAGACGTGCGGGGCAAGTCGATCCTCGACGTGGGCTGCGGCGAGGGCGAAGACGCGGTGATCCTCGCCAGCCTGGGCGCGCAGGTGACGGGACTCGACGTCTCTGCAGGCGCCATCGATCTGGCGAGGAGGCGCGCCGCCCTGAACGGAGTCTCCGGGCGCGCCCGCTTCGTCTGCGCTCCCCTCCAGGCCGGAAACCTTCCGGAGAGGTCGTTCGACGTCCTCTGGATCGACAACCTGCTCCACCACGTCCTCGACGATCTCGAGGACACCCTGGAGGCGCTCCTGCGCGCGGCCAGGCCCGGCGCGCTCTTCGTCTGCTCGGAGCCGGTGAACCTGAGCCCGGCCCTGCGGAAGATCCGCTTCCTCGTCCCGGTGCACACCGAGGTCACCCCCGGCGAGCGTCCGCTGGAAAAGGGCGACCTGGCCGTCCTCCGGGCGCTCGTCCCCGGGCTCCGCAAGCGGCATTTCACCTGCCTCGGCCGCCTCACCCGCTTCGTCATCCCCGACTTCCGCTACGAGAGCGCCCCGCGGTGGCGGCGGCTCCTCTGCGACGGGCTCCACGCCGTCGACCGGCTCCTGCTCGGCCTTCCCTTCTTCGAGGCGCTCGGAGGCATGGGCGTGTTCCACGGCCGCGTCTCCTGACCCGCCCTCAGCCCATCAACTGCCTCGCGCGGCGCAGCACGCCGTCGATCATCGCCGGCGTCAGCTTCCCCGTGTTCGTGTTCTGCTGGCTGACGTGGTAGCAGCCCAGCAGCACCGGCCCGCCGGGAATCTTCGCCTCGGCGCCGTGCCCGAACGCCGGCCGCGGGCGCGGCACCGCGAGACCTCGCCGCGCGAAGTGCAGGAGCGCCGCGGCCCAGCCGATGCCGCCGAGGGCGAGCACCACCCGCACCCCGGGAAGGAGCGCGACCTCCCGATCCAGCCAGGCGCTGCAGTTCGCCAGCTCCTCCGGCAGCGGCTTGTTCGCGGGCGGAGCGCACCTGCACGGCGCGGTGATGAAGGCGCCGCGGAGCGCGAGGCCATCGTCCCGGCGCACGCTGGTGGGCTGGTTGGCGATGCCGGCGCGGTGCAGCGCCGCGTAGAGGAAGTCGCCGCTGCGGTCGCCGGTGAACATGCGCCCGGTGCGGTTGCCGCCGTGCGCGGCCGGCGCGAGTCCCACGATCAGGAGCCGCGCGCCGGGGTCGCCGAACCCCGGCACCGGGCGCGCCCAGTACGTCCAGTCCCGGAAGCGCTTCACCTTGACGCGCGCCGCCTCCTCGCGCCACGCCACCAGCCGCGGACAGGCGCGGCATCGGATCATCTCCCGATGCAGCGCGAGGAGCTTGCGGGCGCTCAAGAGCCTCGCGTGCCGCCCCGGCCGCCCCCGCGCTGCGATCCGCGCGGCATGTTCTGGGCCGGCCCGCGCATGCCGAAGCCGCTGCGGCCGTGGGCCTCCTTGCCGTGGGGCGTGCCGCGGAAACCGCCCCCGCCGCCGAACTTGCCGCCCGCGGACTCCCGCTCCTCGGCCTCGTCCACCTTGAGCGGGCGCCCGCCGAAGTCCTTGCCGTTCAGCTCGGCGATGGCAGCCCTGGCCTCCTCCTCGTCGTCGAGATCGACGAAGGCGAAGCCGCGCGACCGCCCGGTGTCCTTGTCGGTGACGAGCTTGACCGAGCGGACGGTGCGGTTCTCACCCGCGACCAGCTGCTTGATCTGCGCTTCGGTGGTGTCGAAGGGGAAGTTTCCCACGAAGAGGCGAGCCATGGAGGACGTCCTTTCTCCCGCCCGGCGATGTTAGTCCAGAACGAACTCCCGCGCACCGCAACCCGCCCTGTGGCATCCTGAGAATCAGCCCGGGAGGCGCGGTCGGAGATGAACGAGGCGGTGCGCCTGCGCGGCGCGACCAAGCGCTACGGCGGATTCGTCGCCCTCGATCGCGTCGATCTCGACATCCACCGCGGCGAGGTCTTCGCCCTGCTCGGCCCCAACGGCGCGGGCAAGACCACGCTCATCAGCCTGGTGGCCGGCACCGGGCTGGCGAGCGAGGGCACCGTCGAGGTGCTCGGCCGCGACGTGGTCCGCGACTACCGCTTCACCCGCCGCGCGGTGGGCCTGGTGCCGCAGGAGATCAACTTCGATCCCTTCTTCACCGTGGAAGAGACGCTGCGCTTCCAGGCCGGCTACTTCGGCGTCGAGCTGACCGACGCGCGGGTCGTGGACATCCTCGGCAACCTGGGCCTGCTCGACAAGCGGCACTCCAACACCCGCGCGCTCTCCGGCGGCATGAAGCGGCGCCTGCTCATCGCCAAGGCGCTGGTGCACAAGCCGCCCGTGCTCTTCCTCGACGAGCCCACCGCCGGCGTCGACGTGGAGCTGCGCCGCGACCTCTGGGGCTACGTGAAGCGGCTGGCTGCGGAAGGCACCACGGTGGTCTTGACCACCCATTACCTGGAAGAGGCGGAGGAGCTCGCCGACCGCATCGGCGTGATCAAGAACGGGCGCCTCCTGGTGGTGGAGGAGAAGCAGGAGCTGCTGGCGCGCTTCAGCCAGCGCACGGTGCGGCTGGCGCTCGAGCAGCCGGTGCGGGAGCTGCCGCTGGTGGTGGCGCAGGCGGGCGCGGCGCTGGCGGAGGGCGGCGGAGCGGTGGTGCTGACGCCCCGCATGGGCGAGCCGCTCTCGGGCGCGCTGCAGGCGCTCTCCGCCTCGGGGCTGCGCATCGCCGACGTGCAGACGCGCGAGCCGCGCCTCGAGGGCGTCATCCTCGAGCTGCTCCGCTCGCCCACTCCCATCGTCCACGCCACCAACGGCGCCACCGCCCGCGAGCGCCCGGTGCCTCCCGCGCCGCCGCCTGCGGATCCACCGGACCCGACGCTGGGCGTGCGCACCCTCTACCGCAAGGAGGTGAAGCGCTTCCTGCGGGTGCCGGGGCAGACCATCCTCTCGCCGCTGATCACCACGGCGCTCTACTTCATCGTCTTCGGCTGGTCGCTGGGCGGCCGCCTGCGCGAGGTGGAGGGTGTCCCGTACATCCGCTTCCTGGTGCCGGGGCTGGTGATGCTGGGCATCATCAACAACGCCTTCCTCAACACCAGCTCGTCGATGTTCATCCTCAAGCTGCAGGGCACCATCGTCGATCTGCTGGTGACGCCCCTCACCTACGTCGAGATCCTCGCGGCCTTCCTCGCCGCCGGCGCCACCCGCGCCCTGATCGTGGGCGGCCTGACCTGGGCCACGGCGGCGTTCTTCGTCGGACCGTACGTGCCCCATCCGCTGGAGGCGCTCTTCGCCGGCGTCCTCGTCTCGCTGGCCTTCTCGGCCGCCGGACTGATCGTGGCGCTGTGGGCCGACAAGTTCGAGCAGGTGAACTTCATCCCCACCTTCGTGATCACGCCGCTCGCCTTCCTGGGCGGCGTCTTCTACTCGGCGGCCATGCTGCCCGCGGGCTTCCGCCTGGTGCTGCACCTGAACCCCATCTATTACATGATCGAATCGATGCGCTTCGCGCTCATCGGCCACAACGTGGAGCGGCCGTGGTCGGGGTTCGGCGTGATGCTCGCCATCGCCGCGCTGATGGTGGCGTGGGCGCTCTGGCTGCTGAAGCGCGGCTACAAGCTGCGCGCGTAGGCAACCGCGGCCGGGTTATCTGGGCGGCAGGGCCGAGCTGGCCCGGACCACCACCACGTAGGGAGGCTGCGCGGCGCCACTCTTCACCGTGACGGTCACCGGTCCGCCTTGCCCGGTGCCGGAGGTGACGGCCGCGATGCCGTCGGCGCGCAGCGTGACCGGCCCGGGATCGCGCGTGTCCAGGTGGCGCAGCCGAGCGTGCAGGGGTGACCAGGGCGTGCCCGAGAAGCTGTAGGGCGCGGACGGCTCGTTGGAGAGGAGCAGCGCCGTCGCCCACTCCGCCATCGCGCGAGGCAGCGGCCTGCCCAGCGCCGCTTCCAGGCCGGCCACCCCGCCGGGGCCCGCGGCCACCTGCCCCGCCACCGCCGGGCCGAGCTGGTCGGCGAAGAAGCGCAGGAAGCTGTGCGCCCCCTGGTAGTTGCCGATGGGATCGCCTTCCCACTTCGTCAGGCTGCGCCCGTCGTAGCCGCGCACCGCGCCCTCGTCGCGCCCCAGGTACGCCGCGCCCTCCGCGCGCCCGCCCGAGGCGTTCCAGCCGAACCCGGCCACGTCCTCGGCCACCTTGGAGAGCGCCTCGTTGATCCAGGTCTCCTCCGGCCCGTCGCAGGCGTGCTCCACGCAGCGGTGGGCGAAGTTGAGCAGGTGCTGCAGCTCGTGGGCCACCGTGGCGGGCCAGGTGGTGGCGAGCAGATCCTGCGCCGTGTAGCCGTTGGCCACGCCGTTGTCCACGTCGTTCAGGTAGACGATCTCGGCGTGGTTGGAGCCGGTTCCGCTGCACGCGGCGGAGTCGTCTCGCGCGCGCACCAGGTCGGCGTTGCCGAAGTACCCGATCAGCCAGCCGCCGTTGAGGTGCGCGCCCAGCTCGTGCGAGAGCAGCACCAGGAGCTTGCCGTTGCCGTCCACGTCGCTGGGCGCGCCGAACACGCCGGTGACCGCGGGCAGCACGCGCTCCTCCAGCGTCGCGGCCAGCTGCTGAAGGTCGCCGGGCGCGTAGTGAGCGAGATCCTCGTCGTCGACGTAGAGATCCACGTCGGCCGAGGAGGCGGCGCGGGTGGCCGGCTTGCGCAGGTGCCGCGAGAAGTCCAGCCCCGGCACGACGCAGAACGCCCGGTGGTCGGCGCCGGCGACGATCTCCGCCGCGGCGGGAGCCACCCCCGCGAGCTCGAGCTCCTGCGCCCGGACCGCCTCGTGCAAGCCCGGCGAGGCCGGCTGCCCTCGCGAGAGCTGCAGCGCCGCGCCGGAGGCAGGCGCGACCTGCGCGGGAGGAGCGGCGCCGTCCACGCTCACCGCCGCCTGCGCCTCGTCGGGGCCGCCCGCATTGACGAGCAGCACGCCGAGCCGCTCGTCCGCGCCGAGCGCCGGATAGCGGACCGTGAGCGCGCCGTCGCGGAAATCCCAGGGGGCGAAGAACTGCCAGCCGCCGCCGGTGCCGCCCTGCCCTCCGCCGCTCACCACTCCCGTGGCGCGGCCGCCGGGAACGGCGTCCACCCACACTCCGGAGGCGGTGCCTTGCAGCGTCGCGTGGTTGCCGTGCACCGTCACCGCCTCCGAGCGGGGCGTGCCGCTGTCGAGATCGGCGAGCTGGACGCGGTAGGTGCCGACCAGCACCGCCGGGGCCCAGGTCACCTCGACCGCGCCGTTCACCGCGGAGGCGCGCACGTCGCGCGGCCGGGACGTTCCGCCGCAGCCGAGGGCTGCGATCGTGCAGAGCAAGGCGATGCGCATGCAGGCTCGATGCAAGCACGCGACGCAGGCTCATGCCGAGCGAAAACGCGCGCGCACACGGCGCCACATGCACCGACCCTGGTACCGGCTGTGCGTCGAGGAACGACCGCGGCGCCGGCCTGCTTACGGCCTGGCTCCCGCCACGATCTTCGCGAAATCGTCCGCCTTGAGCGATGCGCCGCCCACCAGCGCGCCGTCGATGTCGGGCTGCGAGAGCAGGTCCCTGGCGTTGTCCGCCTTCACCGATCCGCCGTACTGGATGCGCACCGCCTCGGCCACCTGGGGCGAGGCGATCTCCCGCAGGAGCCCGCGGATCTGGCCGTGCACCTCCTGCGCCTGCGCGGTGGTGGCCACCTTGCCGGTGCCGATGGCCCAGACCGGCTCGTAGGCGACGGTGCAGCGGCCCACCTGCGCCGGGTCGAGGCCGGCGAACGCGCCGCAAATCTGACGGCAGACCACCTCCCAGGTGCGGTTCGCCTCCCTCTCTTGCAGCGTCTCGCCCACGCAGACGATGGGATGGAGCTGCGCCTCCAGCGCCGCGCGCAGCTTGCGGTTGACGCCCTCGTCGGTCTCGCCGAAGTACTGCCGCCGCTCGCTGTGACCGAGGATGACGCCGTCGCAGCCCAGGTCCACGAGCATGGGCGCGCTGACTTCGCCGGTGAAGGCGCCCTGCTTCTCGTGGTGGCAGTTCTGGGCGAAGAGCTGGATCGAGCTGCCCACCAGCGCCTCCTTGACCTTGCCCAGCGCGGTGAAGGGCGGCGCCACCGCGACCTCGATCTGGGTGTCGAGGCGCTGCCTCAGCTCCCGCACCAGCGCCGCCGCCTCCGCCGCGGTCTTGTGCATCTTCCAGTTGCCGCAAACAAACTTCCGCCTCGCCATGCAAGACCTCCAACCCGGCGGCTCATTCGTCGAGGATCTTGACTCCGGGGAGCTCGCGGCCTTCGAGGAATTCGAGGGAGGCGCCGCCGCCGGTGGAGACGTGGGTGACCTTGCCGGCGAGGCCCATCTCGGCGATCGCCGCCGCCGAATCGCCGCCGCCGACCACCGTGCGCGCCCCGTTGCGGGTGGCCTCCGCCAGCGCCTCCGCCACGGCGCGCGTGCCCGCGGCGAACTCCGCCACTTCGAAGAGCCCCATCGGTCCGTTCCAGAACACGGTCCTGGCGGAGAGGATCCGCTGGCGGTACTGCTCCCGCGTCTTCGGACCGATGTCGAGCCCCAGCATGCCCTCGGGAATCTGCGCCACCGTGCTGACCTGCGTTCCGGCCCTGGCCTCGCGCGCGACCAGGTGATCCGACGGCAGCAGCACCTCGACGCCCGCCTGCGCGGCCTTGTCGAGGATGCGCCTTGCGACGTCGATCTTGTCCTTCTCCACCCGCGAGGCGCCAACCGGCACGCCGCGCGCCGCCAGGAAGGTGTAGGCCATGGCGCCGCCGATGAGCAGCGCGTCCACCTTGCCCATGAGCTGGTCGATGACCTTGATCTTGTCGCTCACCTTGGCGCCGCCGAGGATGGCGAGGTACGGCTTCTGCGCGCCCTTGAGCAGCGGCTGCAGGTGCTGGAGCTCCGCCGCGACCAGGAAGCCCGCCCCGCGCCGGGCCACGTGCTTCACCATCCCCACCGTCGAGGCGTGGGCGCGGTGCACGGTGCCGAAGGCGTCGTCCACGTAGACGTCGCAGAGCGAGGCCAGCTCGCGCGCGAAGGCGTCGTCGTTGGCCTCCTCCTCGGGGTGGAAGCGCAGGTTCTCGAGCAGGAGCACCTTGCCCGGGGCCAGATCCGCCACCAGCTTGCGGACGCCGTCGCCCACGCAGTCGTCGGCGAAGATCACGTCCTGGCCGAGGAGCTGCGAGAGGCGCGCGCCGGCGGGCTCGAGCGACATCTCCGCAACCACCTTGCCGTCGGGCCGCCCCAGGTGCGAGGCGAGGATGACGCGCGCCCGCTGCTTCACCGCGTACTGGATGGTGGGCAGCGCGGCGCGGATGCGCGCGTCGTCCTTGACCTTGCCGGTCTTCTTGTCGAGAGGGACGTTGAAGTCGACGCGGATGAACAGCCGCTTGCCCGCGATCTCGAGCTGCTCGATGGATTTGATCATTGCGGCCCCCGCGGCGGGCGCCTCAGAGCTTGCCGGCGATGAACAGTCCCACGTCCACCATCCGGTTGGAGAATCCCCACTCGTTGTCGTACCAGGAGAAGACCTTGACGAACTTGCCGTCGTCGGCCACCGCGGTCTGCGTGGAGTCGAAGATCGAGGAGGCGGGATTGCCGTTGTAGTCCACGCTCACCGTCTGCTCCGTGTTGTACTGGAGCACGCCCTTGAGCTTGCCCTCCGCGGCCGCCTTGAAGGCGGCGTTGATCTCCTCGACGGTGGTCTTCCGGGTCAGCTCGGCGGTGAGATCCACCAGCGAGACGTTGGGGGTGGGCACGCGGATCGAAGTGCCGTTCAGCTTTCCCTTCAGCTCGGGAATGACCTCGCCGATCATCTTCGCCGCTCCGGTGCTCGAGGGGATCATGCTCACCGCGGCGGCGCGGGCGCGGCGCAGGTCCTCGTGGGGCAGGTCGAGGATGCGCTGGTCGTTGGTGTACGAGTGGATGGTGGTCATCAGGCCGCGCTCGATGCCGAAGCTGTCCATCAGGACCTTCGCCACCGGCGCCAGGCAGTTGGTGGTGCAGCTGGCGTTGGAGATGATGTTGTGCTTCGCCGGATCGTACTTCTCGTGGTTGATCCCGAAGCAGAGCGAGAGGTCCTGGCCCTTGCCCGGGGCGGAGATGATCACCTTCTTCGCGCCCGCCTTGAGGTGCTTCTCGGCGTCCTCGCGCCTGGTGAACCGGCCCGAGCACTCCAGCGCGATGTCGACGCCGTGCTCCTTGTGGGCCAGCTCGGACGGATCGCGCCTGGCGGAGACGGAGATCTTCTTGCCGTTGATGACCACGGCATCCTCGGTGGCCTGGACCGTGCCGTCGAAGACGCCATGCACCGAGTCGTACTTGAAGAGATGCGCCAGCGTCTTCGGCTTGTCCACGTCGTTGATGAGCACGACGTCGAGATTGGCCCCGCGCTTCAGCGCAGCGCGGAGGATATTGCGGCCGATGCGGCCGAAGCCGTTGATGGCGAAGCGAGCCATGTCGAAGCCTCCTTGGGGGAGGGACAAATAGGCTCTGGCATGCGGCCCGTCAAGGCGGAGCGGGGGGAGTCATCTCGCGGCTTTCAGCCGCGCCGGCCGTCTGCCCTGGAAGCGTGCGAACGACGAACCAGGGCTACGCTGCGCCCTTGCGCTCCGCCTGGAGGTCGCGCGTGATCAGGTCGATCAGCTCGGTGGAGAGCGCGAGAAGCTGCTTCGGGGTGTACCCGTTCTCCCGAAGCTCCCTGTAGAACGATCGGGCGAGAATGCGCGCGCCGGCAGCACGGTCGAAGCTCGGAATCGACGCAGGCGCGGGGGCGATGACCTTCTCTGGAGCAGCCTTCTCAGACACGTTGGACCTCGGGGGGGAGGCGTGCGGCGCGTTTCCACTGCAACTGCTTTGCCGTGCGGGTCAATTCCAGAAAATTCACGGACTTGCAAGCCGCAAAGCGTCGCGTGGCGCGTCGCGGTGCGAATGGGTTGAGTCGGTTTCGCGACGTTTCGTCGCGACAGCCGCATAAACCGATTCGCACCGCACTGCGTCACCCTGGGCTTGCTTGCTCCCCTGGGCCGCAGTTCCTAACCTGACGCCGCATGAAGCTCCAGGTCAGGCAGGCGAGCGGCGCCAGCGAGCTCACCGTCGGGAGCCAGAAGGAGTTCCTCCAGCTCTGGAACAGCGGCGTCGTGACGGGCGACGACCTGGTGCGGCGCGGCGACGACTGGGTGCGCGCAGCCGAGCTCCCCTGGATCCGCGGCATGGCAGCCGCGCGCAGGAGCGACAACAAGCGCCTCTTCTGGATCACGCTCGCGCTCCTCTTCGCCGGCCTCGCCGGCGCGCTGTGGATCCAGGCCCACGCAGGCCTGGTGGCGCGAAAGACCGGCGCCCTGCCGCCCGGATCCGTTCACGCCGTCCCGCGCTGATCTATACGGGGACACCATCGCCGCGCACAGCGCGCAGGGTGTCCCCAGTGACTTGTGGTACATCGGGACCCATGCCGACGAAGGCGATCTGGCAAGGCAAGGAGTGCGACGTCCGGGTGGATTCGGATCTGGAAGCGAACTGGTCGGTGAGCATCCTCTCCGGCGAGTTCGATCCGGTGAGCCTCATCCGCAGGCCCGCCGCGCCGGTGATGATCAAGCTGCGCGCAAAGACCCGCTGGCTGGCGATGGACGCGGGCCTGCGGGCGCTCAAGGCGCAGGGCAAGATCAGCGACTTCACCATCGAGCCGCGGCCGCAGGCCGAGCTGGACGCCGAGGCCGCGGAGAAGGCGAAGCTGGCCGCGAAGAAGGCGGCAGGCGCGAAGGCGGCCACGGAAGAGGAAGAGGCCTAGCCCGCTGCCCGCCGAAGGCCGGCTTTGCGGCTACACACGCGGAGCGTGACCCCGGGTGTCTCCGTGAATACGGAGACACCCTCCTGGCCCGATCAGCGGACGGTGAAGGCGGCCACCGAGGTGTCCCCGGCGGCGTAGATGCGGCCCTTGGCGGCGATGGGCGCGTTGAACCTGCGCATCGCCACCTGGCCCCCGGTGAAGAGCGCCTCGCCCGTCTCCGCGTTCACGGCGTGGAGCCGGGCGTCGCCTTCCGCCCCCACCACCCAGATCACCGACTCGGCGCCGTCCCCGGTGGTGGTGGCGATGGCGGAGCCGCTCCCGTCTACCAGGGCGCACCAGGCGGTGGTGACGCTCGCCGGGGGCCCTGCGCCGATGCGCAGCCCGACCAGCCCGTTGCCCGCGCCGGGACAGGCCGTCCCCTGCGCGGTGAAGGCCAGCACGGTGCCCGAGGGCGTCGCGATCACCGCCGGCGCGGTCACGATGAAGTTGCCCACCCGCGGCGTCAGCGCGCCGCCGCCGATGCCGCCCAGGTCGTCGCGGTCGGCGAGATAGAGGCGGCCGTTCTTGCCCATGGTGGCGACGAAATGCGCGCCGCCCACGTCGAAGGGAAACGCTCCGGAAGTGCCGATGTCGTCGTCGGCGTCGTCGAGCGCCTTCCAGTCCGCGGGAGCGTAGTAGTCGACGGAGTTTCCGGAGAAGGCCGGGCCCGGCGCGAGCCTGAGGATGGCCTCGCCTCCGTTCCAGGTGGTGAGCCCGATGGTGTTGCCGGTGGCGACGAAGAGCGAGCCGGCCATCGAGGCGACGCCCGACACCGACCACATGCCGCCCCCCTTTCCGGTGTGGTAGGCGGCGGGCGGCCGCGTCCCGGCGGTGTCGATGCCGACGACCCACCCGGCATAGTTGCCGCAGTCGCCGAAATGGCCGCTGAACGGCACGTAGAGGATGCCGTCCACGAGCGCGAGCGCGCCGCGCTGGTTCTGCACCCGCGAGGTGAAACCGGGAACGGCGGAGTCGAGGTCGACCGGAGAACCCACCACGCTGCCGTCGGCCAGCGAGACGGCGTAGATGCGGTGGTGCGCGCCGGCGGTCATCGCGTCCACCCAGAGCAGCTTGCGCTGCGCATCGATCACCGGCGTGCCGGTGATCCCGAGCGGATCGATGTTGCCGCAGGGCAGCTCGGAGAGCCCCGATGGCGCCGCGAGCGTGCGCGACCAGATGCGGCTTCCGCTGAGCGGATCGAGGGCGATCACCTCGTTGCGCTCGGTGACGACGAGGAGCAGGTCCTGGCCGCCGTCCCCCGCGTCCCAGTAGAGCGGCTGGGCGTAGACCGGCCCCTGATAGCTGGCGGAGAAGGCGGTGTCGGCGCGCAGGTTGCGCACCGCCGCGCGGGTCAGTGCCGCGTCCACGTAGACGCCGGTGCGGGCGGCATCGGCGTGATGCTGCAGCACGGCGCCGCGCGCTCCCTGGGGAAGCTGATCCGGGGGCGATTTGCGTGCTGCGGTGCTGGTGCAGGAGAGCGCCGCGGCCACGGCGAGGAGGCGTCGCATGGGCGCAGCGTACAGCGTCGGAGGCCTGTGATACATCCCGGTCCCATGACGGTGGAGGCGATGTTCGAGGAGATCCGCTCGCTCGCCACGCAGGCGCGCGACCGCCACGTTCGCGCGCTCCTCCTGTCCTTCCTCGACGACCCGGAGCTCAGGCCCGCCTTCCTGCGCGCGCCCGCCGCCAAGAGCATCCACCATGCCTTTGCCGGCGGGCTCTGCGAACACACGCTGTCGGTGCTGCAACTCGGCTGGCGCGTCTGCGACCACTACCCGCAGCTCAACCGCGACCTGGTCACGGCCGGCTGCATCCTCCACGACATCGGCAAGGCGCGGGAGATCTCCCCCGAGCCCGGCTTCGAGTACACCGACGAGGGAAAGCTGGTGGGACACCTGGTCCTCACCTGCCAGCTCGTCCGCGAGAAGGCAGCCGGCATCCCCGGCTTTCCCCGCGAGCTCGAGCTCCGCCTCACCCACCTCGTGGTCGCGCACCACGGCAGGTTCGAGTACGGCAGCCCGCGGGAGCCCGCCATGCTCGAGGCCATGGTGGTGCACGCCCTCGACGAGCTGGACACGCGGATCAGCTCGTTCGGCCAGCTCTTCGCCTCGGCCCCGCCCGGCTCGCAGTGGACCGACCGCAAGAACCTCTACGGCCGGCAGCTCCTGGTGCCGCCGCCGCCCGCCGACGACGACCGCCGCTTCACCGGGCCGGGGGTCTACCGCTCGGGGGGCAAGTGATGCAGCCGTTCCAGCGCACCGCCGCGGTCTTCGACATCGACGACTCGCTCCTCGACGGCAACGCCGGCACCATCTTCACCTGGTACCTCTACTCGAACCGGGAGATGGCGGCACAGGTCCGCTCGCAGGTGCCGCGGGCGCTGTACGAATACGCGCGCAAGCGCCTCTCGGAAGCGGACATGGTGGCGCTGGGCTCCCGCTGCCAGCAGGGCATCCGCGCCGACCGCCTGCGCGACCTGGCCCGCAACTGCTTCGACCGCCACGTGAAGAAGCGCATCACCCAGCAGGGGCTGCGCACGCTGCGGCGCCATCTCCTGATGGGGCACCTGGTGCTGGTCGCCTCGGGCTCGCCGCAGTTCATCATCGACGAGCTGGGCCGCTTCCTCCACGCCCACGAGGCGGTGGGAACGCGCGCCCTCATCCGCCAGGGCATCTCCACCGACGAGCTGGTGCCGCCGGTGGTGTTCCGCGAGGGCAAGCGCGAGCGGGTGAAGGAGGTGCTGGCGCGGCACGGCATCGAGGTGGGCCGCTGCTACCTCTACTCCGACTCGGTGGCGGACACTCCGCTCTTCGAGGAGGTGGGCCATCCCATCGTGGTGAACCCCAAGCCGGCCTTCCGCGCCGAAGCGCTCCGGCGCGGCTGGGAGGTGGTGGAATGGAAGGGGCGCTGGAAGACCGATGCGGAAGAGTCGCTCGGCGAGGAGTGGCTCAGCTGGGAAGGCTGAGCCTCCCCCCGGCTTACTTCTCGGCGGTGAAGCCGGAGTCGGCGATGGCCTTGTCCAGGTCGGCCCGCTTCACCTTGGCGTCGTCGTAGGTGACCTTCACTTCCTTCTTGTCCTTGTCGGTCGCGACGGTGGTGACGCCCTTCACGTCCTTGAGGGCGGACTCGGTGCGCGCAGCGCAGCCGCCGCAGTGCCAGCCGGAGACCTTGATGGTCTCGGTCTTCTGCGCCGCGAAGGCGCCCAGCGAGAGCGAGGCAGCGAGCAGCGAGCCGGCGATGAGCTTCTTCATGGGAAGTTTCCTTTCAAAGGGTTGGATGCTACGGGGACCGCGGCATTCAAGGGGGGCATTGAAGATCATCCGCCGGGCAGGCGCAAGGCGCGGCGTGCGTTGGCCGTGGTGGCGAGCGCGAGCTCCTCGGACGCGACGCCCCGCAGCCGCGCAAGCTCCGCCGCGGTGAGGGCTACGTAGGCGGGTTCGTTGCGTTTTCCGCGATGGGGCACGGGTGCGAGAAAGGGGCAGTCTGTCTCCACCAGCAGGCGATCGAGTGGCGCCTTGCGCGCCGCCTCACGGACCGCCTCGGCGTTGCGGAACGTGACCACGCCGGAAAAGCTCAGGTACATGCCGAGGGCGAGGTAGCGCTGCGCGGCCGTCCAGTCGCTGGTGAAGCAGTGGATGACGCCGCGGTCCGGACCCAGCTCCCGCGCGAGGATCTCCGCCGTCTCCACGTCGGCCTCGCGCGTATGCACCACCAGGGGCTTCCCCAGCTCCCGCGCCAGCCGGATCTGCCGCACGAAGACGTCGCGCTGCAGCGGCCGCGGAGAGCGGTCGTAGTGGAAATCGAGTCCGCACTCGCCCACCGCCACCACCTCGGGCTCCTCGCAGATCCGCCGCAGCTCGGCGAAGTCGCCCTCCACCACCTGGGCCGCGTCGTGCGGATGGATGCCCGCGGTGGCGGAGAAGAAGGACCGGTCGGTCCGGGCCAGCTCGACCGCCTCGCGGGCGCCCGCCATCCCATGGCCTTCCCGGAACTGCCCCACCACCACCACGTGGCCAAGCCCCGCCTCCCTGGCCCGGCGCACCACCTCAGCCCGATCCGCATAGCCGTCGAGGTGGGCGTGCGAATCAACCAGCATTCGCCTGCACCTCGGCCAGGAGCTCGCGGCAGAGCTGGCTCAGCTCGGGCGGGCCGTCCTCCGCGATCCTGCGCAACAGCTCCAGCGCGGCAGGAGTCTCCAGCTCGGCCAGGCCCTCGAGCGCGTCCATGCGTAGATCCTCCGCCGCGCCCGGGTCGGCGGCGAGCTGCAGCAGGCGCTCCTCGGCGCCGGGCGCCTTGAGCCGTCCCAGCGCGCGGATGGCGGCGCCCTGCGCGGGGTCTCCCTCGTTCTCTGCAAGCTCGCTCAGCGCAGGCACCGCGTCCTGGACGCCCAGCCGGCCCGCCCATTCGGCGGCGATGGGCCGGTCGTCGGAGTCGGTCTCGATCCGCGAGACCAGGTGCGCGCCGCCCCGGGCATCGCCGAATCGCACCAGCGCCGCCGCCACCAGCGTGCGGTCGAACTCGGCGAGGGACTCGTCCTCGAACAGCGCCGCCACGTGGGGAAGCGCCGCCGGGTCGCCCAGCGACATCAGCGCGGAGAGCGCCTCCTGCCGCCGGTACCCGTCCTTGAGGGCGGCGGCCAGCTCCGGCAGCCCGGCGGGGTCGTGGGCGTCCGCCAGCGCGCAGGCGGCCGTGAAGCGCAGCGTCTCGTCCTGCGACTGCACCGCGGCGCGAACCTGCGCGCGCGCGGTCTCTCCCGGCAGCCGGATGGCGGCCCAGATCGCGGCAGTGCGGACCTGGGGCACCCCGTCCGCGAGCAGTCCCAGAACGCCGCTCTCGCAGGACTGGAGGTTCTCGGGCTTGCGCAGGAGCCGGACGCCCTGCAGCGCGGAGATGCGCACCAGCGGCTCCGCGTCGTCGAGCAGCCCGGGGAGGCGGGGAGCGAAGACCTCGGCGGCCTGCACCTCGCCGTTGCGCCAGCGGTCGAGCAGCTCGCGGGCGGCGTCGATGCGCGCCCCGCCGTCGGCGCTCTCCAGGCCTTCGCGCAGCTCGTCGAGCGGCGTCGGCTCCGGCTGCGCCGGGGGTTCCGCCGCCGGCGCCTGCGGGGAAGCCTTCTTGCCGAAGAGCGAGGAGAAGAGTCCCATCACTTCACCTTCGAGCCCGGCTTCACGTCCGGGGGAAGCTCGATGGCGGTGTGCTCGCGGTCGCCTCCGCTCGCGTACAGGACCATGCCGTGCGAGGAGAGGCCCTTGCCGAAGGTGCGCGGCGGCAGGTTGGCGACCACGCACACCATCTTGCCGACCAACTCCTCCGGCGCGTACGACTGCGCCACGCCGCTCACCACCGTGCGCGGCTCGCCCTCCCCAAGGTCGATGGTGAGCTTGAGCAGCTTGTCCTTCTTCGGAACCTTCTCCGCCGCCAGCACCTTCCCCGCGCGCAGGTCCATGGCGCCGAACTGCTCGATGGTCATCTCCGGAGTCACCGTCCCGGTCTTCGGCGCCTCCGCCGCGCCCTGGGCTGCGGCGGGGCTCGACGTGCCCGGCGGCGCCTCCGCCGCGACGAAGCGGGCGGCGAGCTTCTGGAGATCGGAGTCCTCCACCTTGCGCACCAGCGGCCTGGGCTCGCGGATCTCGCGGTTCTCCAGCGGCGCGAAGTCACCCCAGCCCAGCTCGACGCCCAGTTGCTCGGCGAAGCCCGCGGCGAAGCGCGGGACGATGGGCGCCAGCCAGCGGACGCACATGCGCGCGACGTTGGCCGCGAGCGTCAGCTCGGAGAGGGCAGCGTCGCGGTCGGTCTTGAGCTTCTCCCAGGGCTTCTCCCGCTGCAGCCGGGCGTTCGCCGAAGAGGAGACCTCGAGCACGCGCTGGACGAGGGACCGCGTGTCGCAGCGCTGGTAGGCAGGCTCCACTTCGCTCGATTCGAGGCGGGCGGCGGCAGCGGAGAAGTCGGCGTCGGCGGGCAGGCGGGTGAGCCTGCCGCCGTTCTTCCAGAGAAGCGAGAGGGCGCGGTTGGCGAGGTTGCCCAGGTTGGCCAGGAGCTCGCCGTTGACCCGGTTCTTCAGTTCCTGCAGCGAGAGATCGATGTCGCTGGGGGGCGGGCCCAGGTTGGCGGCGTAGAAGTAGCGCAGCCACTCCGGATCGAGGCCCGCGTCGAGGTACTCGCGGGCGTTGATGAAGGTGCCGCGCGACTTGCTCATCTTGGCGCCTTCCACCATCAGCATGCCGTGGACGTGCACCCGCGAGGGCACCTTCCACCCCGAGGCGTGCAGCATCGCCGGCCAGAAGAGGGTGTGGAAGTAGACGATGTCCTTGCCGATGAAGTGCACCACGTCGCAGTCGGCGTCCCTGCCCCAGAACTCCTCCACCCTGCGCCCGTGCGCCTGGCACCAGTGGTCGGTGGAGGAGAGGTACCCCACCGGCGCGTCCAGCCAGACGTAGAAGTACTTCTCCTCCTCGCCGGGGATCCTGAACCCGAAGTAGGGCGCGTCGCGGGAGATGTCCCAGTCGCGCAGCGGCTCGGAGAGCCAGCCGTCGATGCTGTTGCGGATCTCCGGCTGCAGGCGCCCCTCGGTGCGGGTCCAGCCGCGCAGGAACTCCTGGTACCTGGCGAGCCGCACGAAGTAGTGCGCCGAGGTGCGCTGCTCGAGCCGGGTGTTGCCGCAGATGGCGCAGCGCGGGTTCTTGAGCTGGGTGGGCTCGTAGGTGCTGCCGCAGTGCTCGCAGGAGTCGCCGTACTGGTCCTTCCAGCCGCACACCGGGCACTCGCCGCGGATGTAGCGGTCGGGCAGGAAGCGCTGGTCCACGGCGCAGTAGACCTGGAGCACGTCGCGCTTCTCGATGGCGCCGTCCTCGCGCAGCTTCTCGAAGATGCGGCCGGCGTGCAGCTCGTTCTCGGCGGAGTGGGTGGTGTAGAAGAGGTCGAAGCCGATCTCGAACGCGGCGTAGTCCGCCACGTGCTCGCGGTGCATCTTCTCGATGTACTCCTCGGGATCGACCCCGGCCTTGCGGGCGCTGATCTCGATGGGCGTGCCGTGCGTGTCGTCGGCGCAGATGTAGAGGCATTCCTTGCCCATCGCGTTCATCGCGCGGACGAAGATGTCGGTCTGCACCGCCTCGACCATGTGGCCGAGATGGATGCTGCCGTTGGCGTAGGGCAGCGCCGAGGTGACCAGCATGCGGGAAGCCATTCTGGCGGCGTTCTCTAGCACATCTTGAGAGCCCGCTCGCTGCCCGCCGGAGGAGGGCTAACGGGCGCAGACCTCGACCAGCAGGCGCTCCATCGACAGGCGAGGATCGGCCCCGTTCTTGAGCTCGAAGTCCACCTCGGCGCAGCGGACCAGGGCCTTGCGCCAGAAAGCGCGCGGCCTGCGGCGGGCGCGCTTGTAGCCCAGCCAGGCGGCGAACGGGTGCGGAACCTTTTGTTTCTTCGCCGACAGCTCCTGCTCCAATTGGGGGAAGAGCTTCGACTGGTACTCGTTGTAGCCCAGCTCCCGCGGCCCGGCGCCGGCGTAGCGGGCGCTGTCGGCCAGGGCCTTGCGCACGGCGCTGGCCACGCCGCCCAGGAAGGGCAGCGCCACCGAAGAGGCGCTGGCCTTGCGCCTCAGCTCGTCGGCGAAGAGCTGCAGCGCCTTTCCCAGGTCGCCCTCGCCCACCGCCTCGGCCAGGGCGAAGAACTCCTCCTCGCGCACCGGCGCCACCAGCGTCTCGACGTCTTCGCGCGTGATCTGCGCCCGGTCGCCGGCGTAGAGGGCCAGCTTGGCAAGCTCGGAGGCGATGAGCCGCAGGTCGTCGCCGAGCCGGTTCTTCAGCTCCAGCTCGGCATCGCGCGCCAGCTTCTTCCGCAGCGGTCCCAGCTCCTCCGCAACCAGGGACGAGATGTCCAGGGTGTCGACGGTGCGGCCCCGGCGCTCTGCCCGCCGCTTCACCTGCGCGCCCTTCTCCTGCGCCAGCCGAACGATCGGATGTCTGGCGGGCAGCGACTCGGCCACGAGGATGAGGTGGGTGCGCGGCGGCAGGCCGCGCTCCAGCGCCTCGAGCAGCGCCTCGAGGTCCTCGGGCGGCGCGGAGAGGTTCTGCGCCAGCGCGAAGGCGGAGAGCTCCTGCAGCCAGGCCTTGTCGGCGTCGTCGGGCGCCGCGCCGACCTCCTTGCGCCACTTCGCGGCGGAGGCGCCTCCCTTCGTGCCGAAGGCGAGCTCCGCGGCTCCCCAGCCCACCGGCCGCACCAGCTTGAGCAGGCGGCGGGCGGCGTCCCGCTGGCGCCTGCCCTGCCACAGATCGCGGGCGCGGGCCAGCTCGCGCGCGGCGTCCACCTCCTCGGCGAACGCGTCGGCGCCCTCCACCACCACGGCCTTCGGCGCAGCGAACATCGCCACGGTGACGAGGTGTGCGGCGATCTCGCGGGCGCCGGCGCCGGCGTCGAGCAGCACCAGGTTCAGCGCCCGGTCCTTCTCGGGCACGATGGCATCCGCCAGCTCGCGCGCGCTCTGCCGGGCCAGGTACTCGTCTCCTTCGATGAGCGTGAGCTGCGGCGCCTTTCCCGCTGCGGCCTGCTCGAGCAGGGTCACCATCTCAGCCACGGCGCAGCTCCCGCGACCCGAGCAGGAGCCGCTCGAGCTGCAGGCGGCCGTTGCCGTTCTGCTCCAGCGCCTCCACCGCCACCGCGCACAGCTCCGCCTGGGCGAGCAGGGCAGAGGGCGGCACCCGCGCCGCCACCTCCTGCGCCTTCAAGGCGAGCTCGCGCAATTGCGGCGAGCCGCCCGCCTGCGCCACCAGCACGTCCCGGGTCCAGGCCTGGACCGCCCGCGCCACCTCCAGCGCGGCCTCCCGTTCGCCGTGCGCCTCGGCGACGTCCAGCGCCTCGCGCTCGTCTGCGGCGGCGAGCGCGCCTTCGATCTGGAGGAGCAGCTCGCGCCATTCACCCTGCTCCGCCAGCGCGCGGGAGAAGCTGCCCTGCGCCCGCGCCGCGCGCTCCCGCGCCTCGGGCTCGGCGATGCCGTCGCGGAGCAGCCGCGCCACCAGCGCCTCCTCGGGCACGGGACCGAGCTGCACGCGCGCGCAGCGGGAGCGGATGGTGGGGAGCAGCGAGTCCGGATGCGCCGAGAGCAGGAGGAAGGTGGTGGCCGGCGGGGGTTCCTCCAGCGTCTTGAGCAGCGTGTTCTGCGCCCGCTCGTTCATCGCGTCCGCCGGCGTGACGATGGCGATCTTGCGCCGCCCCCGCAGCGCCGTGAGCGACAGGCGCCTGGCGAGGGCGCGCACCTCGTCCACGCGGATCTCCCGCGAGGGAACGCCGTCCAGATCCGCGCGGTTGAGCAGGCCGCGGGCCACCAGGTCGGCCTGGGGCATGACGGTCATGACGTCGGGGAAGTTGCCGCGCAGGAGGCCCGCGCAACTCTCGCACCTGCCGCAGGGGCGCGCGGCGGGATCCGGCGCCTCGCAGTTGGCGGCCTGGGCGAAGGTGCGCGCGATCAGGTCCTTGCCCACGCCCGCAGGGCCGGCGAGGAGGTAGGCATGATGCACCTGATCACGCAGGAGCGCGGATCGAAGCGCCTTCACGGCCCGGTCCTGGCCTGCGATCTCTTCCCAACGCATGAATCCGGCTTCCTACACAGCGTCGAACCGCAAAGCAACGCCCGCCGCATCCCCTGCTATAGGTGTCCCATGCGCAAGGCCGCCCTCGCACTCCTCCTGCTCGGCTCCGCCTGCAGCAACAACGACAACCTCATCCTCGGCGGCATCGGCTCCAGCCCCGATACGCCCCAGATCGTCTTCGACAACGTCAACAGCGCCATCTCCGGCAACGTCACGCTCTCGGACGCGAACGGAAACCCGGTGACGCCGGTGACGGCCATCATCCTCACCGACCAGTCCGGCCTCTGCGACAAGCTCAAGGCGCACCCCGATTACTTCCGCAAGCCCTCCGAGACGTTCATCGCGATGATCCTCTTCGTCCCCGCCGGCAGGGTGGGGACATTCCTGCCCGGCCGCGCCGGCGACGAAGGCACCGGCAGCGAGATCATCGGCGTCAACGACATCAACAAGAAGGTGCTGCCCTTCAAGGCGGTGGACACCGGCTTCATCGCCATCTCGCCCGAGGACAGCCCCACCGGCAGCTTCAACCTGCTCTACGCCGCGCCGCCGGAGCTGAACGTCAACGCCGGCTTCCCCTTCCAGGGCCGTTTCAAGGCGAACCCGTGCGGCAACATGGCGGGCGTGCTCCTGCCCTGACGCGGCTAGAACGCGTCTCAAACGTCGCGGTCCAACACCGCAAGCGCGGTTGCCAAGCCGCCTTCGGCGGCCGGGACTAGGAAAGGTGCCGCCGGAGGAAGCCGACGATCTTCCCCCAGGCCAGCGTCGCCTGGCCCTCCGCATGGCGGTCCGGGCGGGTATCGTTGAGGAAGGCATGTCCCGCGTCGTAGAGCGCAAGCTCGCTCTCGCGAGGAAGCGCGGCGGCCAGCGCCTCTGCCTCCGCGACCGGAATGCCCTCGTCGCGCCTGCCGTACACGGCGAGCACCGGGCAGGAGATCCTCCGCGCCGCGTCGATGGCGTCCACGGGATGGAGCGCGTCCTTGCGCGCCCAGCGCGGCCTTCCGTAGCAGTCGACGCAGGCCGAGAGCCCGCCTTCGGCGGCGGCGAGCAGCGAGAGCGCGCCGCCGAGGCAGAAGCCGATCACCGCGGCCTTCCCGCCCTGGAGCTGGTCCAGGGCGATGCGCAGATCCGACACCGCCTGGGGCACGCCGAGGCGGCCGATCCGCGCCATCCACGAGCCCAGGTCGGCGCCGAGCGGCTGCGTCTCGCGGACGAAGATCTCCGGCGCCACGGCGCGAAAGCCTTCCCGGGCAAGCCGCTGCGCCACCGACTTGATCCAGGGCGACAGCCCGAAGATCTCCGCCGCAACCACGATTCGCGGCGCGGCGGCAGCCCCCTGCGGCCCGGCGACGAAGGCCGGAACGGTCACCCCGTCGCTGGCGCGAAACCGGATCTCCCGCTCCTCGATGGCGGTCTTCTGGCCCATGCGCCGCGCTCTATCACGGGCGCTGCGTCTTGAGCGCGTTCTGCACCAGCACCGTTCCCGCGGGTACGGCGAGATAGAGGAGCGTGTTCGCCACCTGGGCCGCGCCCCGATCGAGGTTGGCGGCTGCGAGGCCGAACCCGGCTCCCACCGCGACCGCCGAGGTGCCGTAGGCGCCGAGGACGGCTCCGCCCAGCGAGGGGTCCCAGGCGTCGCTGCCCTTCCCGATGAGCCAGGACGCCAGCGCGGAGGCGAGCGGCGAGAGCGCAAAGCAGGCCCCCGCTGCGCCGAGCGATCCGGGCGAATTCACCGTGGTCTGTCCGCCCTGCGCCACGTGCACCCGCGCCCCGGAGAGGAAGGCGGAACCGCCCGCGTTGAGCGCGGTGAACGCCGCGAGCGCCCCCAGGTATTCGCCGGCCATCCGCAGCGGCTCTCCGGGGGGTTGTGCCCGCGCGACCACCACCGCGTCAGGGCGCGAATCCAGGAGCGCCGCGGGAGGCACGGCGGCGGCCAGGCGGCAGGCGAGCAGGAGGGCGAGCATGCCGGACGCTAGGGTCCGTGCTCCTGCCTGTCAACAGGCCGGCCTCCGCGGGCGGGTGCCCGATGGTCGCGGACGACGCCGCGGAGCAGGTAGGCGACCACCGCGACGTTGGCGAGGAGGATCAGGGCGCGCCCCCAGGCGGGCCTGCGCAGCATTTCCCAGACCTCCCAGGGAAGCAGCGAGGCGGTGGCGATGACCACCAGCCAGGGCCCCCACCAGCGCCCGGCGCGCAGCGAGAGCCCTTCGATCGCCGAGAGCGCCGCATCCGCGAACGAGGCGGCGGCGACGAACTTGACGTGCGTGCTGGTGGCGGCCCGCACCACCAGGGTGGCGGCCCGCAGGGCCCAGGCGCCGGTGAAATGCTCGAGCAGGATCTGCGCCACCGTCGCGGCCCCGGCCTCGGCGCCGCGCAGCACCAGCCAGAGCGCCGCCACGCCCAGCGCGGCTTCCGCCACCGCCTTCACCAGCTTGTAGAGGATGATCGCTTCGAGGCCGATCGGCCGGGTCATGCCTGCGGAACCAGCGAACGCACCAGCTCCAGCAACCGGCTCACGTCGAAGGGCTTCTCCAGCGACCGGACCCCGAGTCGCTCCGCCTGCTCGCGGCCTTCGTGGGACCCGGTGGTCAGGACCACCGGGACCTCGCCCAGCCCGGAGTCGCGAAGCTGCTGCACCACCCAGGCGCCGTCCGCGTCGGGCATGAAGTAGTCCACCAGGATGAGAGAGGGCGCGACGGTCCGCGCGGCATCGAGCGCATGGCGCGCATCGGGCGAGGTGCGCACCACGAACCCGTTCAGTTCCAGCAGGTCCTGGAGCACGACCCGGGTGTCCTCGTCGTCTTCCACCACCAGGATCTCCGGACGCTCGCTCACGCCCGGGACACTAATCCTTGCGCGCGCGGACGGCGAGTGCGAGGGCGTCGCACAGTTCGCTCAGGCCACCGGCCGCCACCGCGTCCGGGCGCAGGCCGCATCTTTTGACCTCTTCCGCACAGTTCTCGCCCATGCAGGCGATGGCGGCGCCGCGGGCGTCGGCCCCGGCCAGCGAGACGAAGCCGCGGACCGCGCTGCCGCTGGCGAAGGAGATGGCGCCGAGCCCCTGGAGGAGGGAAAGGTCCGCGCTCTTCGCCGCGACGGTGCGGTAGAGCGTCAGGACTTCGACGTGCGCGCCCGCCGCCCGCAGCCCGTCCACCAGCGCCGGGTTGCCGCCTTCGGCGCGAGGCACGAGGACGCGCCTTCCCGCCACCCGGTCCCTGAGCGCCGCGAGCAGCGCGGAGGCGCCCGTTCCCGCCTCGGGGACCAGCACCTCGCCGGGCAGCTCGCGGGCGGTCGCCGTGCCCACAGCGGCGAGCGGCACGTCGAGGCGGCCGCAGAGCGCGAGCAGGCGCCGCGCGGCATGGGGCGAGGAGACCACCACCAGATCGGGAGGAGAAGCGGCGAGGATCCGCGCCACCCGCGCCGCGTCCGGCGCGTCCTCGAACTGGATGCAGGGCATGCGCACCGGAACGGCGCCGCGCAGCCGCAACAGATCCTCCAGCTCGGGAGCATCCTCCGCGGCGCGCGTCACCAGCACGCGCACGCCCTGCAGGCTCATGCGCGCTTCGGCGCGGGCAGCCCGGTTGCTCCCGCCCGCGCGGCCTCCAGGAGCGGCGCGCCGCCCTTCGCGAGCAGCGCCTCGGCCACGCCCCGTCCCAGCGGCTCGGGCTCGTCGCCGCGCGCCTCGGCGCTGACCAGGGCCACCCCGTCGCGGCCGTCGGGGCCGCCGAGAACGGCGCGCAGCCAGAGCCGTCCGCCCTCCAGCACCGCATAGGCGGCAACCGGCACCGTGCAGCTGCCCGAAAGGCGCTGCAACACGGCGCGCTCCGCGCGCACGCAGCGCGCCGTGGAGGCGTCGTCCAGGGGCGTGGTCGCGGCGTAACCCGCCGATCCCTGGATGGCCTCGATGGCCAGGGCGCCCTGTCCCGCCGAAGGGAGCGAGAGCGTGACCGGCAGCACCTGCGTCACCTGCTCCTCGAGGCCCAGCCGCCGCAGGCCGGCCAGCGCCAGCACCACGCCGTCGAGCGGCCCCTGAGGATCGCCGTCGGCGGGGCGAACCTCCACTCCCCCGCGCAAGACCTTGGCGCCGGTGGCGCGGGCGAGCCGCGTGTGCACGGTGCCGCGCACCGGCACGATCACCAGATCCGGCCGCGCCGCCAGGAGCTGCACCGCGCGCCGCAACGAGCTCGTGCCCACCCGCGCGCCGCGCGGCAGGTTCTCGAAGGTCTTCGCGAACGGCGCGATCAGCGCGTCGCGGGGATCCTCCCGGACGGGAAAGGCGCTGAGCACGAAGCCTTCGGGCAGCGCGAAGGGCACGTCCTTGGCGCTGTGCACCGCCAGGTCCGCCCGGCCCTCGTGCAGCGCCTGTTCCAGCTCCTTGACGAACAGCCCCTTGCCGCCCACTTCCGCCAGGGGCCGATCGACGATGCGATCGCCCTCGGTGGACATGGGCACGAGCTCGCACTCCTCGCCCCTCTCGCGCAGCCATCCCTGCACGCGCTCCGCCTGCCAGAGGGCGAGCGCGCTCTTGCGCGTGCCGATCCTCAAGGTCATAGGTTTCTCAGGAGCGGGAGCACGGTGCCTTCCCGGTTCACGCCGCGGTCGGTCTCCGGCTGCTGCGCCGGCTCCGGGTCGGGCAGGGGCGCGGGATCCGGAGCGGGATCGGGCACCGGCATCGGCACCGGCTGCGGTCCTTGCGCCTCCAGCCCGAAGAGCGCCGCGGCGGCCTCGCCCAGCGTTCCCTGGCCCGCCTCTGCGCGCAGCCGGGCGGTGGGCGCGTGCAGCAGCTTGTTGACGATGGCGGTGGCCATGGCGCGAACGCTCTTCTGCTGCTTCTCGTCGAGCCCGTGCAGCGCCGCAAGCGTCTTCTCCGCCTCCGCGCGCGCCACCGCTTCCGCGTGTGCCCGCAGCCGCGCCAGCACCGGCACCGCCTTGCGCTCACGGACCTGGGCGAGGAACGCCTGCAGCTCCTGCTCGACGATCTCCTCGGCCTTGCCCACGTGGGCGGAACGCAGGTCGCGGTTCTGCGCCGCCATGCGCTCGAGGTCGTCGAGGTCGTAGACGTAGACGCTCTCCAGCTCGTTGGCGCTGGGCTCGACGTTGCGCGGCAGGGTCAGGTCGACGAGGAAGATGGGCCGGTAGCGGCGGGCGCGCAGGGCGTGCGACATGGTCTCGCGGGTGACGATGAAGCGGGTGGCCGCGGTGGAGCAGATGGCCACGTCGGCCCGCTCCAGCAGCGCGGGCAGCTCCTCCAACGACACCGGCACGCCGCCGACCTCGTGGGCGAGCTCCTCGGCGCGGCGCGGCGATCGGTTGGCGACCAGCAGTTCCCGCGCGCCGGCGGTGCGCAGCTCGCGCGCGGCAAGCTGCGCCATCTCGCCCGCGCCCAGCAGCAGCACCGACTTGCCTTCCAGGCTGCCGAGGAGCTTGTGCGCGAGTTGGACCGCCACGCTGGACACCGACACGGCGCCGCGGGCGATCTCGGTCTCGGTGCGCACGCGCCGGGCGGCGGTGGTGGCGCGGGCGAGCGCCTTGGAGAGCTCGGGCCCGATGGTGCCGGCCTGCTGCGCCTGGGCGGCGGCGTCCTTGACCTGCCCGAGGATCTGCGCCTCGCCCACCACCATGCTGTCGAGGCTGGCCGCCACCCGGAAGAGGTGCCTCAGGGCCTCGTCGTCGAACCGGCAGACGGCATGCGGGGCGGCCGCCGCCCCCAGCGAGTCGAGGATGTCCTGGCCGGGCTCCCTGCCCCTGGCCACCGCGAAGATCTCCAGGCGGTTGCAGGTGGAGACGAGCATCGCCTCCTGCACCCCCGCGATGGAGCGCAGTTGCTTCACCCGCTCGGCGAGTTGGTCTGCGGGCACCGCGACCTGCTCGCGGACGGCAATGGGCGCCTGCTTGTGCGAGAGGCCGACGCAGATGACCGTCATGGCATGCCCCCCGCGAGGATGCGGGTGTGCAGCGCCGGCGAGGCGCTGAGCAGGCCGACGTAGGCGCCGATGAGGAGCACGAACCCCGCCACCACCAGCATGGCCACGCGGCGGCCGCGCCAGCCGGCGACGAGCCGCGCCTGGATCATGGAGGCGAAGAGCGCCCAGGCCAGCACCGCGAACCCCTGCTTGGGCGCGATCGGGAAGGTGGACCCGGTCGACTCGAACGAGACCAGCGAGCCGGTGGCGATCGCCAGCGAGAGGAAGACGAACCCCCAGACCGCGAGCCGGTATCCGGCCCTGTCGATCAGGTCGAGCGAGGGCAGCCGCGCCACCAGCCTGCCCGGCCGCTTGCTCTTCACC
This sequence comes from Myxococcales bacterium, assembly GCA_035702105.1. GTDB lineage: Bacteria > Myxococcota > Myxococcia > Myxococcales > 40CM-4-68-19 > 40CM-4-68-19. Next base: position 23,196 of record DASSQZ010000172.1, on the reverse strand, counting down.
TGCCGCTCGCTCGCGAGGTAGAGCAGCGCGAGCCCGAACGCGAGCGCCAGCGCGGCGGTGCCCAGCGCGGCCGCGCCGACGTGAAGGAAGAGCACCAGGTTGTGCGAGACCTGCGGGGCGATCTCGCGCGCGGTGGAATGGACGAGGTGGGCGGGAACCATCACCGCCACCGTGAACGGGGCGACGAACGCTCCGGCCACCGGCAGCTGGTACTTGAAATCGAGGATCAGGTATCCGGCGACGGTCACCGCGGCGAGCAGGCTGAAGAGCTGTCCGCCCTTCCACTCGGAAACGCCGAGGCCAGCGCCGGCGACGCCGAGCGACACGCCGAAGGCGGCGAAGTGGACGACCACGCCCACCAGCAGGAGCGCGCGTCCGGCGCGCACCAGCCGGGCGTCGGGCCGCACGAGCCAGGTGAGGAAGGCCGCGGCCCCCGCCGAATACGCAATCAGCGCGATGTGGACCAGGATGGTTGCCATGGACGTTTGCTAGAGGTGGTCGAGCAAGAACTGCGCCAGCATGTCCTGCTCGCCTTCCTTTTTTTCGCCCTGCGCGGGCGGCGTTTTCGGCGCAGGATTTGCGCCTGCGGCGCTCTTGGGCGCAGGCGGCACCGGCGCCCGGGGCGGAGGTGGTTGCGATGCGGCGGCGGCGCGCCGGAGCGCGTTCGCGTCGGCGAGATATCCCTGTTGCACCTGGTAGGCGCTCTCGCCCAGGAGCACCGAGTCCATGTAGTGTTCCGCGCCCATCTGCTTGAGCGCGTCGGTGGTCTTGACCTTCGCGAGCAGGCCGGCGCGGTCCTCGCCCGCCTCCATCTTCAGGAAGCGGACCGCGGTGGTGAGGGCGAAGCTCTTCTGCTCGCCGAGGATGGTGAGCACGTTGCCGTCGACCTGGATGCGGCCCTGCTCCGACCACCGGTCGAGCACGGACTGCGGTACGAACAGGTGATCGGCCATGGGGGGATGTGCATCCTCGCCGTTTGCCGGACATCCTACGACCGGCGCGCGGTCTCGCCTCGACTGATACCAGCGAGGGCGGGTCCACGCAATGCGATTGACGGGCAGGCGGACGGGCGGCAGATTGCCCGCTAGCCTGACGAGAGGAGCGAACGGACGATGGCGACCCCCGACGTGGCGACCTTTACCGACGACAACTTCCAGACCGAGGTGCTGGGCTCGCAGGAGCCGGTGCTGGTGGACTTCTGGGCGGCATGGTGCGGTCCCTGCCGCGCGATTGCGCCGTTGGTGGATCAGTTGGCCGCCGAATACAAGGGCAAGCTGAAGGTGGGCAAGCTGGACATCGACGCGCACCAGAACGTCCCGCAGAAATACGGCGTCATGAGCATTCCCACGCTGCTGCTCTTCAAGAACGGGCAGGTGGCCGACCAGATCGTCGGTGCCGTTCCCAAGTCGAAGCTCGACGCGATGGTGAAGCGCGCGGTGTAGTGCGAAGTCGCACGATGCGTACCGGGCGGTAGGACTTTGGTTCTCTCGCCCGGGCGCACCGATTGCGCTGCAAAGCCGGTGCGGCGCGGCGAGTCCGTTGGGCATTGCGGGTGCATGCATCCCGGTTCGATGGAAGCATATCCGCGGATTGGGATCGAAGAGCTCGACGAGGATCACCACAGGCTGGGCGAGGTGGTCGCCCGCCTGGTCGACGCGATCAAGGACGACGACCGCCAGCTCGCTGCGGGCTGCGCCGAGGCGCTGCTGGTGCAGTCGGCGGACCACTTCGCCCATGAGCAGCGCCTGATGCGCGAGATTGGCTATGCCTCCTTCGCCCGCCACCGCCGCGCGCACGACCGCTTTCTCGCCACCGCCTCGGAGATGCTGGCGGAGGTGCGCGACCGCGGCCTCTCGGCGGCCTTCCTGCGCTGGGTGGCGCAGGCGCATGAGTGGTTCGGATCCCACGTGATCACCGAGGATCTCTGGCTGGCGCAGGCGATCGAGAAGGCGCGGGCCCTGCCCCGCGACGGGCGGCCCGCGATCAGAACATGAACCTGCGCATCGAGACGTTGAGCAGGATTCCGATGCCGAGCATGTCCGCGAGCACGCTGCTGCCGCCGTAGCTGAAGAGCGGCAGCGGCACGCCCACCACCGGCATCAGTCCCGTCACCATGCCGACGTTGATGAAGGCGTGCCAGAAGAAGAGCGCCGCCAGGCCGAGGGCGAGGAAGCTGCCGAACTTGTCGCGCGCGTTGGCGGCCACGTCGAGGGCGGCGAGGACGAGGAAGGCGTAGAGCGCGATCAGCACCACCCCGCCCATGAAGCCGTGCTCCTCCGCCCAGACGGAGAAGATGAAGTCGGTGTGCTGCTCGGGCAGGAAGGCGAGCTGGTTCTGCGTGCCTTCGCCCCAGCCCTTGCCGCTCCACTGGCCCGAGCCCACCGCGATGACGCTCTGGATGGCGTGGTACCCGGCGCCCCGGGCGTAGGCCTCGGGGTTGAGGAAGGTCAGGACCCGCTGCTTCTGGTAGTCCTTGAGCACGCGCCTCCAGGCGAAGACCGCGGCGAACGCCCCGCCCGCGAACATGATGAAGAGATCGCGCCACTTGACCTTGGCGAACATGATCATGGTCATCGCGATGGCGAAGGTGACGAGCGCGGTGCCGAGATCGGGCTGCTTCATCACCAGCGCCACCGGCACCAGGATGAGGGCGAAGGGCCGCAACAGATCGACGATGCCGTACTGCCCCTTGCGCACGCCGGTCTCGTCGCGGGCAAACCAGCGGGCGAGGACCACGATGATGGCCAGCTTGACGAACTCGCTCGGCTGCACCTGCATGCCGCCCACCTGCAGCCAGCGCCGCGCGCCCAGCACCTTCTTGCCGGCGAAGGCCACGCCGGCGAGCAGGCCGAGCGCGGCGGCGTATCCGGGCCAGGCCAGCGTCTGCAGCCAGCGGTAGTCGATGAAGAGCACCACCACCACCGCGCAGAGGCCCACCACCATCCACTTCGCCTGGGCGAGCGCCATGAAGACCGGCGCGTTCTTGGTGGCCGAGGCCAGGTTCCACACTCCCAGGGAGCAGATGAGGATGGTGCACAGGACCAGCGGCCAGTGCAGGTGGTCGAGCTTCTTCTCGGTCATGCCGCCTAGAGCCATGTCACCGTCCCACGCGACGTCATTGCACCACCGAGGAGGTCGCGACCGAGGGCGCCGGCGCAGCCGGGGCGGGAGGCGCCGTCTCTTCGCGGTTCATCCGGTAATAGGCCTCGATCACCTTCGCCGCAGCCGGCGCCGCCGCCTCGGCTCCCCACCCGCCGTGCTCGTTCAGGACCACCACCACGATCTCGGGATCCTGCGCGGGCGCGAAGGCGGCAAACCAGGCATGGTCGCGGGAGAAGTACGCCTGCGCGGTGGGGTCGAGCTTCTGCTTCTGGCCCAGCTTCATCACCTGCGCGGTGCCCGTCTTGCCGGCGAACTGCACGTCGGCGAGGCGCGACCGGTACGCGGTGCCTCCGGGCTCGTTCACCACCGCCACCAGCCCCGCGCGCACCGCCGCCAGCTCCGATTCCTTGACCGGCAGCTTGCGCAGCACTTCCGGCTGGAACTCGCGCACCAGCTTGCCCTCCGGCGTCTCGATGCGGCGGACGATCTGCGGCCGCACCACCTGGCCGCCGTTGGCGATGGCGGCGTAGGCCACCGCCTGCTGCAGCGGGGTGACGTTCACCTCTCCCTGGCCGATGCTGGCGTTGATCGCCTGGGAGCGCTCGCTGCCGTTGATGGGCAGGATGCTGCGCGAGTCGGGGATGATGCCGGGGACCTCGCGGCCGAGATCGAATCCGGTGGGCTGCCCGTAACCGAGGCTGTGCGCCATGCCGGAGATGGCGTCGAGGCCGGCGCGGTCGCCGACCGTGTAATAGAAGACGTCGCAGGAGACCTGCAGCGCGTGCTTGAGATCCAGGGGGCCGTGGCCGGAGGGCTTGTCGCAGCGCCAGCGGTGGTTGCCCATGGTGTAGCCGCCGTTGCAGAAGAGGCTGCTGTTCGGCGTGATGACGTTGCTCTCCAGCCCCGCCAGCGAGGTGACCACCTTGAAGGTGGAGCCGGGGTGATAGTTCTCGTTCATCACCCGGAAGAGCATGGGCTTGAGCGGGTCGGAGTTGATGGCGGCGAGCTCGGCCCTGCTGATGCGCCCCGACATCTTGTTGGGATCGAAGGACGGCCGCGAGACCATGGCGAGGATGAAGCCGGTCTTCGCCTCCATCACCACCACCGCGCCGGCGCGGCCGGGAAAGGCGGCGTCCGCGGCCTGCTGGAGCTTGAGATCGATGGAGAGCACCAGGTTGTTGCCGGGCGTGGCGGGCACCAGCCGGTCGGCCTCGGAGATGAGCGCTTCCTGGGTGTCCTTGTCGAGCTCGCGGCCCTTCGCGTCCACCGCGATGTTCTGCTTGCCGTCGGCGCCGCGAAGCTCGCGCTCCCAGCGCCGCTCGATGCCGCGCCGGCCGATGGTCTGCCCGCGCCGGTACTCGGGGTGGTCCTCCAGCTCGTCGGGCGTGACCTCGCTCATGTAGCCGAGCACGTGCCCGAGCGAAACCGGGGCGTGATACGACCGGTGCGGCGTGGGGATGAGGTTGACGCAGGTCATCTCCGTCTTGTGCGCCTCGATCACGTCGACCTGGTCGCGGGGGATGTCCAGCTCCACCAGGAAGGGCTTGAAGCGCTCCAGCTTGTCCCTGGAGAGCCAGCTCTTCTGGTAGTCGGTGCGGATGCGGGTGACGTCCTCGTCGGTGAGCTGGAGGTAGGACTTCAGGCGCGCGATCACCTCGTCGCGCTCCTTGCCCTTGCAGAAGGCGGGCGTCATGAAGACGTCGAACGAGGGCCGGTTGTCCACCAGCGTGCGGCCCTTGCGGTCCTTGATCAGGCCGCGGTCGGCGGGCACGAAGAGGCTCTTGCGGAAGTTGGCGATGGACTGGGTGACGTAGTCCTCGCCGCGCAGGATCTGCAGCTGGTAGAGCCGCACCACCAGCACCAGCATGGCGCAGACCACCACCAGCGCACCGAGCGCGGCGCGCGGCCGGATCTCGCGGATGTCGTCCGCGTCGCGCCGGACCAGCATCAGCGAATCCCCGCGGTGTCGGCGTGGAGGAAGGCGGCGTTGACCCGCCCGAGCAGGGCGAAGACGAAGGGCGCGGCCACCGCGGTGCCGAAGGCGGACCAGAGCAGCGTCGCCATCTCCAGGTGGAAGCCCGCGCCGGTAAAGGAGCCGAAGACCAAGGTGGCGATCAGCGAATGGACGAGGCTGGCGCCGAAGGCGACCAGCGAGGACTGGAGCCCGCCCTCGGTGCGCAGCGCCGCCCCTGCGGTCCGCACCACCACGAAGGTGAGGACGGCGAGGAAGGTGTAGAGGAACGCGGGTGTCGCCGAGGTCAGGTCGGAGAGATAGCCGGCGCCGGCGGAGAGCGCCGCCCCCTGCACGACGTCGTCGTGGAGGGCGAGATAGAGCACCACCACCAGCAGGAGGTCGGGCCGGGCCGCGCGCAGGTGGAAAAGGAACGGGATCACCGACTCCAGCACCGAGAGTCCGACACAGACCGCGAGGATGATGGCGTTGCGCAGCTTCACGGCCCGCTCCCCGGAGTGCCGCGACCGGCGGCGACGTCCTGCGGGAGCGCCGTCCGCTCGCCCTCGAGCACCACCTCCACCTCGTCGAGCCGGGAGAAGTCCACCGCGGGCACGACCTCGGCGTCGAGGAAGAGCCCGTGCGCCTTCTTGGCGACGCTGGTCACCTGCCCGACGCGGAGGCCTTGCGGGAACGAGCCCGGCCCGCCCGCGGTGATGAGCATGTCGCCTTCCACCAGGTCGTCGGTGCGCAGGGCGTAGGTGAGCTTGCAGCGCGCGATGTCGCCGGTGCCCTTCACCGTGCTGCGGCTGCGGGTGCGCTGGGAGATGGCCGGCACCGCGCTCAAGGGGCTGACGATGAGCTGCACGTCGGCGTAGCTGGCGGTGAGCTGCGAGACGATGCCCACCACCCCGTCGGGCGAGATCACCGGCGCGCCCTTCACCACTCCGTCCTCGCTGCCGCGGGCGATGCGCAGCGTGTGCGAGTGCGGCGAGGCGCCCACCGCCACCACCCGGGCGACGAGCAGGCGGGTCGGCAGTTGCTTGTCGACGAAGTCGAGCAGCCGGCGCAGGCGGGCGTTCTCCAGCTTGATCTCGGCCGCCTGCTGCTCGACGGCCTTTGCCTTGAGGTTCTCGCGGCGGAGCTGGAGGTTGTCCTCGCGCACGTTCCGGAGGGCGAAATAGCCCTGCCAGGCGTCCACCACCGCGAACGCCGCCACCGTGATGGTCTTCTCCACCGGCGCGGTCGCGGCGATGACGAGGCGGTCCACGACGTTCAGCTCCCGCCCCTTCTTCGCCTTGACGAAGAAGACGACGAAAGGGACCGCCAGCAGGGCGATCACGAAGATCGGTTCGCGAAAGCGCTTGAGGATTGAACCCACGTCAGGCTTGGAACCGAAGGAAGACCCCGGTCTCTTCCCGGTTTTTCCCCTTGCATCTGTCGCCCGGCTTCCCTAGGGTGTCAAGCTTTCCAAGCGGCCGTGGGCACGGCGATTCTCGTCGGCCGGCGCGTCCACGCAACGGGAGTGGCAGCGGCGATGCTCGACGTGATGCGCTCGAACGCGAAGTCCTCGCTGATCGTGCTGATCTTCGGCGCGATCATCGTCACCTTCATCTTCTCCTTCGGACGCGGCTCGTCGGGTTTCCGCACCCGGACGCCGGAAACCTGGGCGGCCCGCGTCAATGGCGAGATGGTGACCGCCAGCGACTTCACCCAGGCGTACACCAGCCGCTTCCGCCAGATGTCGCAGGTGCGCGGCGGTAAGTACACCACCGACAACGCCAGGCAGGACAACCTCAAGCAGGAGACGCTCAAGGCGCTGATCGACCAGGAGCTGATCGCGCAGCAGGCCGACGACCTGGGCATCCAGGTGAGCGACGACGAGGTGGCCGACGCCATCGCGAAGAACCCGAACTTCCAGCAGGACGGCAAGTTCGACTTCGACTACTACAAGCGCCTGGTCGAGAACGGCTACGGCATGAGCATCAAGCGCTTCGAGGACGCGTACCGGCGCGACCTGCTCCGCGGCAAGGTGATCCAGGCCGCGGTCGCCGGCGCCCACGTCTCCGACGACGAGGTGAAGGCGGCCTGGCAGGCGCAGCACGAGGGCGCGGCGATCACCTACGTGCGCTTCAACGCGTTCATGTTCCGCGACAAGGCGGCCGCCAGCGACGCGGAGGCGGAGGAGTTCGCCAAGGCGCACGGCGACGAGATCGCGAAGAAGTACGAGGAGGAGAAGGCCACCCGCTACACGCAGCCCGCGGCGGTGAAGGTGCGCGCCATCACCATCCCGGTGCCGCCCAGCGCCACCGCCGAGCAGGAGAAGGCGGCGCGCGAGAAGATCGACGCCGCCGCAGCCGAGGTGAAGGCCGGCAAGGACTTCGCCGAGGTGGCCAAGGCGCGGAGCGAGGACGCCGCGACCAAGGCGAACGGCGGCGAGCTGGGCTTCGTGGCCCGCGGCCAGTCGCCCTTCGGCAAGACGCTGGAGGACGAGGCGCAGAAGCTCAAGCCCGGCCAGGTCAGCGACGTGTTCAAGGATCGCTCCGGATTCCACCTGCTCAAGGCGGAGGAAGAGCGGCCCGCCCGGGAGCAGACGCTGGACGAGGTGCGCAAGCAGATCGCGGTGGACCTGGTGCGGGGGCAGAAGGCCAGGGAGCTGGCGAAGCAGAAGGCCGAGGAGACGCTGGCGCAGCTTCGCTCGGGCAAGGAGCTGAAGGACCTCTTCCCGCAGAAGAAGACCGAGCCGGGCCAGTTCGACTTCACTTCCTTCACCACGCCGCAGACGTCGGAGACCGAGACCTTCCACCCCATGGGCGGGTACATCCCCGGCATCGGCGAGGCGCCCAGGCTCTCCGAGGCGGTGTTCGCGCAGACGCGCGCCGGGGCCATTCCCCAGGCGCCGGTGGACGAAGGCGACACCTGGTACGTCTTCAAGGTCAAGTCGCGCGAGCGCGCGGATCCGTCGAAGATGGACCCTGCGGAGCTGAGCTCCTTGCGCGACCGCCTCACCAACCAGAAGCAGGGCGAGCTGTACGGCAGGTGGGTGGACAACCTGCGCAGCAAGTCGAAGATCGTCGAGAACCAGCAGGTGCTCTCGTACGAGCAGGGTCCCGCCGGCGAAGCCCTCGCGCCGGACGACTTCTAGCCCGCCCGCCATGGAACTCGCCGAAGCCACCGTCAAGGACGTCGAGGGAAAGGACGTGCGGCTGGGAGATCTGTGGCGCGAGAAGCCGGCGGTGCTGGTCTTCGTGCGGCACTATGGCTGAGCGCTCTGCCGCGAGGAAGCGGCCGAGTTGCGGCCGCACGCAGAAGAGTTCGAGAAGGCCGGCGCCAGGCTCGCGGTGATCGGCAACGGCTGGCCGGCGATGGCGAAGTCCTGGGCCGAGCACAACGGGTTCCCCTCCAGCGTCGCCGTGCTCACCGATCCCACCCGCAAGGCGTATGACCTCGCCGGCCTGAAGCGGTCGCGTGCGGCCACGCTGGGACCCAGGGCGGCGATGAATTTCCTCCGCGCCCTGCGGCGGGGGTTCCGGCAGGGGAGCATCAAGGGTGACGCCTGGCAGCAGGGCGGCGCGCTCATCGTCCGGCCGGGCGGCAAGGTGGTGTTCCGCCACGTCTCCTCCGCGCCGGGCGACCACGCGAGCGCCTCCACGCTGCTTTCTGCGCTGAACGCCGCCTCCTGAGCATCTTGATCCGACGCCGCGCATCCAGTAAATCGGTGTTTCACAAGATGAATCGAAATTCACATCCTGAATCCCGCCTTCGGGACCGGCTCCGCAGCGAGACGGCGCGCGCCATCGCCGACGCCGCCGAGGAGGTCTTCGCCGCCCACGGCGTGCGCGACGCGCGCATGGAGGAGATCGCCGCCCGGGCCGGGGTGGCGGTGGGTACGGTCTACAACCACTTCGAGGATCGCTCGGCCCTCTTCGCCGAGCTGGTGGAGCGCCGCAGGCAGGAGCTCGCCGGCAAGCTCGACGCCGCCTTCGCCAGGGCGAAGGGCGAGCCGTTCGCCGCGCAGCTGCGCAGGTTTGCGCTCACGGTGTTCGAGCACTTCGAGACCCACGCCGCCTTCCTCTCCATCATGCTGGAGAGCGACAGCGCCCATGCCAGGGAGCCGAGCCCGGCCATGCTGGAGCTGCGCAGGCGCGTGGACGGGCTGGTCGAACGGGGAATCCAGGAGCGCGCCGTGCGGCGGCAGGGGCGCGAGCTGTGGCCGGCCATGCTCTTCGGGGCCGTGCGCGGCGTGCTCATCCACGAGCTGCGCAATCCGGGGAAACTCGCTCTCGCCCAGCGCGCCGACGCGGTCTGCGACTTCTTCCTCCACGGGGCTGCGGTCTGACCATGTCCAGCATCGCCCTGCCCTCGCCGCTGGCGCTCGCGCAGTCCCCTGCCGGCCGCAAGCCCGTCAACAAGTGGCTGGTCACCGTCTCGGTGAGCTTCGGCACGCTGATGGGCGCCATCGACGCCTCCATCGTCAACGTCGCCCTCACCCACATCCGCGGAACGGTGGGCGCCACCCTCGAGGAGATCACCTGGATCTCCACCGGCTTCGTGGTCGCGACCGTGCTGGTGATGCCGCTCACCGCGTTTCTCGGCCGCCTGGTGGGGCAGAAGCGGCTCTACATCGCCTCGCTCGCGGTCTTCCTCATCGGCAGCGCCCTCTGCGGCATGGCGCGCTCGCTCTGGACGCTGGTCTTCTTCCGCGTCATCCAGGGCTTCGGGGCCGGCGCGCTGCAGCCCACCGAGCAGGCCATCCTGCGCCAGACCTTCCCTCCCAAGGAGCAGGGAATGGCCATGGCGCTGTTCGGCATGGCGGTGATGCTGGGCCCGGCCTTCGGCCCCACCCTGGGCGGCGTCATCGTCGACAACGCCAACTGGCCCTGGATCTTCTACATCAACCTTCCCGTCGGCCTGCTCGGGCTCTTCATGGTCTGGCGCTTCGTCCACGAGCCGGAGGACATCCGCGCCGCCAACCTGGCCGCCGCCGCCGAGCAGAAGAAGCACGTGGACTGGCAGGGCATCGCGCTGCTCTCGGTGGGCCTCTGCACGCTGCAGTACCTGCTCGAGGAAGGCGACCGCGACTCCTGGTTCGAGTCGAAGGTGATCACCGCCTGCGCCATCATCGCCGCCATCGCGCTGGTGGCCTTCGTCATGCGCGAGCTCTCCGCGCGGGTGCCGGCGGTGAACCTCTCGCTCTTCAAGGACCCGGTCTTCGCCTCCGGCACGCTGATCGGCTCGGTGATGTTCGCCATGCTGATGGCGAACATGTTCCTCCTGCCCGTCTTCATGCAGGAGATCCTCGGCTTCACCGCCACCCAGAGCGGCCTCAACATGATGCCGCGCACGCTGGTGATGATCGCGGTCACGCCCATCGTCGGGCGCATGTACAACAAGGTCTCGCCGCGCATCCTGGTGGGCATCGGCGTGGTCGCCTTCAGCATCGGCGCCTACCAGATGAGCCACTTCACGCTCGACACCGGCACCGCGCAGATCGTCTCGTCGCTGGTCTGGCAGGGCATCGGCTTCTCGCTGCTCTTCGTCCCGCTCACCACCGTGGCGCTCTCGCGGATCGAGCGCAGCAAGCTGACCGACGCGACCGGCCTCAATTCGCTCCTCCGCCAGATCGGCGGCTCGGTGGGGCTGGCCATCTTCGCCACCCTGCTCAACCGCAACGCCTCCCGCGCCCGCGCCAGCATCGGCGCGCACCTCTTCGCCACCAATCCCGACGCGCTCCTGCGCCTGCAGCAGATCCAGCAGGCGCTGGTGGGCCGCGGGCTCGATCCCGCCAGCGCCCGGGCCGCCGCTCCCGCCGCGCTGGCCGGCCAGGTGGCGCAGCAGGCGATGGTGCTCTCGTTCGAGAAGATGTTCCTCCTCGCAGGAATCTGCTTCATGGCCATCCTGCCCCTGCTGCTCTTCCTCAAGGTGGACCGCAGCGCCGAGGCGGGGATGGAAAAGGCCGAAGTGCATCTGGAGATGTGAAAAACATGGAACCCGCAAAGCAGCAGAACGAACCCCGCCAGCTCCCCGAAGACAACGTCCGCGTGGTCGGCCCCCCCAGGGCGCGGCCGCGCAAGCGCTGGCTCATCCTTGGCGTCGTCTCACTGGCGGTGCTGGTCGGCATCGGCGGGTACGCCTGGGCCACCCACGGCAAGGAGAGCACCGACGACGCGCAGGTGGAGGCCGACGTGGTGCCGCTCTCGACCCGCGTGGCCGGACAGGTGAAGCGGGTGGCCGCGCAGGACAATGCGCACGTGAAGAAGGGCGACCTGATCCTGGAGCTGGACGACGCCGACTACGCGGCGCGGGTGCAGCAGGCGGAGGCGGAGGTGGACACTGCCGCGGCCCAGGCCGCCGCGGCGGACGCGCAGGCACAGGTGGCCGCCGCCGGCGCTCGCGGCGGCTTCACCAGCGCCCAGGCCGGCGTGACCGGCAGCTCGGCGCAGGTGGCCACTGCGCGGGCGGGGCTGGTGCGCGCCCAGGCGGAGGAGCACAAGGCCGCCCTCGAGCTGCAGCGCAGCAAGGAGCTGCGCGCCGCCAACGTGGTGCCGCAGCAGAAGCTCGACGAGGACCAGGCCGCCTACGACGTCGCGCGGGCCGCGCTCGCGCAGGCGCAGGCCAATCTCGATGCCGCCCAGAGCCGCATCGGCGAGGCGCGCGGCCGGCTCTCGCAGAGCTCGCCGGTGGAGGCGGCGGTTGCGGCCGCCCAGGCCAACGCCCGGCTCGCCCACGCGCGGCAGAAGAGCGCCGAGGCGGCGCTGGCGCTGGCGCGGCTGCAGCTCTCCTACGCGAAGGTGTCCGCGCAGGAGGACGGCCAGGTGACGCGGCTCACCGCGCGCGAGGGGCAGATGGTTCAGCCCGGCCAGCCCCTCGCGGAGCTGGTGCCGGACCGCACCTACCTCGTGGCCAACTTCAAGGAGACGCAGATCGGCGAGATGAAGCCGGGGCAGCGCGCGGAGATCGAGATCGACGCGTTCCCGGGCAAGAGGCTGGAGGGCAAGGTGGAGAGCCTCGCCGGCGGCACCGGCGCGCGCTTCTCGCTCCTGCCTCCGGACAACGCCTCGGGCAACTTCGTCAAGGTGGTGCAGCGGGTGCCGGTGCGCATCGCCTGGCTCAACGTGCCCGACGGCGTGACGCTCCGGCCCGGCCTCTCGGCCGACGTGACCGTGCGGGTGCAGTGACGCCCCCACCGAGCCGCAGCGGGCGACACAGCGACGCACATCGGTCGCTTTAACTGCGCGCGCCCGCGCCGCGTCTGCCCTCCGTCCACCAGGAGGGTTCATGTCTTCGAAGAGGAAGATCGCCGCGCTGGCCGCGGCGGCAATGGCGGCAGTGGCGTGCGGCGGCAACGGCAGCAAGGCTCCGCCTCCGGCGCTCTCCGCCGTGACGCCGGCGATCGGAACGGTCGGCACCATCGTCACCATCGACGGAACCGGGTTCGCGCAGTCCGGCTCGGGGACGGCGGCGGCCAATCCGCAGGTGACCTTCGCGCCGAGCGCGGGCGGCGCGGCGGTCGCGGCGACGGTGCTCTCGTTCTCTCCCAGCAGCCTCGACGTGGTCGTGCCCGACATGGGCGCGAGCCTGTCGGCTGGGGGCACCGCCCTCGACGTGACGGTGGCCAATCCGGGCGGCCAGCCCGCCACCTCGGCGCGTGCCTTCACCATGACCGCTCCGGCGGTGAACGACGTCAACGGCGGGCGCGCAGGCAGCGGAACCGTGAACAGCCTCTTCATCCTCGACGGCCACGCCTTCGGCGATCTCCCGGCGGCGCCCGCGGCAGGGTACTCGGTTGATTTCCGCGACGCCTCCAGCAACGCGGTGCTCGCCTCGGCGGCGGTGAACTTCGCCGCGTCCGACTGGCAGGACATCTTCATCGTCGGCACCGTGCCGGGCACGCTCGCCGCCGGCGCGGCCTACAACCTGACCGTCACCACGCCGTCGGGCACCAGCGCGCCGCTCAGCTTCCTCGTCACCTCCGGGGTCAGTTTCAGCCCCTCCACCATCCAGTGGACCGCCACCACCAGCCTGCCGGCGGCGCAGCAGGGCTCCCCGGCACCCCTCCTTCAGGTCGGGTCGACGAGCTTCCTCTACGCGCTCGGCGGCAACACCGCGTCGAGCTCGACCGCCGGAGGCAAGGCCGCCAACCTGGATTCGGTCCTCTTCAACCAGGTGAACGCGGCCACCGGTGCGCTCGCGAACCCCTCGTGGACCGCGACGGCGCCGCTGCCGGACAAGCGCGGCTTCGCCGCCGGAGTGGCCGCCAGCCCCTTCAATTCGGTGGTCGCCGGGAGCGGCGCCCTCTACGTGCTCGGCGGACTCGACGGCACCGGCGCCGCCACCGATACCGTCTACTTCGCCTCCATCGCGGCCGATGGCACCGTGGCCGCCGCGGGCACGCCCGGAGCCTGGAGCCTGACCACGCCGCTGCCGCAGAAGCTGTTTGCGGCGAGCGCGGTGATCTTCCACGGCCGCATCTACCTGGCCGGCGGCAACGACTCGACCGGCGCGCCGGTGGCGAAGGTGTACTCCGCGAAGATCGCCGCCGACGGCGCCCTCGCTCCCTGGCAGACGCTGCCTGATCTGCCCGCGGCGGTGGCGTACCACCAGCTCGTCACCTCCGGCGCGTTCCTCTACGTCCTCGGCGGAACGACGGCCGCGGTGGATCCGGTGACCAACTCGCAGAGCGCCTCCACGCAGGGCGCCATCTACACCAACGCCGTCAACATCCGCTCCGGCGGCCTCTCCGGCCTGACCTGGACCACCAACGCCGCCTCGATGGGCAAGGCGCGCGAGAAGTTCAGCGCGGTGGCGGCGGGCAGCTACCTGCTCGTCTCCGGCGGCCTCTACAGCGGCGCGTCCACCGGCTCCAGCGAGCAGTCGTACGCCGCCATCAACGCCGACGGCTCCATCGCCAGCTTCAATGGCGCCACCGGCAGCCACACCGTCTCCGGCGCGACCTCTGGCTATGACTTCTTCAACCACGCCGCCACGCTGTTCGTGGACGGCTCGGGCAACCCGCACGTGCTGGTGATCGGCGGCGCCGACACCGGCACGGGAGTCCCGCACGCGGGCGTCTGGTACCAGCACTGATTCCCGGCGAGGAGGCCGGCGCAGTTGCGGGCCGGCCTTCTCGCGCGTCTTCAGAGCGCCATCAGGATGTCGTTGAGCATCGGCCCGGCGCGCGAGCGCCATCGCGGGCAGGTCCATGCCCGGACCTAGAGCTTGCGCAGGAACTCTTCGCCCAGCTCGCGCGACCGCCGCGTCGCCGCCTCGACAGCGTTCATCAGCACGTTCCGGAGGCCGCCCGCCTCCAGCGTGTGCAGGCCGGCGATGGCGGTGCCGCCGGGGCTGGTCACGCCGTCCTTGAGCATGCCCGGGTGCTGGCCGCTCTCGATCAGCAGCTTGGCGCTGCCGAGCACGGTCTGGGCCGCGAGCTGCATCGACGCGCGGCGCGAGAGGCCCACCTTCACGCCCGCATCGGCCAACGCCTCGATGATGAGGAAGATGTAGGCCGGGCCGCTGCCGGAGAGACCGGTCACCGCGTCCAGCTGCGCCTCTTCCAGCAGCACCGTCTGCCCCACGCTGTCGAAGATGGTGCGCGCGGTGGCGAGGTCGGCCTCGGTGGCATGCTCGCCGAGCGCCAGCGCGGTGGCGCCGGCGCCCACGGTTGCGGGGGTGTTGGGCATGGCCCGGACGATGCGCATGGCCGAGTGCAGGCGCCGCTCGATGGCGGCGATGGGAACGCCTGCGGCCACGCTGACGATCAGCTTCTCCCGTGAGATGTCGGGAGAGATGCCGCGCAGCACCTGGTCGAGGATCTGCGGCTTCACGCAGAGCACCACCACGTCGCTCTCCCGCGCCACCTCGGCGTTGCTGCCGCCGCGCACGCCGTAGGTCCGGACCAGCTCCTGGACGCGCTCCGGCCTTCGGGCGCTCACCATGATCTGCTCGGGGCGCGCCGCTCCGGTCTTGAGCAGGCCCTTGAACAGCGCCTCGCCCATGTTGCCGGCGCCGATGAATCCCAGCTTCTTGTCGGTGGCCATCCTTTCGAAGTAGCACAACCCGCGGGGCTCCATCTGCCTCGCCCGTGCGTCAAACAGTGCGAGCGCCATGCCAACGCTTCCCCCTCCGACGCACCGCGATGCCGCCATTTTGAGCGCCGCGTCCCGCGACCCCTAATGCCAAATCGCTCCGAAAAAATTTTTTTTCTTTTTTTCTGGCACCGAGAGCAGTGGGTTGGGAGGGGCGGGCAGGGATGGACGCGATCGGTCGGCAATCTGGTTCATCAACCGGCTCGGGGTGAGCCCGGATCTCCCCCCTTTCCGAACCGGGGTGGAAACCTCGCGACTGCAGCCGCCAGCCCACCGTGGCGATCAGCCGATGATGAAGGTCTCGTGGATGAGCTTGCCCTCGGCAAAGCGGCGCAGGTTGAAGCGCTCGAAGATCTCGTCCTGCGCGCCGCCCATCCAGGCCGCCATCCGCCGGCCCACCGCCGGCGCCATCATGAAACCGTGGCCGACGAAGCCGCTCATCTGCAGAAGGCCCGCGACCCCCGGAGTCTCGCCCAGCACCGGCGAGTGGTCCGGGGTCACGTCGTAGCAGCCCGCCCACTGCCGCAACAGCTTCACCGCGCCGACTTGCGGCATCAGCTCGGTGAGGGCGCGGCCGTAGCGGGTGAGGAAGCGCAGCGACGAGGTCTGGTTCAGGCCCGGCTGCTCGCCAGGGTCGCCCATGCCGCCCACGATCTCCCCGCGCATCGACTGCGAGAAGTAGAGCCCGCTGTCCAGCATGGTGACGAGCGGGCCCAGGAAGGGCTTGAGCGGCTCGCTGGAGACGATCTCGTGGCGGTAGGGAACGTTGGGCAGGGTCACTCCGGCGAGCTGCGCCACCACCGGGCTCCAGGCGCCGCAGGCGATGACCACGCGGTCCGCCTGCACGCGTCCGCGGTCGGTCTGCACCGCGCGCACGCGCCCCCCTTCGGCCTCGATGCCGGTCACCCGCGTGAACGTCTCCACCTGCGCTCCGCGCTTGCGGGCCCCGTCCGCGTAGCCCCATACGAACGGCCAGGGAAAGACCACGCCGTCGTCCGGGTTCCACGACGCCGCCATGCACTTCGAGACGTCGAGCTGCGGCACGATCTCGCCGGCCTCTCCGGGCGGGATCATCCGCGTGGGCAGCCCGTGACGGCGCTGCAGCTCGGCGCCCTGCTCCAGCATCCGCGCCGTCTGCGCGGTCTGGGCGAGGAACAGGTACCCGCCCTTGCGCAGCCAGACGTTGATGCCCAGCTCCTGCGCGAAGTGGCCCATGAAGTCGATGGACTCCTTGGCCAGCTCGATGAGCGTGGGCGTGCCCCAGGTGGCGCGCACTCCGCCCCCGTTGCGTCCGGAGGCACCTTCGCAGAGGTAGCCGCGCTCGAGCACCAGGATGCGCCGCGCGCCGGACGCGGCCAGGTTCCAGGCCAGCGACAGCCCCATGATGCCGCCGCCCACGATCACCACGTCCGCCCGCTCCGGCAGCGGCTCGCGCGGCTGCAGCGGATGGGGGCCTGCGCCCCAGGTGGGCCGGAGCCGGGGCGCCGGCGAGTCCGTCGCCGGACCCGGGAGCGTCAGCCCCGCGTAGGCGGCGAGAGGCGTCGGCACCTGGGGCGGCCGTGCCCGGAACGGCACCTGCGCCTCCAACGGCACGGCCTTGCGCCGCGCGCAGATGCGCATGGCGCCCACCTCGCAGCTCTTGCCCTGGCACGGCCCCGTCCCCAGGCCCGTGTACCGCTTCAGGCTCTCGATGTCGGCGAAGCCGCGGGCGATGGCCTCTTCCACGTCGTGAACGCTCACGTCCTCGCAGGCGCAGACGATGGCCTTCTCGGCTAGCGGCATGCGGCCTTCCCGGCGGCTTCTCCGGAAGGAGCGGCGGGCTTTCCCGCCACCGTCCCTGCGGCGAAGAGCCACCCGACCCCCGTGCCGCCCTCGGCGTCGGTCTGGACGGGAAAGCCGTTGCCGTCGAAGCGCGCGAGGGCGCCGGCCGAAGTGGCGAGATCGTGCAGCGGCGCCGGCGGCAGCGCGATGGCCACCGCGTCGCAGCGCAGGCGCTCTCCGCTTTCCAGATCGACCGCGCGCACCGGGTTGCCGAGCGCGCGGACCGGGTCCTTCGCCTGCACGATCTCGTAGCCGCGCCGCCCGAGCGCCTCGCCGCAGCGCCGCGCCTCCTCGCCGTCGCCCACCAGCGCGAGCCTCTTGCCCACCCGGAGCGGCAGGCCGAGGAGGCCGCGCGCCGCGTACACGCCGGGCCGGTCGGAGCCGGGAAACGGCAGCGGCTGCGAGGCGCCGCCGGTGGCCACGATCACGCGCTCCGCGGTGACCGCGAGGAGCCGGCCGCGGTGCCGCAGCGCCAGGAGCGCGTTCCCGTTCCCCTGCGCGTCGTTGCGGTAGAGCCCCACGCACTCGGCCTCGAGGAGCAGCTCCACCCCGGCCGGCACGGGCGGCATCTCCACGAGGCCGAGGCGCGCCGCGCCGCCGGGCTGCGGCTCGCGCTCGATGACGAGCGCGCCGGGGCCTGCCGCGCGCGCCGCCGCAAGCCCAGCCGGCCCTGCGCCCACGATCGCCAGCCGCACCGTGCGGCATTCGCCCTGCGCCGCGGGGCGCGCCCGCTCGGGCAGCTCGCCCAGGCCCGCGAGCCTGCGCGCCACCTCCAGCGCCACCCGACCGAGGAGGCGCGAACGCACCAGCAGGTGATGGTGGTCGAGCCCCTCGGGGAAGAGGAAGTCGGAAGCGCGAAAGAGATCCTTCTCCACGCCGAGCGGCCCGTTCTGCCGCTCGCACAGCATCCCCTCGCGCGCGGGAATGCGGCACGCAGGCAGGCTGGGCACGCCGTCGATGCGCATCAGGCACTGCCCGCACGACCCCGCGAGGCAGAAGGGCCCGCGCGGCCGGTGGTACTTGATCGAGCGCGTGAACGTGGTCACGCCCCGGCGCAGGAGCGCCGCCGCCACGGTGTCGGAAGGCTCTGCGTCGACAGGCTCGCCGTCGAGGAAGATGCGCGGCATCTAGGGCGCGGCCTCGATCGGGAGACCCGGCGGATCAGAACACAAAGTGCCTGCCCTTCTGGCGCCGCGTGTAGATGGAAACCGTGGCCTGGACCTCCCCGACGCCCATGTTCCCGCTCTCCCCGATGGTCGAGGCGCCGAACTCCTCCCATTCCAGCGCGGAGTCGGTGCCGTCGTTCTCCTTGATCATGCCGGCCAGCGTCCGGTGCGCGCGGGTGAGCTTGTGGTCGTCGCGGGTCCAGATCGAGGTGGCCAGGTCGTGGGGATTCTCGAAGAGCGAGAACCTCACGAACTCCTCGAACGAAGGCAGCTCCATCGCGACCAGGATGGGCATGAACAGCTCGGTGGTGGCGATGCGGTAGCGGCGCACGCCCTTGCCGTCCCAGTCGTGCTCGAGGGTGGTCGCGGGCGTGACGCCGTCGATCAGCGCCGGCTTCACCGCCTCCGCGTTCTGGCCGTACTCGCCGCCCGCGCGCCCGCCCTCGCGGACGATCTTCAGCCCGGCCCTGCGCGCCTGCGCCACCACCTCCAGCGCGGTCTGCGCCTTGTGCACCATCAGCGGGCCCAGCGTCTTGTCGGTGGCGTCGGGCGTGCGGGGATCGGCCACCTGCCAGCGATCCATCTCGGCGGCGAGGAGCGGCACCAGCCGGTCCAGCGTGGCCCGGGAGGCGGACACGCCGTGCAGCCCGGTGCACTTGTGCGAGGAGAGGCCGAGCTTCGCGTAGGTGAGCCGCACCGCGATCCGGTTGAGCTCCTCGTCGCTGTAGCCGTCGTCCACCCACGCCCAGTTGCAGCCGCCGCCCTCGAAGCGCGTGCGGGCGAGGCCGCGTCCCGACGAGATGGCCCGCGCCGTGTCGGAGGAGCCGGTGACCGCCACCACCGCGACGCGGGGATCGGTGCCGAGCGTGGCGATGCCCTTGCCGAATCCCTCCACTTTCTGCACGAAGCGCGGGTCGGCGCCGGCAGCGAGGAAGCAGCGGACCATCGAGGTGTTGGTGAGCGCGGAGAAGGGATGGCCCTTGAGGATCCACGGGCACCCGGCGAGGTAGGCGCCGGCGAGGTGGATCATGGGGATGCCCCAGATGAAGTTCATCGGCGTGATGATCGCGGCCAGCCCCGCGGGCAGCCACGCGTCGCGCCAGAAGCGCTGGCCGGCCATCATGTCCGGCACCATCTCGCCCTTGATGGCGGCCTCGAAGCTGCCCTCGAGGTGGTCGCAGGCGCGCTTGGCCTCGAAGAAGTCCTTCTCCGCTTCCAGCCGGGTCTTGGGGATCTGCTGGCGGATCTCGTGCAGGAACTCCTCGGTGTAGTGGGCGAGGATGCGCGAGACGTTCTGGACCACGTACTTGCGATAGGCGAGCCCCTCGTCGGCCCAGGCCAGCGACTTCCACACCGCGTCTCCGGCCGCCACCGCGGCCTCGACGTCCTGCCTGCCGGAGGCCGGCACGTCGAAGAGCTGCACGCGCCTGTCCGCCGGACAGGTCATCGTCGCCTGCTCGCCGGACGCGGGCGGGCGCCACTCGCCGGCGATGAAGTTGCGCACCGCGACGCGCTTCTTCGGCGGCAGCTCGCCGTAGCAGAAGAGGTAGGGCCGCAGCGCCTCGATCTCCCCGTCGCCCATCATCCTCGCGAAGAGCGAGTAGCCGGCCCGGCGCTGCGCGTAGCGGGCGGCGAGCGGGTCTGCGCCGAGCTGGCCGCGCTCGTTGAAGGCGCGGATCTCGCTCTTCAGCTTCTCGTCCACCAGGGGTGACATGGCGCGGCTTCATATCGGCCCTGCAGGGTCGCCGCAAGAGCGCCAGGGCGCCAATGACCGCGCGGCGATCATGGGGCGCGCTCGCCGAAGATGGCAGTGCCCACCCGAACGAGCGTGGCGCCTTCCTCGATGGCCGCCTCGAAGTCCGCGCTCATGCCCATGGAAAGCTCGGCCAGGCCCAGCCTTCCCGCCAGCTCGCGCAGCGCGCGGAAGTGCGGCCGCGGATCGCCGGAAGCCGGCGGAATGCACATCAGCCCCTCGCAGCGCAGCCCCGGCAGCGCGCGCACCTGCTCGAGCAGCGCCGCCGCCTGCTCCGGCAGCGCGCCGGCCTTCTGCGGCTCGCGGCCCACGTTGACCTCGAGGAGGACGCGCTGGGTGAGGCCCGCGCCCTGCGCGCGCTTCGACAGCTCCTGCGCCAGCGCCAGCCGGTCGCAGGTGTGGATGAGCGCGGCCCTGCCCACCACCAGCTTCGCCTTGTTGGTCTGGAGCGCTCCGATGAAGTGCCACTCCACGCCGGGCCCCAGCGCCTCGGACTTCTCCCGCAGCTCCTGCGCATAGTTCTCGCCGAAGAGCGTCTGCCCCGCGGCAAGCGCCTCGCGCACCAGCGCAACCGGCTTGGTCTTGCTCACCGCGATCAGCCGCACCGACGCGGCATCGCGGCCCGCGCGCGCAGCGGCCTGCGCCACCCGCGCCTTCACCGCCGCGAGGCCAGCCGCTACCTCCACGGCAGCTCCACTCCGGCGTCCTCGAGGAGCCGCAGCGTCTCCACGAGCGGGAGCCCCACCACGTTGCTGAAGCTTCCCTCGATGCGCTCGATGAACGCGCCCGCCAGCCCCTGCGCCGCGTACGCCCCCGCCTTGTCGTCGCCGTCGCCGGAGGCGGCGAGCCAGCGGATCTGCGCTCCGGAGAGCGCCGCGAACCGCACCCGCGTCTCCACCGCGACGGCGCGCAGCCCGGCCACCGCCACGGCGGTGATCACCCGGTGTTCCGCACCCGACAGGATTCCCAGGATGCGCTCCGCGTCGGCCGCGTCGCGCGGCTTGCCCAGCACGTCCTCACCCTTGACCACGATGGTGTCCGCGCCGAGGGCCACATGCCCCTTGCGCGCACCCGACGCGGACTTCTCCTGCGCCATGCGCAGCGCGTACGAAAGCGCGGGCTCGCCGGGGCGCTGCGTCTCGTCGATGTGGGCGGGCGCCACCGAAAAGGCCACCCCGATGCGCTCGAGGAGCTCGCGGCGGCGCGGCGATGCGGAGCAGAGGACCAGCTTCATCGGACGGCCCTCTACCGGAATTGGCGCGGCGCGACAACTCGGCTTACACTCAATCAAATGCGGGGGAAGGATCTCCTCCGGGAGCTTCAGCGCACAGTCGACGAGCTTGCCGTCCTCAACGAGATTGGCAAGGCGCTGACGGCTTCGCTCGACATCGGCGAGGTGATGCACGTCATCCTCGCCAAGGTCAGCGAGCTGCTCAAGCCGCGCAACTGGTCGCTGCTCCTCAAGGACCCTCCCACCGGCGAGCTCTACTTCCACGCTGCCGTGGGCGCCGGCTCGGAGAAGCTCCTCGGGCTCCGCATCAAGCCCGGCGAGGGCATCGCGGGCTGGGTGGCCCAGCACAACCAGCCTTTGCTGGTGAACGACGTCCACGCCGATCCGCGCTTCGCCCACCGCTTCGACCAGGCTTCGCGCTTCCACACCCAGTCCATCCTCTGCGTGCCGCTGGCGTTCAAGGACCGGACCCTGGGCGTCATCGAGCTGGTCAACGGCCAGGGCGACGGCGGCTTCAGCGAGGAGGACCTCAAGATCCTCGGCACGGTGGCGGAGTTCAGCGCCATCGCCATCGAGAACGCGCGCAACTTCCACAAGGTGCAGGAGCTGACCGTCCTCGACGACCACACCGGGCTCTTCAACTCGCGCCACCTGCGCCGCCAGCTCGAGCAGGAAGTGGTGCGCGCCACCCGATTCGGGCACCCGGTCTCGCTCATCTTCTTCGACCTCGACCACTTCAAGCGCGTCAACGACACCCACGGCCACCAGGCCGGCTCGCAGGTGCTCCACGAGGTGGGCACGCTCCTGCTCAAGACCCTGCGCTCCACCGACGTGCCGGTGCGCTACGGCGGCGACGAGTTCGTCATCCTCATGCCGGAGACGAGCAAGGACCAGGCGGTGGCCGCGGCGCGGCGCATCGGCGCGGAGATCGCGCGGCAGCCGTTCCTCGCCGACCGGCCCTACGGCCCGCTCGCGCTCACCGCCAGCCTGGGAGTGGCCGCCTTCCCCGACGACGCGCGCGAGCCCGACGACCTGGTCCTGCGCGCCGACGAGGCCATGTACCGGGTCAAGGCCACCCAGCGCGGAGGCGTCTTCGCTGCGGTGCCTCCCGGCCCCCCGCCCGCTCCAGCGCCTGCTGCGCCGGCCCAGGCCGCGGCGCCGGCCGGCAGGAATGGAAGCTTGACCGAAGGTGTAGTCTCCGAGCCATGAAGCTCACGCCCATCGACCTGCAGCAGAAGACGTTCCGCAAGGTTCGCCTCGGCGGGCTCGACGAGCGCGAGGTGCGCTCGTTCCTCGAGCTGTGCGCGCACGAGCTCGAGGAGATGACCCGCAAGCTCAACAAGCAGGACGAGGAGCTGCGGCGCAGGGAAGCGCGGATCAACGAGTTCCGCGACCGCGAGCAGCTGCTGCAGCAGACGCTCACCACCGCGCAGCGCCTCGCCGACGAGATGAAGGACAGCACCCGCAAGGAGGCGGACATCGTCCTCTCCGACGCGGAGCTGCAGGCGGAGAAGATCATCGCCAACGCGCAGCAGCGGCGGATGCAGCTCATCGGCGAGATCGACGAGCTCAAGCGCGCGAGGGCCGGCTTCATCCAGCAGCTCTCCGCCATGCTCGACACCCACAGGTCCATCCTCGAGCACATCCGCGGCGAGCCCTCGGTGTCCGAACCGCCTCCGCCGCCCGCGGGCGACAACGTGTCGTTCCTCGCGCCGCCCGCCGCCAAGAAGAAGTAGCGTCTTGCGATTTCGCCGCGGTGCGTCTACGTTCCCGCGCCCGATGCCCGACGCGCACGCACCGAAGGACTTCCAGGGCCTGCTCCTCGCCCTCCAGACCTACTGGGCCGGGCGCGGGTGCGCCCTCATGCAGGGTTACGACCTGGAGGTGGGCGCGGGCACCATGAACCCCGCCACCTTCCTGCGCGTGCTCGGTCCCGAGCCGTGGAACGTGGCGTACGTGGAGCCCTCGCGCAGGCCTGCCGACGGCCGCTTCGGCGAGAACCCCAACCGGCTGCACCAGCACCACCAGTACCAGGTGATCCTCAAGCCCAGCCCCAAGGACGTGCAGGAGCTCTACCTCGGCTC
>DASSQZ010000171.1:0-6438 GCA_035702105.1 Myxococcales bacterium | reverse complement strand
GTAGCCGCGGGAGATGCTCTTGAGCTTGTCGAAGAAGTCGAACACCACCTCGGCGAGCGGGATCTCGTAGGTGATCTGCACCCGCTTGGTGCCGATGTACTTGATGTCCTTCTGCACGCCGCGGCGATCCTGGCAGAGCTGGAGCACCGCGCCCACGTACTCGTTGGGCACGAAGACGTGCGAGAGCAGCATCGGCTCCATCAGCTTCTCGATCTCGCCCTCGGCGGGAAGCTTGGCGGGATTGTCGACGGTGATCTCCGTGCCGTCCTTCTTCAGCACCTTGTAGACCACCGAGGGCGCGGTGGTGATGAGCGAGAGGTTGTACTCGCGCTCGAGCCGTTCCTGCACGATCTCCATGTGCAACAGGCCCAGGTACCCGCAGCGGAAGCCGAACCCGAGCGCCTGGGACGTCTCCGGCTCGTAGGTGAAGGCCGAGTCGTTGAGGCGCAGCTTCTCCAGCGCGTCGCGGGTGTTCTCGTAGTCCGACGAGTCCACGGGAAAGATCCCCGAGAACACCATCGGCTTGATCTCCTTGAAGCCCGGCACCGACCTGTCGGTGGGCCGCAGCGCGTCGGTGAGGGTGTCGCCCACCTTGGCGTCGTGGATCACCTTCACGTTGGCGACGACGAATCCGACCTCGCCCGCGATCAGCTCCGGCTTGCCCCGCGCCTTGGGGGCGAAGACGCCCACCTCGCTCACCTCGTACTCGCGCCGGTTGGACATGAACTGGATCTTCTGCCGCGGCTTCACCGTGCCCTCGAAGATGCGCACCAGCATGATCACGCCGCGGTAGCTGTCGTACCAGCTGTCGAAGATCAGCGCCTTGAGCGGCGCCGCCGGGTCACCCTCCGGAGGCGGCACGGTGTGCACGATCTCCTCGAGCAGCTCCTCGATGCCCACGCCTTCCTTGGCGCTGACCGGCACCGCCTTGGAGGCGTCGAGGCCGATGACCTCCTCGATCTCCCTGCGGGTCTCCTCCACGTCGGCGGAGGGGAGGTCGATCTTGTTGATCACCGGCACCACCGCGAGGTCGTGCTCGAGGGCGAGGTAGACGTTGGCGAGGGTCTGCGCCTCCACTCCCTGGGACGCGTCCACCACCAGCACGGCGCCCTCGCAGGCGGAGAGCGAGCGGCTGACCTCGTAGGCGAAATCGACGTGGCCGGGGGTGGCGCTCAGGTTGAGGACGTAGTCCTTGCCGTCGCGCTTGCTCTGCCAGGCCATGCGCACGGATTGCGCCTTGATGGTGATGCCGCGCTCGCGCTCCAGATCCATGTTGTCGAGGACCTGGTCCTGCGCCTCGCGGGCGGTCACGGTGCCGGTCTTCTCCAGCAGGCGGTCGGAGAGCGTGGACTTGCCGTGATCGATGTGCGCGATGATGGAGAAGTTGCGCAGGTGCTGGTTCTGCTCTGACATGGAAGGTTGCGGGGGATAACATGGGGGGCGGCCATGCACAACGCCTCGGAGAGCGCCGTCCGCAGCAGGCAGGGGGGCGCTCGCGTCCGGGTCCCGCCGCCGGTCTGGTTCGCCCTGGCCATCGTGGTGGGCGCGCTCCTGCCCGGGCTGCGCCTCGGCATCGTGGCCAGCGCTCCGCCCGGCGCCCTGCTGGTGGTGGCCGCGGTGGCGCTCCTGCTCTGGTCGGTGAGATGGTTCCGGCGCACCGGGCAGGATCCCAAGCCGTGGACGCCGTCGCCGGAGCTGATCCACCGCGGGCCGTACCGGTTCTCCCGCAACCCGATGTACGTGGGGATGACGGTGTTCACCATCGGCATCGCCGGCGTGCTGGCGCGGGGGTGGATCGCGCTGCTGGCGCCGCTGGCGCTGCTGGCGGTGCACAGGACGGCGGTGCTGCGGGAGGAGGCGTACCTGAGCGAGAAGTTCGGCGAGCCTTACCGGGAGTACATGAAGCGGGTGCGGCGGTACCTGTAGCGCGGGCAGGTGCGCCGCCGCGAAAACAGGGGGCCCCGCCCCTCTCGGGCCTGGCTGCGACGCTCGACCGGGCGGTGCCGTGGGTGTCGGCCCGATCAAGATCCCGCGGGTTCGCGGCGCCCCGGGTTGTCCGCCCCATCGAGATCCGCGCTTGCGCTCGGCGCCGGCAGCGGCGGGGTCTGCATCATGAAGCGATCACACCTGGCCCGGCGCGGCTGGCGCGAGGGTCGAGCCGGCGAAACACGGCTCGAGAGCAGCCGCGCATTGCCGCCCTTCGTCCGGCACGCGGCGGCGCGCTGGCGCTGTGGATCGCGGTGGTGTGCGCCCAATCGAAGTCGTTCTTCGAGGCAGCGGGATGGGCCCGGCCCGAACGTGACATTCATCCGCGCCTGCGACAAGGCGACCGCCCGCGAATGTCGGACCCCTTCCGTAAGGTGGACGCCATGATTCCAGGGCAGCAGGAGCTTCCATTGCGGCAATAGGGAGGCGCGCGGGCCGGCGCCGGACGCAAGCGGAGGGCGGCGCGAAGAAGCGTTCCGCACCGGCCCCGGCAGCGGTTCCGACGTGGCACGCTGCACGTGACGCTCCGGCTGCGAGCGGAGGTGTGGAACCTGCGAACGCATCGCTGCTTTCGCGCGCTGCGGCGCGCGTTCCAGCGCGGCTGCGAGCGGTTCGGGTACCGGCTGGTCCACTTCTCCGTGCAGGGGAACCACATCCACCTCATCGTCGAGGCTCCCGACGCGGTCCAGTTGGGCCGCGCCATGAAAGGGCTCGAGGTTCGCATGGCGCGCGCGCTCAATGCGGTGATGCGCCGCCGCGGGGCGGTCTTTGCCGACCGCTATCGCTCCCACCTGCTCCGCTCGCCACGGGAAGCAGCGAACGCGGTGCGGTACGTGCTGGAGAACTGGCGCGCGCACGGCTTGTGCCGCGATGGCGCCGCGAACGAGCTGGATCCGTATTGCTCAAAATTCAAGCGGAGCGGACCGGCGCTCGTCGCGCGTCCGCAATGGTGGATGCTGGGCGTCGGCGTGACCCTCGCTGACGACAGGCTCCGCCTTGCTGGCTGATGCCGAAGCGGCCGCGATGATGAAGAGGTGCAGGGCTCGGCCGGGCTCGGAGTTCAGGTTCAGGTTCGGGTTCGCGTTTCTGGGCTGGGGGCCTCGCGAGGTGCGCTCTCGGGTGCGAGTGGAGTTTCGCCAGGCCCGGATCGTGCGCAGCGAAGCCCGGTTCGCGGATTGCGCGATCACCCCGCCCTGGCGCTGGCGATCAGCGCCACCCCGCGGAGCGCGCGGCCCTGGAGCGCCCGCGTCAGTTGCTCGACGAAGCTCGCGCGCACTTCCTCGCCCGCCCCGGCTGTCCGCATCGCCGCCGCCGCCGGCCCCTGCTCGGCAAGCTGGGCCGCGTCCGCCCCGAACGGCCTCTCCACCCGGGCGATCGACACATCCTCGAACCCCGCGCCCGCGAGCAGCCGCGCGAGAGCGTCGCGGTCCGCCAGCGCGAACGGACCCGGCCCTGGCGAGGGGTCCGGCGCCGGCATCTGTCGCCGCAGCACCGCAAGCGGGAGGGTGACCCATTCGTTCTCCTGCCACGGCGCCCACACCACGACCGCCATGCGCGCCCCCGGCCGCAGCGCGGAGCGGAGGTTGCGAAACGCCGCGGCGGGATCCTCGAAGAACATCACCCCGAATCGCGAATGGAGCAGGTCGAACTGCTCGCCGAAGCGATGCGTCTGCGCATCGGCGAGCAGGTAGCGAGTCCCTTCGATGGCCTCCGCGCGCGCCGTCTCGAGGAACGGCTCGCAGACGTCGATCCCGAGAGCGCGGCCGGTGCGGAGCGCGAGTTGCACGGTGGTTTCGCCGAAGCCGCAGCCCACGTCGAGCGCGCTCTCCCCGCGGCGCGGCGCGAGCGCCTCCAGCGCGGCTTCTCCCCACGGCGCGAGCGACCGCGTGGTCGCGGCGCGCAACCGCTGCCAGCGCGGCGCGTTGACCTGGTTCCAGAGGCGGATCTGCTCTTCGTTCGGCATCGCGGGATCCATGGACGAAACCGCGGCTCCGTCAATCCGAGACCTTCGTGCCGGCGCCGGTCTTGTCCGACAGGGGACCGGGCTCGATACTGAAGGCATGGCCGAACCGGCGTGGCTCACCATCGCACGGGAGCTCCGGGCCATCGCGCAGACCGGCCTCGCGTACGCGAGGGAGCCCTTCGACCGGCAGCGGTACGAGCGGGTGCTCGGGCTCGCGGCCTCTCTGATGTCGTCGGGCTCCGGAACCGCGCTGGAACCCGTGCTGGAGCTCTTCCGCCAGGAGACAGGGTACGCCACGCCCAAGGCGGACGTCCGCGGCGCGGCCTTCGTGGAGGGGCGCATCCTGATGGTGCGGGAGCGCAGCGACGGTCTGTGGACCCTGCCGGGCGGCTGGGCCGACGTCAACGCGTCAGCGGCGGAGTGCGTGATCCGCGAGATCGCCGAGGAATCCGGCTTCGAGGCACGCGCGCTGAAGGTCGCGGCGATCTGGGACTACCGCAAGCAAGGGCACGTCTCGCGTCACCCCGCGTCGATCTACAAGATCTTCTTCCTCTGCGAGATCACCGGCGGGACCGCCCGGCCCAGCGTCGAGACCAGCGAAGTCGCCTTCTTCGCCAGGGACGACTTGCCCGACCTCTCCCCCGGGCGAATCACCAGGGCGCAGGTCGATCGCATGTTCGCCCATCACGACGAACCACGGCTTCCGACGGATTTCGACTGATCGATCCGGCGCGGCGGAGCCCGGCCTGCTAGAGCCCCAGCTCTCTCCGGAACCATTCCACCGTGGGCACGAGGCCCTCCTTCAGCGAGACCTTCGGCTCCCAGCCCAGCAGCGTGCGCGCGCGGGTGATGTCGGGCTGCCGCTGCCTGGGGTCGTTCTCCGGGAGCGGGCGCACCGAGCGGACGCGGCCGCCCTTGCCCACCACGCTGCGAACGGTCCCGGCGAACTCGATCAGCGTCATCTCGCGCGGGTTGCCCAGGTTCACGGGCCGGCCGTCTCCCTTTTCCAGGAGCAGCAGGAGCCCGGTCACCAGGTCGTCCACGTAGCAGAAGCTGCGGGTCTGGCTGCCGTCGCCGAAGACGGTGAAGTCCTCGCCGCGCAGGGCCTGCGTGACGAAGGCAGGAACCACCCGCCCGTCGTCGGTGCGCATGCGCGGGCCGTAGGTGTTGAAGATGCGCGCCAGCCGCCAGGGCGTGCCGTGGACGCGCCCGAACGAGGTGATCAGCGCCTCGGAGAAGCGCTTGGCCTCGTCGTAGCAGGCGCGCGGCCCGATCGGGTTCACGTTGCCGAAGTAGTCCTCGCGCTGCGGATGCTGGAGCGGGTCGCCGTAGATCTCCGAGGTGCTCGCGTGCACCAGCGTCGCCCCCGCGCGCCGCGCCAGCTCCAGCGCATTGCGCGTCCCCAGCGAGCCCACGTCGAGCGTCTGCAGGGGCAGCTTCGCGTAGTCGATGGGCGAGGCCGGAGAGGCGAGGTTGTAGACCGCTCCTGCCGGCCCGATCACGGGAATGGGCTGGCAGATGTCGTGCTCGACGAAGGTGTAGCGCGCCTCGCCCCGGTGGCGCTCCGCGTTGTCGCGACGGCCGGTGAGGATGTTGTCCACCGCCACCACCTCGTCGCCGCGCGCGAGCAGGCGATCGACGAGATGGCTGCCGATGAATCCGGCGCCGCCCAGCACCACCGCCCGCACTTATTTCGTCCTGCCGTACCGGTCCTCGAGCCGCACCACGTCCTGCAGCTCGGGCGTGCTTGCCTCGAGGACGTCGCAGTCGGTCTCCGCGATCATCCGGTGGCGCAACAGAGGGGTGATGTGGAACGCCTCGCCGGGCCCCAGCACCGCCTCGCGAAGCTCTTCGCCCTCGGCGCCGGTCTGGAAGCGCATCCTGCCGGCGAGCATGTAGACGGTCTCGTCCTTGGCCATGTGGTACTGCAGGCTGAGGGCGTGCCCGGCCTTGATGTGCAGGATCTTGCCCACGTAGCGCGCGGTGTGCGCCCAGATGAGCTCGTGACCCCAGGGCTTCTCGACGCGGACAGGCTTGGTTTCGGGCATGGGTTCAGCGCGTCGGCATCACGACGGCTGCGGTGCGCAGCTCGCGCTCGACGTCCTTGCGAAAGCGGTTGGCGGAATCCTTGTCGCGGAACGAACCGACCCGCACGCGATACCAGGTGCCCTTGGCCCCGAGCCTGGCCTCGACCACGTAGGGCTTGAGCCCGGCGCCGCGGACGCGGCTCTCGAGCCGGGCGATCTCGGCGCGGTCCTGCGAGGCGCCGACCTGGACGGTGTAGGCGCCGGGGTCGCGCGGCGGAGGGGTGAGCGCGACGGCGCCGGCGGGGGCCACCTGTACCGGCTCCTGCGCCGCCGGAGGCACCACCAGCGCCGTGCGCACCGGCGGTGGCGGCACCGTGGCGGCGGGCGACCTTGCCGGCGCGTCCGTCCGGGCGGGAGCGGCGGGCTTCACGCTGACGGGCGCCTGCGAGGCCACCGGATCCT
>DASSQZ010000170.1:0-21846 GCA_035702105.1 Myxococcales bacterium | reverse complement strand
ACGCGCTGCTCGGGAGTGACGATCTCGATGGAGAGCGGCATCAGCGCACCAGCGTCTTCGCCTTCTCCACGGCCTCGTCGATGTTGCCGACCATGTAGAAGGCCTGCTCGGGCAGGTTGTCGTGCTTGCCGTCGAGCAGCTCCTCGAAGGAGCGGATGGTGTCCTCGATCTTCACGTACTTGCCGGGGAATCCGGTGAACTGCTCGGCCACGTGGAAGGGCTGGCTGAGGAAGCGCTGCACCTTGCGGGCGCGGGCCACGGTGAGCTTGTCCTCGTCGGAGAGCTCGTCCATGCCGAGGATGGCGATGATGTCCTGCAGCTCCTTGTAGCGCTGCAGGACCGACTGCACCCGGCGGGCCACCTTGTAGTGGCGCTCGCCCACGATCTGCGGGTCGAGGATGCGGCTGGTGGAGTCGAGCGGATCCACCGCGGGGTAGATGCCGATCTCGGTCAACCCTCGGGAAAGCACGGTGGTGGCGTCGAGGTGGGCGAAGGCGGTGGCGGGCGCGGGGTCGGTGAGGTCGTCCGCGGGCACGTAGATGGCCTGCACCGAGGTGATGGCGCCCTTCTTGGTGGAGGTGATGCGCTCCTGGAGCCCGCCCATCTCGGTGGAGAGGGTGGGCTGGTAGCCGACCGCGCTGGGGATGCGGCCGAGGAGCGCGGAAACCTCGGAGCCTGCCTGGGTGAAGCGGAAGATGTTGTCGATGAAGAGGAGCATGTCCTTGCCCTCCTCGTCGCGGAAGTACTCGGCGATGGCCAGGGCGGAGAGGGCCACGCGGGCGCGGGCGCCGGGCGGCTCGTTCATCTGCCCGTAGACCAGCACGGCCAGGCTCTTCTCCAGGTCGTTGGTCTTGATGACGGCGTTGGCGCCGCCCTCCTGGAATTCGGTGTAGAGGTCGTTGCCCTCGCGGGTGCGCTCGCCCACCCCGGCAAAGACGGAGAAGCCGCCGCGCTGCTTGGCCACGTTGTTGATCAGCTCCTGGAGGAGCACCGTCTTGCCCACGCCGGCGCCGCCGAAGAGGCCGATCTTGCCGCCGCGCAGGTAGGGCGCGAGCAGGTCGATGACCTTGATGCCCGTCTCGAAGGGCACCATGCGCACGTCCTGCTCCTCGAAGTCGGGCGGGTCGCGGTGGATGGGCAGCCGCCGGGTGGCATTGACCGGCCCCCTCTCGTCCACCGGCTCCCCGATGACGTTGAGGATGCGCCCGAGCACCTCCTTGCCCACCGGAACCGAGATGGGCCCGCCGGTGTTGCGCACCGGCTGCCCGCGCACCAGGCCCTCGGTCGAGTCCATCGCGATGCAGCGCGCGGTGTCCTCGCCCAGGTGCTGGGCCACCTCGATGGTGAGGTTGTCCGGCTTGTCGGAGATGCCGGGGTTGGAGAGCGTCAGCGCGGTGAAGATCTCGGGCAGCGCTCCGGGCGGAAACTCCACGTCCACCACCGGCCCGATCACCTGCGAGACCTTGCCGACCTTGGAAATCTCATTCATCGCGACGGCCATTTTCGTCCTTCACTTGAGCGCCTCTGCGCCGGAGACGATCTCCATCAGCTCCTTGGTGATCGACGCCTGGCGGGCGCGGTTGTACTCGAGCGAGAGGCGCCCGATGGTTTCGTTGGCGTTGGTGGTGGCGGACTCCATCGCGCTCATCCGCGCCCCGTGCTCGGAGGCTTCCGACTCCAGCAGCGCCCGCCAGATCTGCATCGCCAGCTCGCGGGGAATGAGCTGCTCGAGCAGCTGGGGCCGCGAGGGCTCGTAGATGTGCTCGGGAGTGATGAAGCCGCCCTGCCCGGAAGTCTTCTGCTGCTCCGCCTCGGCGACGATGGGCAGGAGCTGCTTGAGCGTGATCACCTGCGTGATGGCGCTCTTGAACTGGTTGTAGAGGAGGTAGACCGCGTCCAGCTTGCGCTCGCGGTACTCGGCGATCAGGTCGTCGGCGACCTCCTTCGCCATCGAGTAGCGCAAGCGCCCGAAGAAGCCGACGTAGTCCTTGCGCGTCTGGATGCCGCGCTTCTTGGCGAAGTCGCGCCCGCGCCTGCCGATGGTGGAGAACTGGATGACCTCGTACTTGTCCCCCTCCTCGACGATGAAACGCTGCGCCCGGCGGATGATGTTGGCGTTGAACCCGCCGCAGAGGCCGCGGTCGGAGGTGAGCAGCACCACTTCGATGCGCGTGGGCTTCGCGCGCACGTCCATCAGCGGGTGCGGCGGCATGTCCGCGTTGGCGCGCGCGCGGGCCAGCGAGGCGAGCAGCTCGTCCAGGGCCTGCGCATACGGCCGGGTGCGGACCACCGCGTCCTGGGCGCGGCGGAGCTTGGCGGCCGAGACCAGCTTCAGGGCCTTGGTGATCTTCTGCATGCTCCGCACCGACTTGATGCGGGAGCGGATGGCGCGGAGGGAGGCCATCTAGGCCTTCGCCGCCCCGGGCCTGAACATGCCCTTGAACTCCTCCAGCGCGGTATCCAGCGCGGCGCGGACGTCGTCGGTGAGGTCCTTCTTCTCGCGCAGGAGCTTGAGCGCCTGCGGGTGCCGCGCGTCCATGAACTCGAGCAGCTCCTGCATGTAGCGCTGGACCTCCGCCACCTCGACGTTGCGGATCCAGACCACGCCCTGCTTGTCCTTCTGCGTGCCGGCGTAGATCTGGACGATCTGCTTCTCCACCGGCATGGGCACGTACTGTCCCTGCTTGAGGATCTCGGTCAGGCGCGCGCCGCGGGCCAGCGTCTCCTGCGTGGTCTTGTCCAGGTCGCTGCCGAACTGCGAGAAGGCGGCCAGCTCGCGGTACTGCGCCAGCTCCAGGCGCAGCGAGCCGGCGATCTTCTTCATCCCCTTGATCTGGGCCGAGCCGCCCACCCGCGAGACCGAGATGCCGGCGTTGATGGCGGGCCTCTGGCCGGCGTTGAAGAGGTCGGTCTCGAGGAAGATCTGGCCGTCGGTGATGGAGATGACGTTGGTGGGACTGTAGGCGGAGACGTCGCCTGCCTGCGTCTCGATGATGGGGAGCGCGGTCAAGGAGCCGCCGCCCTTCTCCTTCGAGAGCTTGGCGGCGCGCTCGAGCAGGCGGCTGTGCAGGTAGAAGACGTCGCCAGGATACGCCTCGCGGCCCGGCGGGCGCCGCAAGAGGAGCGAGAGCTGGCGGTACGCCACCGCCTGCTTGGAGAGGTCGTCGTAGACGATGAGCGCGTGCTGCCCGTTGTCGCGGAAGTGCTCGCCCATGGTCACGCCGGTGTACGGGGCGAGGAACTGCAGCGGAGCGGGGTCGGAAGCGCTGGCGGTGACGACGGTGGTGTACTCCATGGCGCCGAACTGGTTCAGCTTGTCCACGACGCGGGCCACGGTCGACTGCTTCTGGCCGATGGCGACGTAGATGCAGAACATGTTCTGGCCCTTCTGGTTGATGATCGCGTCCACCGCCACCGCGGTCTTGCCGGTCTGGCGGTCGCCGATGATCAGCTCGCGCTGGCCGCGGCCGATGGGGATCATCGAATCGATGGCCTTGATGCCGGTCTGCATCGGCTCCTTCACCGACTCGCGGGCGACGATGCCGGGCGCCTTCACTTCGATCTTGCGCCGCAGCTTGCCGGTGAGCGGACCCTTGCCGTCGATGGGGACGCCGAGCGCGTTGAGCACGCGGCCCGTCACCTCCGGGCCCACCGGCGCGTCGGCGATGCGGCCGGTGCGCTTGACGACGTCGCCCTCGCGCAGGTGCTGCTGGTCTCCCATCAGCGCCACGCCGACCGAGTCCTCCTCCAGGTTCAGCACCAGGCCCATCAGGCCCTGGGGAAACTCCACCAGCTCGCCGGCCATGACGCCCTCGAGCCCGTAGACCCGGGCGATGCCGTCGCCGGTGGAGAGAACGGTGCCCGTCTCGCTGATCTCGACCTGCTTGCCGTAGCCCTTGATCTGTTCCCGCAGGATGCGACTGATTTCATCGGCCCGGATCTCAGCCATTTCGGTTGCTCCGTGAAGCGAAGGGTCAGAGGGACGAGCCGTTCAGCTCGTCCCGCATGCGTTCGAGTTGCGTCCGCACGCTGCCGTCGAGCTGGGTGGCGCCGACCTGCGTCACCAGCCCTCCGATCAGCGCCGGATCCGTCCTCGACTCGAGGACGATGGTGCGGCCTGTCATCCGTCCGATGGCCTCGCGCAGCCGGGCGAGCTCGTCCTCGGTGAGGGGGCGCGCCGAGGTGACCGTCGCGCGCACGCGGCCGGCGTGCTGGTCGACCATGGCGGCGTAGGCCCGCGCGATGCCGGCCAGGTCGCCGATGCGCTGCCGGTCGACGAGCAGGCGGAGGAAGTTCACCGTCAGCGGCGAGAGCCGCAGGGAGGAGGCCGCGACGTCCACCGCCGCCTTGCGCTGCTGCTGCGAGTACCCCGGGTTCGCCAGCATGAAGCCGAGCTCGCGGGTCTGCTTGATCGCGTCGAGCAGCGCCGAGAGCTCGTCGCCGTACTGCTCGGGGCGGCCTTCCGAGAGGCCGAGCGCGAACAGGGCGCGGGCGTAACGTCGAGCGACGCTGGAGTCCACCAAAGCCAAGGCTCCTGTCAAAATGCCGTAAAGGCGCGGCTAGCTAACACAGTGCGCCCAACAGGGTCAATGCGCTGCGGCGCTGCCGGTCTGTGCGTAGTTTTGCCGCATGAAGCTCATCGTCCAGGGCAAGCAGATGCGGGTCAGCGCCGGGCTGAAGCGCTACGCGGAGGAGCACGTTCTGCAGCCGCTGCGCCGCTTCTACGACAGCGAGGCAGCCGAGCTGCGCGTCGAGGTGGGGAAGGACAACGGCAACCGCGGCGAGTCGAAGGAGTGCCACCTGACCCTGCGGATGCCGGGCGCACGCACCATCCAGATCGAGGAGAGCACGCCCGACGTCTACGGCTGCCTCGACGTGGCCGCGGACCGGCTGGTGCGGGTGGCCAAGAAGGAGCTGGGCAGGATGCGCCGTCCCAAGGGCCGCCACAAGGAGCACCCGCTCTCCACGGTGGTGGCGGAAGGCGGCGTTCCCGGCGGGTTGATGGAAGATCTGCCCAACGGGCGGGCGCTGGACGAGGTGGCGCGCCCCCGCCGCACCCGGCGGCGGAAGTAAGCGCGTCGCAGGCGGGTCAGAGCGGCGAGCCCCTGCGCTGCCGCGCAGCGGCGTGGAGCGCGTCGATGGCGCCGTCGAAACGCGAGAGTACCGAGGAGAGCACGGGGCGGGTCAGCTTCATCGCGCGCAGTCCCCACGGGGCGGTCACGGTCGCCGGCTGGGGAAAATCCTGCACGAGCTCGAGGTCGCCGCCGACGCAGTCGCCGGCGCGCAGGGCCACCGGGTCCCCGCCGCGTTCCTCCAGCTCCGCCTGCCCTTCCCGCACGAAGTAGAGGCAGTCGAGCGCCCGGCCCTCCGCAGCCAGGGTCGCGCCGGGCGCGAGGTCGACCGTCTCGAACGCCTCCGCCAGAGCCAGCCGCGCCTCGGCGCTCAGCCCGCGGAACAGGTCGATGGAGTAGAGCCGCGGCGCCAGCACCCGCCTCCTCCACGCCCTGTCGAGCGCCTCCCAGAGGCGCGGCATCAGGTCGAGGCGTTCGTCCACCGCCCGGCGCTCGAGCACGCCGACGCGCGACGCCACCGCCGCGCGAAGGGTCGCGGCGGCGGGCATGTCGAGGAGCAGCGACTCCTCCGAGAACACGCTTCCCGGCGAGAGCGAACAGATGGGCGTGGCGTCGAGCAGGACCTCCAGCGCGCCCTCCTCCACCAGCACCAGCCCCGGGCTGGGTTGCCCCCGATCCACCAGGGTCTGGGACGCCTCGAGCTCCACCGGCTGGACCAGGCCATCGAGCTGTTCCAGCTCGCCCTGCGGCAGGTCTTCGAGCAAGGGTGCGTTGCGCAAACTCAGCGGGCGGGGCATCGGCGAGGCAGGGTACCCCACTTGACGCGAGGTCGGCCTGCTTTACGTTGCCGCCGTTCTCGGGAGGGGCGAAAGCAGTCGACCCCATTGGTATCCGTTCGAGAAAGGAGCATCGTCATGGCCATCGTTCGTCGCAATGATCCGTTCCGCGACCTGTTCGCACTGCAGGACCAGCTGTTCCGCACCTTCGGCGACGCGTACCGCGGCCGCGAGGCGGAGGAAGCCGTGTCCGCCACCTGGTCTCCCCTGGTCGACGTCTATGAGGACGCCGACGGCATCACCCTCAAGGCCGAGCTGCCGGAGATCGACGCCAAGGACGTCGAGATCCAGGTCGAGGGCAACTCCCTGACGCTCAAGGGCGAGCGCAAGCTGGAGAACGAGGAGAAGCGCGACGGTTATCACCGCATCGAGCGCACCTACGGCGCGTTCAGCCGCACCTTCACGCTGCCCAACACCGTGGACGTCGACCAGATCACCGCGGAGTCGAAGGACGGCGTGCTGCGCGTCTTCCTGCCCAAGAAGGCCGAGACCAAGCCTCGCCAGATCAAGGTTGCCGTCTCGCCGCAGGGCACGCAGGCCGCCCCCGGCAAGCACTAGATTCTTGGGATCGACCGCAGAGCGCGCCGGGCGCGCAGAGTCGCCGGCGCGCTCTGCGGTGAAGGTCGTTCGGTTCTACTTCCTCGTCGACATGCTGCCGCTCGACATGCTGCCGCTGCTGCTGCCCGAGGAAGTGCTGGTGCCGGCGGTGTCCATCTTGCAGGTCCCGTCGAAGAACACGCCGCGCTCGATGACCACCGAGGCGGTGGTGATGTTGCCGCGGACGCGCGCGGGCGCCTTCAGCTCGATGGACTTGGTGGCGGTGGCGTCGCCCTGGTAGTCGCCCAGGCAGGTGAGGGTGCCGACCTTGATGGTGGCCTTCACCTCGGCGCCTTCGCCGATGATCAGGGTGTCGGTCGAGACGATCTCGCCGGAGAACTTGCCGTCGATGCGGACGGTGCCCTCGAAGAGCAGCTTGCCCTCGAACTGACTGCCCTTGCCGAGCAGCGCGTTGAGGTCGCCGGGGCCGCGCGAGGCCGTCGGCAGCGGAGAGACGTTGGAAGGCGCCGGGGCCGGCGAAGTCGGAGCGGTGTTGGTGACCATGCTTGTGCGTCCTTTCGGGGGTGGTTTCTAGCAGATCGCGAAACAAGCAGGCGGTCAGGTTTATTTGAACGCGAGCGCCGCGAGGATCAGCAGGACGAGCGCCTCCCCGGTGATGAACCCGGACGCGAGTGGGGTGTTGTAGACGCCTTCGCTCCTCGGACCCACCTTGTGCCACACGAACTGCACCGCGCCGCCGACCACCATGGGGATGACGGCGAACCCGGGGATGAGCATGCCCAGGCCCACGGCGGTCGGGGAGGGGACGAAGCGGCTGAACCTGGTCTGCTCGAGCAGGGTCAGCGCGACGCCGACGATCAGGGCGACGACCAGCGCCTGCAGCGCGGAGGGAGGGAGCGCGCCGAAGCCCTTCGAGAGCAGCTCTGCGAACCCGGCCCATTTCACGCTGATGGGCGAGCTGAGGCCGCCCTCCCCGCCCACGCCGTACTTCGCGCGCACCATCGGGTACGCCACCGCCACCGCCAGCGCTCCCACCGGTACGCCGATCAGCTGCAGGAGGGTGAGGTTGCGGTTGGTCGAGCCGACGATCTTGCCCGCGCGGTAGTCCTGCATCAGGTGTTCGCCGTTCGCCGCCACCGCGCCGCTCATGCCCGAGCCGATCATGTTGATGGGCACGTGCCCCGGAGCGAGCACCGCGAAGACGGCCTGCATCACGTTGGCCATGGCGCTGATGGGCGCCCAGTTCGTCTCTCCCAGGACACGGATTCCCACCAGCATGAGCACGAGCGAGAGGCCCACCGAGACGAAGGAGAGCCAGACCGGGAAGCCGAGCGAGAGCTTCTGCACCGCCGCCAGCACGATCGCGCAGGCGATGGCGCCGCGGATGACCCATTTCATGGGGAAGTCGCCGCCGGCATCGGCATCCTTCGACCCGAGGCCGTGGAAGGTCTTGGCGATGACGTTCCACTTCAGCGCCAGCGCGGCGAGGCCTCCCGCGACCATCAGGCCGGTGGCGGGCCACATGATCCAGCGCTGCAGGATGGCGTTGAAGGTCAGCGAGGGGACCAGCCCTGCGCGGAAGAGCGGCTCGGGCGCGACCACCCACGCGAGCACCATGCCGAGCAGCATGGAGGCCGTCACCCGCAGCCCGATCAGCAGCCCGGCGCCGAGAGAGAGAACGCCGACCTCGGTGCCGAGCCGCAGCGCCGCGGCGTGGGTCGAGAGGAAGGTGAAGCTCAGGGTCTCGGGAATCCATCCGAACGACTGCCGCGCCACCGTGCACGCCGCCGAGATGGCGCCGCCGAAGGCCAGCGCGGCCACCCGTGGCCGCGCCTGCTTCGGGCCTTCGTCGAGCACGAGCAGCATCTCGCCCGCAGCCGTCCCGTCGGCAAAGGTCAGGCCCTCCTGATCGATGTAGTGCTTGCGCAGCGGCACCGCGAGCAGCACGCCGAGCAGGCCGCTGGGAGCGAGCCAGGCGAAGATCTGCAGCGCCGAGAGGTGCAGGTCGAGCAGGCCGCGGTCGTTGAGCATGTCGATGGCCGCGAGCACCACCGCCATGAACCCGACGCCGGAGCCGGCGGCCGTGCCTGCCGTCTGCACCAGGTTGTTCTCCCAGCGGGTGCCGCGCGTGCCGGTGACGAGCCCGAGCAGCGAGATGGCGATGAAGCCGAGGAAGGCGCTGACGACGGAGATGTTGGGCCCGTAGCCGATCTTGAGCACCACCACCGGCTCGGCGGCGCCCATCACCGCGGCGACCACCACCGCCACGCAGATTGCGCGGCCGGTCAGCTCAAGCCTGGGCACCGCTCCAGGCCCGGTTCGAGGCGCGCCGGCCGCCGGGCGCGCGACGCGGATCTCCGGTGCGGGGGCGTCGGGTGCTCCGGCCTTGCTCTCCGCCATGGTCACTCTCCCAGGATGGCCGCGAGCACTCCATCGAGCTCTTCGAGGCTTGCGTAGCGGATTTCCAGCGTGCCGCTGCCTCCCTTGTCCTTCAGCTCGACCCTCGCGCCGAGCTTGCGCTGCAGCTTCTCGACCAGGTGCTTCACCTGCGCGCTCGCGTGCCCCTCGCGGGCCTTCTGCGGCAGCCGCTTCGACTTGAGCCGCTGCACCAGCGCCTCGGCGGCGCGCACCGAAAGCCCCTCGGCCATCACCTTCTCGGCCGCCTTTCGCAGGTCTCCCTCGTCGGCGATGGCGAGCAGCGCACGGGCATGCCCCATGCTCAGCTCGCCCGAGACGATGGCCTGCTTGATGGCGTCGGGCAGGCGCAGCAGCCGCAGCGCATTGGCCACCGTGCTCCGGTCCTTGCCGACGCGCGCCGCCAGCTCCTCCTGGGTGAGGCCGTGCTCGTCGATCAGGCGGCGATACGCCTCCGCCTCCTCCACCGGGTTCAGGTCCTCGCGCTGGATGTTCTCGATCAGCGCCAGCTCGAAGGCCTCCCGCTCGGTGACCTCGCGCACCATCACCGGCAGCTCGCGCAGACCCGCCTTCTGCGCTGCGCGCCAGCGCCGCTCGCCGGCGACCAGCACGTAGCCCTGGCTGGAGCGGCGCACGATCAGTGGCAGGAGCACTCCCTTGGTGCGGATCGACTCCGCCAGCTCCTCGATGTGCGCCTCGTCGAAGTGCCGCCGCGGCTGCCCGCGGTCGGGGCGGATCTCCTCGATGCCGAGGTTCATCACGCCCTTGCGCTCCGCGGGAGAGCCCCCCGGGATGAGCGCGCCAAGGCCGCGTCCCAGCGCCTGCCGCTTCAACTGCGCCTTCGGATCCAGCAATGGATACTCCTGTGATTACGCGCGCTTGCGTTCTGCGGTGCGGGAGGTTTGCCGCTGCAACAGCTCCCGGGCGAGCTGCAGGTAGCTCTGCGCGCCCTTGGACTCGATGTCGTAGAGGATGGCGGGGATGCCGTGGCTGGGCGCCTCGCTCAGGCGGACGTTTCGCGGGATGACGGTGTCGTAGACCTGGCCGGGAAGGTTGGCCTGGACGTCCTTCATCACCTGCCGGGCCAGGTTGTTGCGCGCGTCGAACATGGTGAGCACAACGCCCTCGACCTCCAGCTCGGGCTTGAGCGAGCCCTTGACCAGGTCGATGGTTCGCAGCAACGAGCCCAGGCCCTCGAGCGCGTAGTACTCGCACTGCAGTGGAACCAGCACGCGATCGGCCGCCACCAGCGCGTTGATGGTGAGCAGCCCGAGCGACGGCGGGCAGTCGATGAGGATGTAGTCGTGCGCGTCGCGGAGCGGCTCGATGGCGCTGCGGAGCCGCGACTCGCGCCCCTCCATCGCGACGAGCTCCAGCTCCGCTCCGACCAGATCGGTGCTGGCCGGCAGCACGAAGAGGTGGGGCACGCCGGTGGGAAGCACCGCCGAGCGTGGGTCAGCCTCGCCCAGGAGCGCCTGGTAGATGGTGGGCCGGTCGCCCTGCTCGCGGGAGATCCCCAGGCCGCTGGTGGCGTTGCCCTGCGGGTCGAGGTCGACCAGGAGCACGCGCTTCTCCTGTGCCGCGAGCGAGGCTGCCAGGTTGACCGCCGTGGTGGTCTTTCCCACCCCGCCCTTCTGGTTGACGACCGCCAGCACCAGCGCCATCTCGCCTCCCGTGGTGAGCGGCGATTACCACGCGCGTCCGACACGGAGCAAGCGGCCGTGCGGGCGTTCCACGTGGAACGAAGGCGGCGAATTTTCTGCGGCCTCGGGGTTCCGCGCGCCCCCGCCGCCCCGCATCTTTCACGCCTTCCAACCTTTGGAGACACCGATGAAGATTGCGTGCGTTCTGGGTCAGGGCTTCGAGGATTCCGAGTTCCGCGTCCCCTACGACAGGCTCAAGGCCGAGGGCTACCAGGTGGACGTGATCGGCCTCAAGGCCGGCGAGGAGCTGAAGGGGTACAAGGGCAAGGAGAAGGTCAAGGCGGAGAAGGGCATCGCCGAGGTGAGCCCCGACGACTACGACGCGCTGCTCATCCCGGGCGGGCAGTCGCCCGATCACCTGCGGGTGGACAAGCGGATGGTCGAGTTCGTCAAGGCGTTCGATCAGGCGGGCAAGCTGGTGGCGGCGGTCTGCCATGGCCCCCAGCTCCTCATCGCCGCACACCTGGTGAAGGGCCGGACGATGACCGCCTGGCAGACCATCCAGGACGACCTGAAGCAGATGGGCGCCAACGTGAAGGACGAGGCGGTGGTCATCGACCGCAACTGGATCACCAGCCGCAAGCCGGACGACCTGAAGCAGTTCTCCGAGGCGATCGTCGACCAGATCGAGGGGTCGGACACCGGGGTCCGCCAACGCTCGCAGCCTTCCCGATCGCCCGCGCACACGTGAGCCGAGGGGCGACCCGAGCCCGATCTGTTCCACGTGGAACGTCAGACGCGCTTGTAGATGGCGAGGCGTCGCCTGGAGGCTGAATACGGCAGCTCGTAGGAGAGTTGCTCCTGGAGCGCCAGGTCGCCCACCCTCTCGGGGACTTCGTCCCCGGGCCCGAGCATGCAGATGGCCACCCCTCCCGGGAGCACGTACTGCTCGGCGAGAGGCAGCCATTGCGCGGGCGGGGCGAAGGCTCGCGCGACCGCTGCATGGACGCGGGGCAGGTCCTCGCGCGAGGGGTTCCCCTCCAGCCGGGCGGCGTAGGCCCTGACCTTGGGCAATCTCAGCTCCGCCAGCGCGCTCTTGAGGAAGGCCACCTTCTTCTGCACCGAGTCGACCAGCGTGACTTCGAGCTCCGGCTTCGCAATGGCGATCGGGATCCCGGGGAAGCCGCCCCCGGTTCCCGCGTCGAGCAGGCTCCCGCTCGGCAAGACCGGGACCACCGCCAGCGAGTCGAGCACGTGCTTTTCCACCACCTCGTCCGGATCGGTGATGGCGGTCAGGTTGATGGACTTGTTCCACTTCAGCAGCAGATCGACGTGCCGCCCCAGGAGCTTGAGCTGCTCGGGGCCGAGTTGCAGCCCCATCTGCGCCGCCCCCTCTGCGATCCTCTTGAGCCGCGCAGCGTCCACGCTCACTCCCCGTTTTCGCGGCCGAAGTAGCCGAAGTCGAGCACCAGCCGGCGCCGCTCGCCCGAACTGGTGCCGCTGATCTGCACCCGCACGAACGCCTCCCCCTCCGCGTGCTCCACGCAGGCGTCGAGGAGGCCCTGCAGATCGGAGAACGGAACCTGCTCCTCGCGGACCTGGCCCGGCCCCGCGGACCGGGCGACGAACAGGGTGCCGTGCGCGTCAGCCATGGGATTCAGTCTCCCCGGCGGCCGTGGCTCTTGATGGCCTGCTCCACTTCCACCGCATGATCCGCGAGATAGGCCTCCACCTCCGCGTCGGTGAGGCCCAGATCCCGAAGGATTCCCTCGTACAGCGCGCTGGTCGCGCCCACGCCGCCCCGCTTGCGGAGCACGGCCTTGACCACCGCCGCCCCGAAGAGCGGGTTCTTGCGCGCGGAAGCCTTTCGCGGCGAGTCGACCATCTTATGCACGGAGCTTGGCACGGTCCGCGTCGCCTCCACTACCACCGGAGCGGTCGTCCTTCTTGTTTTCGACCTCGATGGTCTGGCCGCTGGCCTTCGGCGGATGCGTGTGCAACTGGCGGCGCAGGTACATCTGCTGCCCGATGGAGAGCACGTTGTTGGTGAAGATGTAGAGAGTGAGACCGGACGGGAGCGTGAGCATGAGCAGGGAGAAGAAGCCGCTCATCACGTAACCCATGGTCTTCTGGCTCTTGTTGGACATGGGCGTGGGCGTGAGCACCTGCGTCAGGATCATGGTGATGCCCATCGCCACGGGCAGGACGTAGAACGGGTCCGCCGCCGTCAGGTCGTCGAGCCAGCCGTGGATGAAGGGCGCGTTGTAGAGCTCCACCGAGACTTGAAGGGTGGTGTAGAGCGCGAACCAGATGGGCATCTGGATCAACATCGGCAGGCACGAGCCCATCGGGTTGACCCCGTGCTCCTTGAAGAGCTTCATCTGCTCCAGGTTCTGCCGCTGCGTGTCGCCCGCGTACTTCTTCTTCAAGGCATCGAGCTGGGGCTGGATGCGCTGCATCTCCTGCATCGACTTCATGCTCTTGTGCTGCAGCGGGAAGGTGACGACCTTCATCGCCAGCGTGAGCAGGATGATGGAGACGCCCCAGTTGTGCCCGGGGACGATGCGCTGGAAGAACTTCATCACCCCCAGCAGCACCTCCGCGATCACCGACCAGAATCCCCAGTCGATGGAGTGCTTGAGCGGGGCGGCCACCGCCGCCAGCTCGGCGTCGTCCTTGGGGCCCGCATAGCCCTTGAAGGAGAGCGTCACCGCCGCGCCCTTGCCCACCGAGAGAGGCACGACCAGCGAGGAGATCAGCGAGCCGACCTTCTCGCCGTGCGCCTCGAGCCGACAGGACGCGGCCACTCCCTCGGGCGGCATCACCGCGGTGAGGAAGTACTGCTCGTCGATGCCGGCGAACTCGGCGGCCGGCGCCTCGAAAACTGGCGTCTTGGCCCCGATGGCGAGGCGCTCGACCTTGTCGTTCCCGTGGACGCAGATGGTCCGCGCCGGCGTATTGGTGCGGGAAGCGAAGAGACCTCCCGCCGGCTGCTCGGCGTGGCCTCCGGAGAGCACCGCCAGCGTTCCTTTCACCTCCTCGGCGGCAGCAACCTCGACGGAGAGCGCGATGCCGTAGGTCTGCGGATTCAACGAGAGCGTCTTGGTGACGGTCACCCCACCCTGCTCTGCCCGGAACGTCGCATGCGTGGCGTCCTGCTCCACCACCGCGTACGCGGCATCCGCGGGGATCAGGGCGGCGCC
Organism: Myxococcales bacterium; assembly: GCA_035702105.1. Taxonomy (GTDB): domain Bacteria; phylum Myxococcota; class Myxococcia; order Myxococcales; family 40CM-4-68-19; genus 40CM-4-68-19. Next base: position 8,119 of record DASSQZ010000170.1, on the reverse strand, counting down.
ATCGGCCCCGCGAACGACGGTGGAGAACGGCAGCGGTTCGCCCTCGTGCACCGGGACGAGGTCCACCTGCGACTCTTCCTTTGCCCCCTTGTGCCGCGTCCACTTGTCTCCGAGGAGGAGGATGTTCTTCACCGCGGCGCCCTCGCTGGTCGCGACGACCCGGGCGCGAGGCGTCTCGAAGACCACGGTCTTCGGCGGCGGCCGCGGTTCTGCCGTTCCACGTGGAACATCGGCGGCCTTCGGCGCGGCGGCGGTTCCTCCGCTGGCGGGCGCGGCGGCGGAAGGCGCAGGCTGCTGCGCCGCCGCTGGCTGCCCCTTCTGCGTCACCGGCGGGTGCTTCACGCCCATCAGGTTCGGGAAGAGCAGGTTCAGCCCGAACATGAGGGCGAGCCACAGCGTTACGGCAACGAGCAGGTTCCGGTTCTGATTCGTCATGCGAGTCTCTTTCGGGGGCGCGGGGGCGGCACGGGGTCGGGCCCGCCCGGGGCCCAGGGGTGGCAACGCGACAGCCGCCGCACGGCCAGCCACGCGCCGACCAGCGGCCCGTGGGCGCGCACCGCCTCCTGGGCGTATTGCGAGCAGCTCGGGAAGTATCGACAAGACGGCGGAAGTGCTGGGGAAATCAGCCTCCGGTAGACCCAGAGCAGAGCCAGCAGCGGCAGCGAGAGAAGGCGCATCATGCGGCCCCCTTGCGTATCCGTGCCGATGCCCTGCGCAACCAGGATCTGAAGTCGGCCACCGACGCCCGCGTGGACGAGGCGCGCGCAACGATGACGAGGTCGACTGGCGGCAGCGTGCTCAACTCCAGACGCACGGCCTCGCGCAACCGCCGTCGGACCCGGTTGCGCACCACCGCGCCTCCCACCTTCGATGAGACGGTCAGTCCAACCCGCGCGACCGCCCCTGGAATTCCCGGCCGGACCGGCGCCGGCTCGCGCGGCTTGAAGCTTGCGGCGAGGGGGCCGTCGGCGAAGTTCAGCCCGCCCTGCCGGACCGAGGTGAACTCCGCTCGCCGCAGGAGGCGCGCGGTCTTGGGAAAGGTGCAGGGGGGCAACGGCCCTCCCCGCTACTTCCTCGGCGCGCTGACCACGAGCCGCTTGCGGCCCTTTGCGCGGCGGCGCTTGAGGACGTTGCGGCCCGCCCGGGTAGCGTTGCGCTTGCGGAATCCGTGCTCGCGGTTGCGGCGGACCTTGCTCGGCTGGTACGTGCGCTTCACGACGACTGCCTCCTGAGAGCGAAAAGCGCGGCAAGAAACCACGCAGCAGCAGGTAAGTCAAGGAAGCCGGCCACTTTCTCCGTGCCGGCGGAATGCGGCCGGCATCTTCCCGGAGCGCCCGCCCGCCCGGCCGGCGATCCCGCGTCGATCCGCCCACTTTGGAGATCCCTCTTGATCCCCTTTCGCCGCGTTTGCTAGGGTCCGCGCCGCGTTCCGATCCCCGTCGTCCGGTAAACAGATCCACAACGAAGCGAACCCACGGCCACCGAGCCGCGTTGCGCGCTCGAGGGCACACATTTTCGTGAATACTTCCGCGGGGGTTCATCGATGCCCGGCTCCTTGTCCACAGCTGTGAACAAGCCTGTGGACGGCCCTGCAGCAGACCTTTCCCTCGAGTCCGAGAGAGCCGCCGTCGACCTCTGGATGAGGGCCATCGAGCGCCTCAGAGGTCGCCTCTCCCGCCACACCTTCCAGACCTACTTCGAGCCGATCAAGCCGGTGGGCCTGGTGGGCGACGAGCTCACGCTCGCCCATTCGAGCCGCTTCATGATCGACTGGGTGCGGGACAACCTGCTCGACGTGCTCCTGCAGGATCTCGAGGCCCAGTACGGAGCCAGGTGCGCGGTGAAGTTCGTGGTCCGGGAGCGGCCCGGTGCCGACGATTCCGTGGAGGCGCCGGTCCCCTCCGACCGGCCGGCGATCACCCAGCCCTCGGCGTCGGAAAACCCGCCCTCCTCCCGCCAGCTCCAGATCAATCCCAAGTACACCTTCGACTCGTTCGTGGTGGGCCCCTCGAACCAGTTCGCCGTCGCCGCCTGCACCGCCGTCGCCAACGCGCCGGGCAAGGCCTACAACCCGCTCTTCCTCTACGGCGGAGTGGGCCTCGGCAAGACGCACCTCGTGCACGCGGTCGGCAACCACGCCCTGCGGCAGAACCCCAACTGCCACGTCGTCTACCTCTCGTCGGAGGCCTTCACCAACGACCTCATCCACGCGCTCGAGCAGCACCGCATGCCCGAGTTCCGCGCGCGCTACCGCGAGAAGTGCGACATCCTCCTGCTCGACGACATCCAGTTTCTCAGCAACAAGAAGCAGACGATGGAGGAGTTCTTCCACACCTTCAACGCGCTTCACGAGGGCGGCAAGCAGATCTTCGTCACCTCCGACAAGCTGCCCACCGAGATCGAGGGCTTCGAGGAACGCCTGCGCAGCCGGTTCCAGTGGGGCCTGATCGCCGACATCCAGCCGCCGGAGGTCGAGACCCGCGTCGCCATCCTCAAGAAGAAGGCAGCGACCGATCACATCTCGCTCCCCGACGACGTCGCCCTCTTCCTCGGAACGCACATCCGCAGCAACGTCCGGGAGCTGGAAGGATCGCTCATCCGTCTGGCGGCCTTCGCCTCGCTGACCGGCGCCTCGCTCACCGTCGAGCTCGCGCAGGACGTGCTCAAGAACATCCTCGTCGTGCGCGGAGACAAGCCTGACGTGGAGACCATCATCAAGGTCGCCGCCGAGGCCATGCAGGTGAAGCCGCAGGACATCAAGGGCGACCGCCGGCAGCAGAACATCGCCCGGGCCCGCCAGGTGGCCATGTACCTGACCCGCAAGATCACGGCGCTCAGCTACCCGGTGATCGGCGAGAAGTTCGGCGGCAAGGACCACTCCACCGTCATCAACGCCGAGCAGCGCATCGAGCAGCTCATGGGCGAAGAGCCCGACCTCGCCAAGACCGTCGAGGCCCTCCTTCGCCGCCTCCACAGCTGAACCCCATCGTCCTGTGAAGAACCGGCAGAGCAGCCTGTTGCCCGATTCTCGACGGGGCGCTACACAACCCGCGCACAGCCAGCCTTCCCGGTTGTCCGCAGGCCGAAGATCAACGATCCTGCCGCTGAACCCGCACCGCCAACAGATCCACAGGCTCTATCAGGATTACGAGATCCTCTTCTCCTGATCAGAAAGGCATGCACCAGATGGAGATCCAGATCGGGACCGACGAGTTCTCCCGCGCTCTCTATCGTGCGCAGGGCATCGTCGAGAAGAAGAGCACCATGCCCATCCTCGCCTCGGTGCTCCTCGAGGCAGGCGAGGACGGCCGGCTGCGCGTCTCTGCCTTCGACCTGGAGATCGGCGTCACCGGCACCCATCCCTGCGAGGTGCGCAAGGCGGGCTCGGTCGCGCTCAAGCACAAGGAGCTCTACGACATCGTCCGCGCGCTGCCGGAGAAGTCGCTGGTGCTCAAGCGCGAGGCCAACAACCGGGTCAAGCTCACCTCCGGGGCCGCCGAGTTCAACATCGTCGGACAGGCGGCGGAGGACTATCCGCCCTTCCCTCGCGCCGAGAAGGTGAGCTTCGTCGCGGTCGAGCCCGCGGCCCTGCTCGAGATGATCGAGAAGACGCAGTTCGCCATCTCCGCCGACGAGACCCGCCACAGCCTGAACGGCGTCTTCTTCGACACCAGCGAAGGCATCGTGCGGATGGTGGCCACCGACGGGCACCGCCTCAGCCTGGTGCAGGTGCCGCTCGACGGCCAGTTCAACCTCAAGCGCGGCGTCATCGTCCCGCGCAAGGGCCTGCTCGAGCTGCGCCGGCTGCTCGCCGAGGACCAGACCGGCGCCTGCGAGCTGGGGTTCACCGACACCTCCGGCGTCTTCCGACGCGGCGACGTCACCATGGTGATGCGCCTCATCGACGGCACCTTCCCCGACTACATGCAGGTGATCCCCAAGGAGGCGGACCGCACCGTGGTGGTGGACCGCCCGCGCCTGCTCGACACGCTCAAGCGCATGAGCCTGCTCTCGAGCGATCGCACCACCAACGCGGTGCGCTTCGAGCTGACCGAGGGATCGCTGCGGGTGACCTCGCAGAACCCGGATCTCGGCGACGCGCGCGAGGAGATTCCGGTCCGCTACAACGGGCAGCCGCTGCAGATCGGCTTCAACGCGCGCTACCTCATGGACGTGCTGCAGGTGGTGGACGCGGCGCAGATGAACGTCGAGCTCTGCGATGAGCTGTCTCCCGGAGTCCTCAAGCCGGCGGGAGATCCCGGCGCGGGCACCCGCTACACGGCGGTGATCATGCCGATGCGGATCTGATGCACGGGCTTCTCGCCGCGCTGCTCCTGATCGGAGCCGCCGGTTCGCGGCCGGCGAAGCATCCCTCGCGCGATCCGCGGACCGAAGGCCTGGGGAGGAGCTGCCGCAAGAACAGCGACTGCCGGCACCGGGCGCAGCGCTGCATCCACCAGAGCGACGCCAAGGGCAAGGCCACCGCCGGCGGATTCTGCGTCCTGCCCTGCGCGTCGTTCGAGGCGGGAACGCAGAAGGTCACGCCGGGAGCACCGGTGGACGTGAGCCGGAAGGCGAAGAAGCCGCCGCCCCGGTGCCCGCCCAGCTACGAGTGCAGGAGCGCCGGCAACGACGTGCCGCTCGACATGTGCGTGAAGCAGTAGGTGCTGCTGCTCGAGGTCAGCACGCGCGGCTTCCGCAACCTGGAAGACCAGCGCGTGTCGCTGGCGCCGCACACCACCGTGCTCTTCGGAGAGAACGGACAGGGCAAGACCAACTTTCTCGAGGCCTGCCATCTCGTCTCCACGCTGCGCCCGCTGCGGGCGCAGAAGCTCGCGGAGTTGGTGAAGCTGGGGACGGAAGGCCCGGCGCGGGTGCGCGGCCGGCTCGCGTTGCCCGGCGGCGTGCGCGAAGTGGAAGTCGAGGCGGGCAGGGAAGGCCGATCGGCGCAGGTGGACGGAAAGCCGGTGCGCGATGCCGACGAGCTCTTCGGCGGCCTCGCCACCGTGGCCTTCACGCCCGACGACCTCGCGGTGGTGAAGGGAGGGCCGGAAGGCCGGCGGCGCCTGCTCGACCGCGCGGTGCAGAACCGGCACCCCTCCCACCTGCGGGACGCGCGCGACTACCTGCGAGCCCTGCGCTCCCGCAACCAACTCCTGCGCCAGCCCGCCGACCCGGCCCTGCTCTCGAGCTTCGACGCGCCGCTGGCGCGCCTGGGCGCGCGGCTGCGGACGAGACGGGAGGAAGTCCTCGACGAGATTCGCCCCCACGCGCAGCGGGCGTTTGCCGAGGTGGCGCGCGCAGAGGCTCCGCTCGCCCTCTCGTACCTCGCGGCGGGCAGGGAATCCGACGGCCTGGCTGCAGGCGGTCCCTCGCTCGAGGAGCGCCTGCGCGAAGCGTTGCACCGCCGCCTGCCCCGCGACCGGGAGCGTGGGTACACGAGCGTGGGTCCGCACGCCGACGACCTGGGTCTCGCGCTCGGGGAGCGGCCGGCGCGGCTCTATGCGAGCCAGGGCCAGTCGCGCGCGGTGGTGCTCGCGTTCAAGATCGGCGAGATCGAGAACCTGCGCAGCGTGCAGGGCAGGGCGCCGCTCCTCCTGCTCGACGACGTCTCCAGCGAGTTGGACCCCGCCCGCAACGCCTTCCTGATGGCGTATCTCGCCTCGCTGAAGGGGCAGGTGGTGCTCACCACCACCGACCCGGAACTGGTGGCGGCGGCGGCTCCGCGGGAGGCAATTTTCCAGCGAGTGGGAGGCGGCCGGATCGCGCCGGAAACCCCTGTACTTCCAGAGTGATCCAGGCGGCTTTTCGCCTTGCTTCCCGGCGTTTTCGCGTGATACTTCCGAGCACTTCCCCGAGGTGTGGATTTGGAGACAGCGCAGGACAAGCGGCCCCCGTCCGGGGCGCCCGCTCCCGGTGAGTATTCGGCCGACAGCATCAAGGTCCTCGAAGGCCTCGAGGCGGTCCGCAAGCGGCCGCACATGTACATCCGAGGCGTCGGCGCCGAGGGCCTGCACCATCTCGTCTACGAGGTCGTCGACAACTCCGTCGACGAGGCGCTGGGCGGGTACGCCAGGACCATCGAGCTCACCATCCACGCCAACGGCTCGCTCAGCGTCCAGGACGACGGCCGCGGGATTCCCGTCGGACCGCATCCCACCGAGAGCATGGACACGCTCGACGTGGTCATGACCAAGCTCCACGCCGGCGGCAAGTTCGACCAGGGCAGCTACAAGGTCTCCGGCGGCCTTCACGGCGTGGGCGTCTCCTGCGTCAACGCGCTCAGCGAGTGGATGGAGGTGGAGGTCTACCGCGACGGCCAGATCTACAAGCAGCGCTACATGACCGGCATCCCGGTGGGGCAGGTGAAGCCCATCGGCACCACCTCGCTGCGCGGCACCCGCGTCACCTTCAAGCCCGACTCGACGGTGCTGGAGGCCACCGAGTTCAACTTCGACGTGCTCTCCAACCGCATGCGCGAGCTCGCCTTCCTCAACCCGGGCCTGCGCATCGTCATGCGCGACGAGCGCAGCAACAAGAGCCACGACTTCAAGTACGACGGCGGCATCGTCGCCTACGTCGAGCTGCTCAACACCAACAAGACCACGCTCTTCGACAGCCCCATCGCGGTGCGCGGCGAGGTCAACGGCGCCGAGGTGCACGTCGCCCTGCAGTGGAACGACGCCTTCGACGAGAAGGTGTTCTCCTTCGCCAACAACATCAACACCGTCGACGGCGGCCCGCACCTGGTGGGGTTCAAGAGCGCGCTCACCCGCACCGTGGTCAAGTACGGCGAGGAGAAGGGGTCGTGGAAGGAGATCAAGGAGTCTCCCTCCGGCGAGGACATCCGCGAAGGCCTGACCGCGGTGGTCTCGGTGAAGATCCCCGGCGCGCAGTTCGAGGGCAACCTCAAGGGCAAGCTGGTCAACACCGAGGCGAAGGGAATCGTGGAGGACCTGGTCGGCCGCAAGCTGACCGAGTTCTGGGAGCAGAACCCCGCCATCGCCAAGCGGGTGATGGCCAAGGTCAGCGATGCGGCGCGGGCGCGCATCGCCGCCCGCAAGGCGCGCGAGACGGTCCGCCGCAAGGGCGCGCTGGACTCGGCCTCGCTGCCCGGCAAGCTCGCCGACTGCCAGGAGCGCGATCCGGAGAAGTGCGAGCTCTACATCGTCGAGGGAGATTCGGCAGGCGGCTCCGCCAAGCAGGGACGCGACCGGCGCTATCAGGCCATCCTTCCCCTGCGCGGCAAGATCCTCAACGTCGAGAAGGCGCGCTTCGACAAGATGCTGGCGTCGCAGGAGATCGCGACGATGATCACGGCGCTCGGCACCGGCATCCACGACGAGTTCTCCATCGACAAGCTGCGCTACCACAAGATCATCCTCATGACCGACGCGGACGTGGACGGAAGCCACATCCGCACGCTCCTGCTCACGTTCTTCTACCGGCAGATGCACGACGTGGTGGCGCGGCAGACCGACGACGGCGCGCGCAAGCACCACCTCTACATCGCGCAGCCGCCCCTCTACCGGGTGAAGAAGGGCAAGAGCGAGATCTACCTGAAGGACGACGCCGCCATGGACGCGCACCTGCTCAACCTCGGCACCGAGGGAGCCACGGTGCGCGGAACGGGAGGCTCGGGAATCTCCGGCGAGCTGCTCAAGGTGCTGCTCGACAAGGTGCTGCGTTACCGCCGCCTTCTCTCCAGGCTGGACAAGCGCCACGACGGCCGCGTGCTCGAGGCGGCGCTCTCGGCCACCCACCTCGAGGCCGAGGTGCTGCGCGACCCGGCGGCGCTGGAGCGGGAGAAGGGCGCCCTCGAGGCGGCGCTGGCCAGCGAGCATCCCAACGAGTCGTTGTCGGTGGAGATCGCCGACGACCCGGAGCACGGCTGCCAGAAAATCGTGGTGCGCATGGGCCACAACGGCGCGCTGCGGGAGACGGCGGTGGACCACGTGCTCCTGAGCGGGCCCGACTTCGCCGAGTTGGAGCGGCTGCGGCACGACTTCTCGCAGTTGGGCGAGCCGCCCTACGAGCTGAGCGCCCGGGACGGCGCGGAGGGGCAGAGCGCGAGGAATCCGGTCGAGCTGGTGGAGATGGTGAAGCGCGCGGCGTCGAA